>JAEEZC010000077.1 GCA_016288465.1 Verrucomicrobiota bacterium | reverse complement strand
TAGCTCACGCCTGCCGCGAGGCATGCGTCCATGATCGCGAGGTCCTGATACGGAAGCGCGATGTTCATGACGAGGTCGGGCTTGAAGTCCCTGATCATCGCAGTCGTCGCGGCGACGTCCATCGCGTCGAGCTGCGCGGTCGAGACCTTCGCCGGCGCCTTGGAGGCCCTGGCCCACACGCCCCTGCCCTCGGAAGCGCGGCGTTCGACGTCCGCCTTGATCGCGTCGCAGCGCGCCTTGGTTCGCGAGGCTATCAGGACTTCGCCGAAAACGTCCGGATTCTGCGCCATCTTCGCAGCTGCAACTCCGGCGACTCCGCCGGCACCGATCAGCATAACTCTCGACATTCTTGGGCTCCTTAGTTCGGTTAATTGCGCATATCTTACCAAATTCATCGTCTGTAGTTCTACTAAAATCGGCGCCGAGTCACGGCCTTTTGCGCGATTTTCTCCAACGGACGAACAATGCGACGGCGAGAAGAACGGCAACGAACCCCGTCAGCTCGCCCAGAAGGCCGGCGACTTTGTCGCGGTTCCGCATGTCGTCCAGCAGCCGCCTCGCTTCGGCATTCCCCCTATCCGCCGCCTTGCGCAGCCACTTCTCCGCCTCTGCCATGTCCTTTGCCACGCCGTCGCCATAGGCATAGCTACGTCCAAGATTGCACTGAGCCTCGGCAATTCCCCTCTCCGCCGCCTTTCGACACCACTTCACCGCCTCCGCCATGTCCTTCGCAACGCCTTCGCCGACGGCATAGCAGCAGCCCAGATTGTACTGAGCCTTCGCATCCCCTTGATCAGCCGCCTTGCGCCACCATTTCACAGCCTCGACCGGGTCCTTCGCCACACCATCACCGTATGCATAGCAATAGCCAAGGCGGTGTTGCGCGTCCACGATTCCCTGCTCAGCCGCCTTGCGATGCCACTTCGCCGACTCTGCCGCGTTCTTCGCAACACCTTCGCCGTTCTCGTAGCACACCCCCAGATTGTATTGCGCATCCGCATGCCCCTGATCCGCAGCCTTGCGCCACCACTTCGCCGCCTCTACCATGTCCCTCGCCACTCCTTCACCGTTCGCGTAGCAGCAGCCCAGGCCGTACTGCGCAATGTCGAACCCCTGCTCCGAGGCTCTGCGGTACCATTTCGCAGCTTCGACGAAATCCCTCTTCGCGCCTCTGCCGGTCCAGAACACACTGCCCAGACGGCTCTGCGCCACGGCGACCCCCTGCTCCGCCGACCTGCGCCACCACTTCACGGCCTCGGACATGTCCTTTGCAACTCCTTCGCCATCCTCGTAGCACGACCCTAGGTTGTACTGCGCGTCCGCATGTCCCTGCTCCGCCGCCTTGCGCAGCCAACACGCCGCCTCGGCCTTGTCCTGCGTCACTCCCTCGCCCTTCCGGTAGCACGCCCAGAGATTGAATTGCGCGACGGAGTTCCCCTGCTCCGCGGCCCTGAGATACCACTTCACGGCTTCGGCCGGGTCCTTCTCCACGCCATCGCCATGAGCATAGCGCACGCCCATGTTGTTTTGCGCGTTGGAATTCCCCTGTTCTGCGGCCTTGCGGTACCACATCACGGCCTCGACAGGGTCTTTCGCCACGCCTTGTCCGTTGGCACAGCACCAGCCGAGATTGTTCTGCGCGTCGGGATCGCCCTGCTCTGCGGCCTTGCGGTACCACCGCGCCGCCTCGGCCATGTCCTTTGCGACGCCCCTGCCGTTGGCGTAGATCACGCCCATCATGCACTGCGCCTTCGCGAAACCCTGTTCTGCCGCCCTGCGATGCCACTTGGCCGACTCGGCGAAGTCCTGCTCCACGACCTTTCCGACGGCGTAATGCACTCCAAGATTGTACTGCGCGACGGCGTCACCCCTTTCCGCCGCCTTGAGAACGCGATCAAGGGAATCCGCACGAAGCGCGAACGCCGCGAAAGACATGACGACCGCCAGCCAGACGGCGATCGTCAACCTGATGTTTTCCATTACCCTGCTATCCTCCATTTCCAGAACACCGCGGCGCAGCCGCCTAAAGGCATTATATCAAAACGCCACACCGTCCACAACCGCGAAATTGTTCTGTCGCGAAATTGTTCTGGAACCCGGACTGCGGCAAGGCGGCTTATCGAACGACAGGTATCGCACCCAACTTCGAGCGCACCTTGACGTATCATCCGCGATTACCAAGCGCCACGGCTACCAGACTGTCGGCACATCGTACTTCGGAATCTGAGCGTCTCACGTGATTATAACAAGATTCTCAGTTTGCGCCTGAGCGATCAGAAGCCTATCAAAAGGATCCTTGTGGATGTCCGGAAGAGCCTTCGTGCGCTCGACATGCTCTGGCTCAATCGCCAGACGTTCAAAACCCTCTCCTTCGCAGAACTTTGCAAGTTCAGGCATCGCCACCCTGCAATTCAACTTCCCAAGCCGTTGCTTAATGGCAATCTCCCATAGCGAAGCTACGCTGAAGCAGCACTCTTCATGCGCAATGATTTTGCGGACGGCTCCGGCAAGTTCGGAACTTCCCTGGGCGTACCAGAGAATAACATGAGTATCCAGCAAATACCGCATCACATATACTCAGCGAAATCGTCTACCGGCTCATCGAAATCCGGGGCAATATACGTAATCTTGTCCCTAAGCGCACCAAAGCCACTGCGTGCCCCAGGTGTCTTGCGATGCGCGCAAGTTGCCGCCGCGACATCACCCTGCCTGTACAGAAGAAAATCAATGAAGGCCGACTGTTCGTCAAGAAACTGCGGCGAAACTCGCGACATCTTCTCCTCTAAAACGGCAAAAGACATATGGGTCTCTCCTTCTCGGTATTGTTCATTATACCACATTCTCCCGAGCATGAGTGAGAAAAACAGCGGCAACGTCGACTGGGACCGGCGGCGACAAGAGGGACTTCCTGTTTGTCTGCAACGGCTGAATTATGGTAAAATGCGCGCAATGAAGAATCACAGAGCCACGGGAAGACCAAGAGGAAGACCGACATCCCTGCCCTTCGATCTCGACGAGCAGGTGCTGTGCGACCTTGAAAGCAGAATGGACAAGACGACCCTGCTCGTCACGCCGTCCCTCAGCCAGATGGCGAAGAGGCTGAATGTCAGCCTTGCATCGGTCAAGAGGGTTGTCGCAAGTCTCAGGAACAGCGGATTCATCGAGCTTTGCTACACCAAGAAGCGGCCCGATGCCAGGGTCTGCACCATCCACTACAAGCTGCCGCAGTATGGTTCAAGGCAAGATTCGTCCGCGTGTGGCTCATAAATCCCCTTGATGAGGCTAGGGCGTTCCGGGCGTGCGGCTCAAAAATCCGGTCCGTGCGGCTCAAAATTCCCCTTCGTGTAGCTCAAAAATCCCTTCCGTGCGGCTCAAAATTCCCCTCCGTGTAGCTCAAAATTCGCCTTCTTCAGCTAAAGTCGAACCGCCCGTCTTTGCGAATTCGCCCTCTTTCCCGGCCTTTTCAGGCTAGGCGACTTCCGATGCTCGGTCCCTGGCTCGGATCTGGTGCCCGGCCCGACTATTCGAAGACGCCCGAGGCGTAGGAGCCGATGTTGACGCAGTCGGACGTACCGGTGACTGGCTCGCCGAAATAGCGTATGTTCGAGAAATGCATGTCCGAAACCGACTCTTCAGCCGTCCGCCCAAGAAGATGTATGCCCCCGACAAAGCCCTCCTTCTTGCCCACGACCGAAATGTCCTCGAACCGGCAGTTGCGTATCGAGCCGCCGCGCGTGTACTGATACTTGTTCGACCACGATTCGCGCGGAACCGCCGTCGGCTTAGGCTCGGCTATGACAAGGTTGATGTCGTTGCCTTCGGCGTTGATCCTTACGCCCTTTACGTCCAGCCCCGAAAACTCCACGCCGTCGGCCGTCTGTATCTTGAAGATCGCATGACTCCAGGTGTACGAAACCGGAATGGGCGGATGCGGAGAGAAGTGCAGCACGTCCACGTTGCGCACCGTGACGCCCTTCATGTACGGCGTGTCGCACTCGTAGCCGAGCCGAAACGTGTTCGCCGAGTCGCAC
Organism: Verrucomicrobiota bacterium; assembly: GCA_016288465.1. Taxonomy (GTDB): domain Bacteria; phylum Verrucomicrobiota; class Kiritimatiellia; order RFP12; family UBA1067; genus UBA1067. Next base: position 3,518 of record JAEEZC010000077.1, on the reverse strand, counting down.
CACAGCTCGCAGTCCTCGACGTGGACGTTCTCGACCGGCGGCGAGTCCTCGGGATTCATCGGATAGCTTATCCCCTTCGTGCAGATGTTGTCGTCCTGCGTCCGTATGAACGAGTGCTGGATCGTGACGTTCCTGGAATTGACGATGTCTATGCCGTCGTCGTTGATCATGTTGCTGCTTAGGACGCGCACTTCGTCGAAAAGGACGCGGTCGCTTTCCCTGACCATGACCGTCCATTTGTTCGGAGCCGTGAGCGTCACTCCCCTCACCGTCACGTTGGTCGCGTTGTGTATCCAGAAAAAGCTGCCGCCGGACGGTCCCTTGAACCGCTCGAACCTGCTGCCGTTGATCGTGCCCGGCCCGATAATCTCGATGTTCTCCCCGCACGCCGCGACGCGACCGTGTATGACAGCGCCTTCGTCCAGATAGAGCGTCTGCCCGGAGTGCAGCGTCAGCTCCGCCGGATTGAGCATGTGCTCGCCGGGGCCGTAGTAGATGACTTCCTGCCCCGGCGACGGAGGCGTAGCGGACGCGTCGGCGAAGAGATGCAGTGCCCCTTTCCTTCCGTTGGACTCGAACGACAGATGGCACGGACGCACAATGGAGACCGCAACTTCCCTGTCCGAAATGCGGCGGGGCTTCACTCCGTACTTCTCGGGCACGATCCTGAGCGAAGTGAGGCTCCGCGTCGAGCGCACTCGCACTTCCACCGGCTTCTGGAGCGTAAAGCGCCCGTACTGGTACCAGCCTCCCTTCAGCTCGTCCACATACGGCTCGCCGCCGTCGTTCGGATGGGTGATCGTCGCCTGCCGCTTAAGGACGACAGGCTGTCCTTCCACCTCCACCGACCAGGACTCGCGTGCCGGAGCGCCGTACGTGACCATAAACGAGGGCAGCTGGCTCACGATCACCGATGCCAGGAAGGTCGCTGTTCCGCATGAAAGTTTCATCGTCCATGTTCCTTTCGCAGTCGAATCGAAAACCAGGTTTCCAAGTCCGGCAAGAGTTTCGACGAACTCCGCGCCCGACGGCGACACGTACGTCAATGTCGAGGCGGCGGACGGATCGACTCCCGCCCATCCGTCGCCCGAATATGCGACGGGCATTGTCTTCCTGCGCCATATGCGGCGGCTCCCCCCTTCCATCGCAGTGTCGAGAAGCCACGAAAAGGCTCCGCTCGCCGCAAGCATGCCGCCGTCGCCGAAGACATGCCAGGGAACGCCGACCATCGCCGTCCCCGACTTCGAATTGAAAAGGCGCCAAAGCCCGCCTCTGCCCAACGACACCTCGGCATGGCCGTCTTCCGCGGCGTTCGAGACGCACGTCGTCTCTGCGCCGTTCGGCGCGACGACCGTGACCGTCTCGCCCCTGCGCCATGTCACGGGACACGTAGTCGCCTCCTGCACGGACCCTACGGAATACGCAGGACCTGTCGTGTCAAGGCGAAACGAGACGTTCGTCGAGTTCGCGGCGAAATCGTCGGCGCGACCCGCAAGGGCAAGTGCCGCGCCGAGAACGATTGTGAAGATGGACGTGCGCCCGTTCACCGAAGAGTGACGACAAGCGCCATCGGATTGACGGTCACGTCAGCAGTCAGAGTCGTGGTACCGTACGCCAGCGACAGCGTCCACGTGCCGCGCGTCGTCGGCTTGAACGCGACTCCGCCGTTGCCCGTCAGGTTCGTGCTGGCAGAAGCGCCGGACGGCGTCGCGAACGTCAGCGTCGACGCGGCGGACGGATCGGCCTTGAGCCACCCGTCGCCCGAATAGGCGACAGGCATGGTCTTGCCGAGCACCATGCGACGGTCGGGACCTTCCTTCGCGGTGTCGAGAAGCCCGGTCTGGCTTCCGCTCGTAACGAGCTCGCCGCCGTCGCCGAAGACGTACCACGGCACGCCGACAACAGCCGTTCCCTCCTTGGAATTGGTGAAGTTCCAAAGTCCGCCGCCAGTCAGCGCGAAGCTCGCGGAACCAGCGCTGCCTGCGTTCGAGACCAGTGTCGTCTCGGTGCCGCTCGGCGAGACCACCTTGACCGTCTCGCCCTTTCGCCACGCAACCTGACAGGGCGAAGAAGCCTCCGCGGCAGAAGCGACGGAATACGCCGGCCCCGTCGTGTCAAGACGGAACGAGACGGACGAGGAAGTAACGTTGATGTCGTCGGCGTGACCCGCAAAGGCAAGTGCCGCGACACACGCGACAGATAGCGATGTTCTCTTCATGGCCACCTCCTGATTTCCTGCAGCTTACTTCACGATGTACGCGACGCGGAAGCCACACGTGAACTTCTGTTCAGACCGTCCCACCAAGCCGCCATTCGAAGAGCCATTCGAATAGTTTGCTCCGCGAGTAGAGGCTTGAAGCAGGGCGCTGCTAGAGGTATTGCTGTAATTTCCCTGCCTGGTTTGCGCATAACCATACTCTGCGCGCCCGACTGGCGTCCATGGATCAGGCGCTTCGTGCAGATTTTCCAGCGTATCCCCATCCGCCTGCGTATCGCGGCAGAAGGTCGAGACGTTGCCTGCCATGTCGTAGAAGCCCCAGATGTTCGCAGGGAACAAACCCACTGCTCTGGCCCCACTTGAATTACCCTTGCAGGCAACCTTTGTGGCATCCTCGTCATCTCCCCACCAGTATTTGGTCGTCGCACCGGCGCGGGCTGCGATCTCGAACATGATCTCCGTAGGCAGGTCGAAGCCGTACTTGTTCCCGGTCTTGAGATTGAGTCTCTGGAGGCAGGACGGGCTGCTGGCATCGGACGAAGTCGGCACAGCGTCCGCAGGGGCCGTGCCGCTCACGCGCAGGGTGTCGTAGGCAACTCTCGTAACAGGGCGATGTGCGGCATAGTCGAGATCTGAAGCCGCGTTCGCCGAATCAGCCTGCTGTTCGGAAGGCGACGGATTGGAGAAGCCAAGATTCATGTACTGACTCTGCGTGACATTGAAAATCCCGAGATAGTAGTCACGGTCGGTCGTCCATGTTCTTTCCCGGTCGCTGGCAACCGAGTTTCTTCCCGTCGGATACGTCCCGCCAGCCGCGACCTTGCGAAGCGCCATCTTCGTCGTCTTGTAGGTCGCAGTGTTGTAGCGCGCGTTCGACTCCGCCTGCGTCTTGTAGAGACCCTCGAAGGCGATTGAGCCTGTCGCAAGGTCGATGACCATGTAGTCGTTGCCGCTGGGAACGTCGGCAGAGAGAAGCGTCGCCGTCATCGTGCAGTTCGCCGTCTTGACGCCAGCAGGCGGATTGTCCCACGTTGCCGTGTGCGTACCCGACGATGCGTCCGCGCCGATGGTCGTGCCGTCGATGGTGTACGTCTGGCCGTTGACCGTGGCGTTGAAGACGAGCTTGCAGAAGACGTCGCGCGAGACGTCCTGGCCGTCCGTCACCGTGTAGTTTATGTCAACCTTGTTGTTCCAGGGCCAGCGCTGCAATACGCTGTTGATCTGCACGCCTGGCGTCGCCTGTGCGCTGTACGCGAGCGCGGCAACCGTCATAAGCGCAAATATGCAATTACCCCCCCCC
>JAEEZC010000076.1 GCA_016288465.1 Verrucomicrobiota bacterium | reverse complement strand
TGTGGCCCAGCGCGAAAAGGTCGCGAGCGGCCCCATCGTTTCAGGGGAATTTGGAGGCTACACTCGCAGCTATCCTAAGGCGATCGGTCAAGAATGATGCAAGGCCATGCTATGACGAGCTGATATGCGCCCTCAAGGCGCGACGCGTGAAGAGCATTCTCGAATTCGACTTCGACCGTCTGATGGATCGCAGCTTCAAGAACCAGCTCTTTGCCGCCGGTTTCAACGTTCGGCGGGTGATGCACAAGTTCGAAGGGGATGGCGTCAGCCTTGGAGCCGTCAGGAAGGCTGGCTACAAGACGGTCGCGGACTTCTTTGCCGACGAGCGCAACAGACGGAATCTTCCGTACGCAATACTCTTCGACGACGACTACTTCGCCGCCTATGTGCTGAAGGCCCTTGTCGGGAAGCGCCCTCATCTGCCGCGCCTTCCCCTGTGCTTCTTCCCTGGCGAAAGCCTGTGAAATCGAAGCCTGTCTAATTTCCAACGTAGGAAACGAAAATTTCCAACGTAGGAAACGAAAATTTCCAACGTTGGAAATGGAAATCCCCTACCTAGGGAAACGGATTGTCCTCTGGAGGGGCTTCGCCGCAGCCATTCGTTTTCATTTTCATTGCCTTCCCAATTGACAGATGCGCAATGCTTTTGATATACTACTCCGCAATAAGCACCCCGGGCGATTAGCTCAGTTGGTTAGAGCATTACCTTCACACGGTAGGGGTCACTGGTCCGAGTCCAGTATCGCCCACCAGGTTGCCTGATGAAGAGTTGATGGTTTCAATGTTGCGGAGGGTTTAGATGTCGATTTTCATTGTGCTGCTGTACGTCATCGAGGTCGTTGTGTGCCTCATGCTTGCGCTTGTCGTGATGCTTCAGAAGCCGAAAGAAGGCGGTCTGGGCGGTGCGATCGGCGGTGGCATGCTTGAGGCGTCTCTTGGTGCAGATGCAGGCAACGTGCTGATCAAGACGACGGCGGTTCTTGGCGCCGTGTTCCTCATCAACACCCTTGTCCTCGCGCGTCTTACCTCCACGGTCCATTCCCATTCTCTGATGGCGCGCGAGGCGGAGGCGCCTGCCGCGCAGGTTCCCGCGCTTCCCGATGTTGCGCCTGAACTGCCGCCTGCGGCTCCTGCGGCGCCCGCGCCTGCGCCAGCTCCTGCAGCGCCTGTCGCACCGGCTCCTGCAGCCCCTGCGGCGCCTGCAAAGTGAAGAAGCTTTCGCTCTTCGTGGCGACCGGGTTTGGTCTCGGTCTCATCGCCCCGATCGCGCCCGGAACGATAGGTTCGCTTCCGGGCGTTGTGCTTGCCTATGCGGTCTCTCTGCTGCCGGTAGTCGTCCAGATCCCGGTATGCCTCGGCCTTGCGCTGCTTGCCGTTCCGTTCTGCGGCTCGGCGGAGAAGACGCTCGGCGTGAAGGACGACGGGCGGATCACGGCTGACGAGTGGATGCTCTATCCGATTGCGTTCATCGGCATTCCGCTTCTTTCGCTTCCCTGGTGGAGCATGATTGTGTTCTTCTGCATTGTCCGTGCGGTCGACATACTGAAGCCGTGGCCGTGCCGCGGGCTGCAGTCCATCAACGGCGGCGCGGGGATCGTCATCGACGACTTCTTTGCGAATCTGTACTCGCTTGCGCTGAACTGGGGCGTCTGCCTGGCGCTGCGCTGAATAAGTGGGGCGTTGCGGCGGATGAAGAGTCACGACAGTGCGGTTCTGGGCGTCTCGCGCGATCCGTACGGAGAGCTGGCCCCGAAAAAGGGGCTTCCGGAGGGCCTCAAGAGACGCTTTCCGGACAGAGTGCTTCTGATGACGACAGACCGCTGCTTCGGCGTGTGCGCGCACTGCACGCGTCGGCACATACTCGGCAAGACGCCTGTCGTGGACACGCCCGAAAAGCTGGCGGCGTGCGTCGACTTTGTCAGTCGCCATGGCGAGGTTCGGGACGTGCTTTTGTCGGGCGGGGACGTGTTGACGCTTTCCGACGCGAGGATAAAGCGCCTTGTGGACGCCTTTGCCGCAATCGGGCATGTCGACATTGTCCGCATCTGCACTCGTGCGCCGGTTGACCGTCCCGAGCGCGTCACGGTGCGCCTGGCCCGCATTCTCGCGCGTTCCGGGAAAGTCTGGGCGAACGTTCACATCAACACCGCTGCCGAGGCGCGACGCGCGGCCGAGGCGTGCGCGAGGCTTGTCGACCGCGGCGTGCCCGTTTCGTCGCAGACCGTTCTTCTCCGGGGAGTGAACGACAGGCCGGAGGCGATGCTGTCCCTTCTGAAGGCGCTTTCCGCCGCGCGGATACGTCCGTACTACGTCTTCCAGTGCGATCCGGTGGAAGGGGTGCACGAGCGGTTCTCCGTGCCTCTTGAGAAGGCGAAGGAAATCGAGGCGTACTGCGCCGAGCGCATAGGCGGCCTTTCCCTGCCGAGGTTCGTCGCCGACATTCCCGGTTCGTCGCGCAAGGTGCCGCTCGACATGTTGTAGGCTCTGACAGAAAGGTTCGACACACGGGCTTGCGCCCTACAGAGGAAACATAACCATGACAAGCGTGATCTTTCTAGCTGCGGCGCTGGTGGTCTGCCAGAACGCGTCCCATGTCGCCTCCGACGGCACTCTCGTCATCGACAGCTCTGCCGCCAGGCCGAATCTCGGCTGGCAGCGGTACGCGATGACATCCGAGGACTTCGTCCCGGGCGATAGGTACCTTGTCAGGTTCAGGGCTCGAGTTGAGGGCTGCGGAGAGAAGTCGCACCTTTACGTGCTGGTGCGCCCGAAGGGCAGCGGCGACAACGGGAAGGACGTCGCATCGCTGAGCGTCAAGCCGACTGAAGGCGAATGGAAGGACTGCGAGATGAGGTTCGAGGCGGGCTGTGAGACCGACTACCGCCTTCAGTTCCACGGCTGGAACAGGCTGAAGGCCGAAGTCGCCGACCTCAGGATCGAGAAACGCACTCCGCTTGCGTTCGTTCCGGCGAAGCGCGGCGCGGAGAAGAGCTCTGCCGCGCTCGCCAATCTTCCGCAGGGCGCGGCGGAGTTCGACGTCGATGCGCCGCGGAACGCGACGGGGCCTGCTCTCGACTGCGCTGACTACGGGGTCTCGGAGACCAATGCGGACAACACGGCCGCACTGCGCGCGGCGTTTGCGGACGCTAAGGCGAAGGGGGCGTCGAGGCTTGTTCTGCGGCGTGGCAGGTATGCGCTGAACACGAATTCGCCGCTTGTGCTTGACGGTTTCAGCGACTTCACGTTCGACGGAGGCGGCTCGGTGTTCGTGTCGTACAGGCATGACGGCGCGTTTCTCAGTCTGCGCCGCGCGAAGCGGACCAGGCTCGTGAACTTCTCGCTCGACTGGGACTGGTCCCGGGAGCCGCTTGCGAGCATTGTCAAGGTGAAGCGCGTCGACTCGAAGTCCTTCGACCTCGAGTTCGCGGACTACACGGACTTCCCCGACAAGAACGCGGCGTTCACGATGCTTTCGGCGTACGATCCGAAGACGAGGTCCGTCGGCGTGGAGGACGGAGTGACGCGCTGGCTCGACATGAACAGGCGGCCGAAGGACAGGCTGAAGAAGACTTGGCTGGACGGACGCACCGTGCGCGTCGAGGCGACGCCTGACGGGCTCGTCGTCGGGCGTCTCTACCGTCTTCAGCACTACTACTACCACTACAACGGCTTCAGTTTCGACGACGTCGAGCATCTCAGGCTTGAGAACGTGACCGTGCTTTCGACGCCGGGCCACGCCTTCGTGATGAGCGGGAAGTCGCACCATGTCGCGTTCGACCACGTTGACATCGTGCCTCCGAAGGACGATCCGAAGCGCGTCATCACGTGCACTGCGGACCATTTCCACATCGGGCAGAGCCGCGGGTTCATCAAGCTCGAGAACTGCGAGTTCTCTCTTGGCGCGGACGACATAATGAACATGCACGACAGCACCGCGTTCGCGCGCCGGACCGGCAGGCGGACCGTCCGCACCGTGCATTCGTGGGTCATGTCGACTGCGAGGAAGGGCGACCGGATCGAGCTGCGCAACGGCGACTATTCTCCTACTGGCTTCTTCGGCACGCTTGTCGAGGCCAAGCGCGTTCCCGAGAGCAGGAACGACTACGACGTCACCTTCGCCGAGGACGTCCCCGAAGAGACGAAGGACGGCTTCATCCTCTTCAACTGGGCGTTCGACACCCGCAACGTCATAGTGCGCAACTGCTACTTCCACGACAACCGCGCCCGCGCGCTGCTCATCCTCGCCCGCGACGTGACGGTCGAGAACAACGTGTTCCGCCATCAGGAGATGGGGGCGATAAAGATAGAGACGGGCTACACGTACAATCACTGGAGCGAGGGATACGGCGTAAGCAACGTGGTCATAAGGGGGAACCTTTTCGACACGGTCAATCCCTCCGGAAGCTACGTGGCGCACCGTCAGCGCTCGATATACACCGGAATATACCTGCGCACCGATCCCTCGCAGGACACGACGGACTATCCGATCATCAGCGGCATACTGCTGGAGAACAACCGATTCCGCGACAGCACGGGCGTGGTGGCGTATCTCTCGAGCGTGAGCAACGTGGTGGTCCGGGGCAATGTGATGGAGGATCCGACATCGCGCCGCAAGGAGCTTCCGTACAGGTCGCAGTTCTTCATGACGAACGCAAGGGACGTCAGGATCGTGGACAACGTCTATCGGGATTCGCGGAACGTGCAGGCGCCGGGCGTCGCCTACGACCCCGAGACATGCGGGGGAGTCGTAGTGGAAGGCAACCGCATCGAGTAGGCCAAAGTTTGATATAATACCACGAAACGTTTTCCGGCGTTTCGCGGCGCGGTGCCGTGCCGCGCCGGTGTTGACGGAACAGGACAGAACAGAACCTAAGGAGGAGCTGATGACTATGCGCAGGGAAGGAACGTTCGCCGCCGTGTTCTTGGCCGCGATGTCCGTGTATGCAGGTGTGCTGGACAATGCGTGGATCAAGGGCACGACCAACAAGAGCCCGATCGATTACAAGCCGGGCGAGGAGATGATGTTCACCTTGGAGACCGTCGGCGTGCAGGGGTCTGTGCCGGAGGGCGAATACTCTCTCTGGTGGCAGCGTTCCGACGACTACGGCAACTTCGAGGAGGGCAAGGTTCCCTTCACTGGCAAGCCGTTCGTCTACAAGACCAGCCTTGACAAGCCGGGATTCGTGCGCTTCGTGGCGTATGTGCTCGACAAGGACGGCAAGCGCTTCACGAAGACGTTCACGGGCGACGCCACTACGCCCGAGGGCAAGAAGGCCATGAACGCCTTCGAGCGTACAAAGAAGAACGTGTTCTTCGACGGCGGCGCAGGCGTCGAGATTGACAAGCTCGCCTCGCACAAGGAGCCCGCCGACTTCGACGCGTTCTGGGCGAAGCAGTTCGAGCGCCTGGACAAGGTGCCGGTCAAGCTGCTTGAAAAGGTGGAGATTCCTCAGCGGAACAAGAAGGCCCGTCTCTATGCCGTCAGCATTGCCTGCGCCGAGGGCATTCGGCCTGTCACGGGCTACCTTTCCGTTCCGACGGCCGTGGACGAGGGCAAGACGTTCCCCGCCCATCTTGAAACGCACGGATACAGCGGCTACAATCCCGATTTCCACATGCCCGGGGACTGGGCGAGGGACAGTGAGATCGTCCTCAACATCAACGCGCACGGCATGAAGCTTCCCGCGTTCGGCGCGACAAAGGCCGATCTTGAGCAGCTAAGGAGCTCGATTCGCTCGAACGGCCGCAGCTACGCCTTCGATCCAAAGCAGAATGCGGATCCCGAGACCGCGTATTTCAACGGGATGGTTCTGCGCGTAAAGCGCGCCCTCCAGTTCCTGAAGACAGTGAAGGGGTGGAACGCCAGGGACCTCAAGGCCAGCGGCGGCAGCCAGGGCGGCCTCCAGACGATTTGGGCGGCGGCCTGCGGAGAAGGGGTGACTGTTGCCGACTCGGCGATCACCTGGTGCTGCGACATGTACAGCTACACCGACCGCCTGGCAAAGCGGGCGTCCGGCGACGGCTGGTACATACCCTGGACCGAGGCCATGGGCTATTATGACGCCGTGAATTTCGCCAAGCGAATTCCGACGACGTGCCGCACGAACATCACACGAGCCGGACTTGGCGACTACTGCTGTCCGCCCATGGGCCTTGCGAAGCTTTACAACAACATCCCCGGCGACAACAAGTCGATCAAATGGGTGCAGGGCTCCGAGCATGGCTACGTTCCGCCGCAGGAGTATGCCGGGCGCGATTTCTGGCAGGGCAGGCGGCCCTAGGCGCTCGTAGGTACGGACTAGTCGTTCAGTGCTATGGCCAAAAGGTATATTAGCTTAGTCTAACCGCTTGAATACTCTCAGAAAAGACGGTATAATACACACTATTGATTTCTCGTTACTAGGTTAACCTAACAGGAAAGACAGGAAATGGCAAAGAAGATCATGGTTGACGGCAACACGGCCGCGGCCCAAATTGCGTTCGCGTGCTCCGAAGTGGCCGCGATCTACCCGATCACGCCGTCCTCGCCTATGGCGGAGACGTGCGATGAACTCGCGTCGATGTGCAAGACGAACATCTGGGGCTCGATTCCCTCGATCGTCGAGATGGAGTCCGAAGGCGGCGCCGCCGGCGCTGTCCACGGCTCGCTGACGACGGGCTCGCTCACGACGACGTTCACGGCGTCGCAGGGCCTGCTGCTGATGATTCCGAACATGTACAAGATCGCGGGCGAGCTCGCCCCGACCGTGTTCCACGTCTCCGC
>JAEEZC010000005.1 GCA_016288465.1 Verrucomicrobiota bacterium | reverse complement strand
GCGGCTCTGGAAGGACGTCTGCGCGTTCTGCTCGATGGTGAGCGGGTGGCGCTTCACGCCGATGCGGTAGGGCTGCTTGAGCCAGGCCGCGTCGCGCGAGAACTCGGCGCCGATCGTCGGCTCCCAGAACGCGATGTGGCACATGCGGCCGATGCCGTACACAAGCACGAGCTTCGCGCCGGCCTTCTTGAGCGCCGCGATCTTCTTCGGATAGGTCGGCAGGTTCTTCTTCGTCGCGAAGTTGCGGTGGTCCGCCGGGACCGTCAGCTTGCCGAGCGGGTTGTAGAACGCCTGCTCCATCGCGTACTGGAAGCTCGCGTCGCCGACGAGCGTGTTGCCCTTGCCGTCGGCCCACTCGTCCATGTTGAAGCACCAGACGTGGTCGCAGGAGACGTTCCACTCCTTGAGGAAGTAGACCGCCCACTTGTACATGCCCATCGGGCCCACGGGCAGAATGAACGCGATCTTCCCGCCGGCCTCCTTGGCCTTCCTTATCTCGGAGGCGATCTCGTGGCCCATCTTGACCTCGAACTCGACGAGGTCGCCGCAGGGCACGGGCTCAAATCCCTTGTTCCAGAACTTCTGCGGCTTGCAGACGTCCTCTGGCCTGTTGGCGCAGCACTTGTCGATCTTCTTCATGTCCCAGCCCTTCGGGTAGAAGCCCTCGAGGAGGGAGCCTTTCACGGTGCTCGAAAAGTCCATTTGTGCGTTTCCTTGGATTTGTTGCCGTCGGCGAGACGTTCGCCGGCTTCGGCCTGCATTATACCAAAAAGCAGGCGAAAAGAAACAACAGTTTGTTGTCGTTTCCGATAAAAGTAGATTGTCTTTTCCGCGAAGGGAAAGCAGGCGCGCGGAAACCGCGCGCTACGCCTTGAGCGTGCCGAACGGGCTCAGAGTCGCACCGCGCTCGACGTTCTTCAGCACCGGAGTCCCGCATGCGACGGTCGCCCCGTCGCCCACCGTCATCCCGGGAGCCGTGCAGCTGTTCGTGCCCATGAAGACGTCCGCGCCGATCCTGGTGTGACCCGAAAGCGACACTCCTGGCGCTATGTTGGCGAAGTCGCCCACGACCGAGTCGTGGCCCACGCCGGCGCGCGCGTTGATGATCACGAACTTGCCGATCTCGGTGCCGACCGACACGACCGCCTCGACCGCGATGTAGGTGCCGTGCTTGAACTCGGTCGTCGGCGACACCTGCGCGGACGGGTCGATCAGCGCGGGGAAGTCGTGCCCGCGAAGGCGCGCGTAGATCTGCCTGCGCACCTTGTTGTCGCCCACCGCGATGAACACAGACGCGCCCGGATTGTCCTTGGAGGCCTTCTCAGGCGTGCCGAGGAGCGGATAGCCCTCGAAGTTGCCCGAAGCCTTGCCCGGCGCGTCGTCGGCGAAGCCGATGACGTTCCACAGCGGCTGCTGCGCAGCCTTGTTTATGCGTTCGACCGTCCAGACCGCCTCGCGTCCGAATCCGCCTGCGCCGACAATGAAAAGGTCTCTCATGGGTTTCTCCTTAGGTTGCTTTGTCCAGATTATACCAAATTAGTAGACGAACAGCATCTCCCGGTACTTGGGCAGCGGCCAGCGCGCGTCGTCGACAAGCCCCTCCAGCCTGTCCACGGTCTTGCGCAGGTCGTTCTCCGCGGCGATCTGCTCCTCGTGACCTCCGCGCGCGAGGGCGCCCTCGAGCGTGTCGCACTTCACGTGCAGGTCGTCGAGGCACGCGCCAAGCTTCAGGCAGAGCGCCTTGAGTCCCTTGATGCCCGTGCGCAGTCCGTCGGCCTTCGCCCTCCCGAGCGCCGCGGCAAGGCGCGAGAACTCGTCGGCGACCACGGGCCGCACCATCGATCGCGCGATCTCGAGCGATATGCCGGCCTCGATGCGGATGCGGCGGCGGTAGTCCTCCATGCCGATCTCCCAGCGGCTCGCCATCTCGGTCTCGGAGAGCACCCCGTACTTCGAGAAGAGCGCCACGTTCGCGGGGTCTCTCAGCGGCTCCAGCGCCGCAGGCGTGTCGCGCAGGTTGGGAAGCCCCCTTCCGGCCGCCTCCTTCGGCCAGTCCGACGAATAGCCGTCGCCCGAGAAGACGACGCGCCTGTGCGCCTTGACAAGCCTCTGCAAGAGCTTCTGCAGGTTCTCGTTGAAGTCGCCCTTCATCGCCTCGAGCTTGTCGCATATCGCGTCCATCGACTCCGCGACGATCGTGTTGAGCGCGGTCTGGCTTCTCGCGCAGTTCTGCGACGATCCCGGCGCGCGGAACTCGAACTTGTTGCCCGTGAAGGCGAAGGGCGAGGTGCGGTTGCGGTCGGTCGTGTCCTTCGGCAGCGCCGGCAGCGTGTCCACGCCGATGCGCAGCTTGCACTTCTTTCCGGAGCGGCCTGTTCCGCGCCGCCCCTGCTCGATCGCGTCGAGCACCGCGTTAAGCTCGTCGCCAAGGAATATCGAGATTATCGCGGGCGGCGCCTCGTTGGCCCCGAGCCTGTGGTCGTTGCCCGCGCCCGCCGTCGTCATGCGCAGCACGTCAGCGTGCTTGTCAATCGCGCGGATCACCGACAACAGCACCGTGAGGAAGATCGCGTTCTCCCTCGGGTCGTCGCCGGGCGTCAGCAGGTTGCGTCCACCGTAGGCAATGGACCAGTTGCAGTGCTTGCCGCTGCCGTTGACGCCCTCGAAAGGCTTCTCGTGCAGAAGGCACACCAAGTCGTTCTTCTCGGCGGTCTGCCGAAGGACCTCCATGATCATCATGTTGTGGTCCACGGCGAGGTTCAGGCTCTCGAACATCGGCGCAAGCTCGAACTGCGCCGGCGCGACCTCGTTGTGGCGCGTCTTCGCCGGTATGCCGAGCCTCCAGAGCCGCTGCTCCACCTCCGTCATGAACTTGAGCACACGCGGACGTATCGAGCCGAAGTAGTGGTCGTCGAGCTGCTGGTGCTTCGCCGGCGCCGCGCCGAAGACCGTCCGCCCGGCCTGCAGCAGGTCCGGACGCTTCAGGTAGAAGCGCCTGTCCACGAGAAAGTACTCCTGCTCCGCGCCAAGCGTGATCTCCACGTGCGCCGCGGGCTTGCCGAACTTGCCCATCAGACGCTCCGTCGCGCGGCTCACGGCCTGTATCGAGCGAAGGAGCGGAGTCTTCATGTCCAGCGTATCGCCGGTGAACGAACAGAACGCCGTCGGTATGCACAGCGTCGCGCCGTTCTCGTGGCGCTTGATGAACGCTGGGCTCGTCGGGTCCCACGCCGTGTAGCCGCGCGCCTCGAAGGTCGAGCGCAGGCCGCCGGACGGAAACGAGCTCGCGTCCGCCTCGCCGCCTATGAGGTTCCTGCCCGAGAAGCGCTGCACCGCCTTCGCCGGCCCGACCGGCTCGAGAAACGCGTCGTGCTTCTCGGCCGTCCCTCCGGTCATGGGCTGGAACCAGTGCGTGAAGTGCGTCGCACCGTTCTCGATCGCCCAGTTCTTCATGCCCTCGGCGACCGCGTCGGCGATCGTCGGGTCAAGAGGCCTCGAGTCCCGCATCGTCGCAATGAGCTTCGTCGCGACCGCCTTCGGCAGGTGCCGGCGGATCGCCCGCTCTGAGAACACGTCGGCCCCGTAGCTTTCAAGTTCGCCGTCCGTCATACTTTCCTTCCGCTCCTTTCGAGCCTTCCCTTCGATAGCGATGCGCCCGCCACGAGCAGCGCCAGCCCGGGCACCAGAAACGCCTGGTACCTGTCCGCCGCCCGCTCGGACTCCTCGTTCTGCTCCTTCGCGGCAACCTGCCTCAGGAACTTGCGGTATATCGCCCCCAGCGTCGTCTCGGCCGTGCCGGACGTCGCAAGCGGAACGTAGCGCCCCTTCGACGTCTTCGCAATCGCCTCAAGCGCGGCCTCCTCCAGCTTCACCTTCACGGGCTCGCCCTTGTACTTCTGGACGCCGCGCCCATCCTCGGCAGGAATCGTCGCGCCGACTCTCGGATCGCCTATGCCGACCGTGAAGATCGGTATGCCCCGCTTCTTGGCGAGCTCCGCGTTCGCCAGCGCCTCGCCGCGCAGGTCCCCGCCATCGGAAATGAGGATTATCGCGTTGTGGTCGTCGGCCGCAGGGTCCAGCGCGTCTAGCGACGCCCGTATCGCCGAGCCGAGGTCCGTCTCGCCTCGCGGCGCCGACTCCGGCGACAGCTGCTCGAGCGCGCTTCTCAGAAAGCCCCTGTCGGTCGTCAGCGGACATATCCTCACGCCCGTGCGCCGGAACGCCACGAGCGCGCATCGGTCACCGCCGAGCGAGTCCACGAGGTCCGCGACGTCCGCCTTCGTGCGCTCCAGCCTGTTCGGGCGCACGTCCCCCGCAAGCATCGAGCGCGACACGTCTATCGCCACGACGACGTTGCGGCTGCGCCCGACATACCGCTCGGCCGACCTCCCCCACTGCGGACGCGCCGCCGCGAGCATCGCGAGGAAGAGCCCGACGATCACGCAGGCCGCCTGCAGCCCCCACAGATTCGCCCCTGCGGGCATCAGCCGCCCCCGCAGCGACGGCGCGACGAGACGGCTCATCGCCTTTTCGCGCCTTGCGCGCAGGAACGCCCAGAACAGCCCCGCGAACGGGACCAGCGCAGCCAGAACTAGAAATGCGGGATTTGCGAACTTCATCGACTTCTGATTTTACCATTTGCCGCACGCGAAGGCAACTCTCCCCCGCGCACTTCCCTGTAGTGCGTCGCAAGCCCGTCGGGCAGCGACGCCAGAAACGCCGCGAACGGGCCGTTCTTCGGCGTCGGCCTGTAGTCTATCTCGGGCATGTACCCGAGACTGCTCCTCACATGCGCCAGCACGTAGCGCTCAAGCGTCCTGCCCATCGCGCGGCAGCTCATCACGAAGTCCGTTATGCGCCGCGTCTCGAGGTCCGCGACCACGTAGCAGACTAGCCCCTGCTCGCCGAAGCGGTCGCCGGCCCTGAACACGAACACCCGCCTGCGCGCGTCGCGGATCAGCCTCCCGAACTCCTCGCGCGTGCGCCTCAGCGTCGTCGCGTTGAACTGGTTCGTCTTGCCCGCCATCTGCGCAAGCCTGTCGAGGTCGCCCTCCGACGCGGCCGACGGCGCGACCCACAGCCCGAGATCCTCCAGGTAGTCGTCCGCAGTGGCGAAGGCGGACGGCGAAGACAGGCGCCGCGACGCGTAGTCCCTCGCGCGCAGACGGTCTTCGTCCGTCTTGCCCATGCCGCCGAAGAAGTACTCCCTGAGCCGCCTCGCTAGCTGACGCTGCTCCGCCGCCGGAGGCTCCGCGGCGCCGTCAGCCCTCCATCCGCGCCAGGGCGCCACCGCGACGTCTGGCAGCCGCGCCGCCATCTCCGCACGCTCGCACGCGTTGTCGTCCAGGAACACCGCCGAGTCCGTCGGCAGATTGAGCTCGCGGCACGCCTCGGCCAGTCCGTCCGCCTTGGCGCCCCAGCCTATCTTCGCGACCGCGACGAAGTCCAGTCCGAAAGGGCCTCCCTCCTCTCCGGACGGCGGATCGTTCTTTGTCAGCAGCACTATCGCCGCCCCGTCGCCCGCAAGCGCCCTCAGCCCGTTCTGGAACTCGGCGCAGCGGACGATCCCCTCCTCGCCGTCCTCCGAAAGCACTCCGCGCCAGAGCGTCTCGTCGGCGTCGACAGCAAGCACCTTCTTAGTCGCCGCCGCCCTCCACCATTCGAACTCGTCGACTATCGCCATCAGCCCGTCGCGCGAGAACCTGCAGCCCGCGAGCTTCTCCATCCTGCGGTCGTAGAAGCCCTCCACCTCGCCCGCAAGCGCGGACTCCGCGGACGTCACGTCGTAGACGTAGTCTGGCCTGAACACGTCGAGCGCCGCGTCCTGCGGCATGACGTCGTAGCCTGCGTCCCTGAAGTAGGACGCAGGCAGCTCAAGCGCGACATCGCCCGTCAGGGCGACCTTACATGGCCGCGGCGAGGGCATCGCCGAACTCCGAGCACTTCACCTCTTTGGCACCTTCCATCTGGCGGGCGAAGTCGTACGTCACCGTCTTCGCGGCGATCACCTTGTCCATCGCCGCGATGATCCTGTCCGCAGCCTCGGTCCAGCCCATGTACCTGAGCATCATCTCGCCGGAGAGGATGAGCGAGCCCGGGTTCACCTTGTCGAGACCCGCGTACTTCGGCGCCGTGCCGTGCGTCGCCTCGAACACCGCCACGCCTGTCTGGTAGTTGATGTTCGCGCCGGGAGCGATGCCGATGCCGCCCACCGTCGCCGCAAGCGCGTCCGAGACGTAGTCGCCGTTGAGGTTCAAGGTCGCGATCACATCGTACTCCGCAGGACGCGTCAGTATCTGCTGCAGGAACGCGTCGCAGATGCAGTCCTTGACGACGATCGTGCGGCCCGTCTTCGGATTCTTGAACTCGCACCACGGGCCCTTGTCGATGAGCGTCGCGCCGTATTCGCGCTGCGCGAGCTTGTAGCCCCAGTCGCGGAACGCGCCCTCGGTGAACTTCTGGATGTTGCCCTTGTGCACGAGCGTCACGGACTTGCGGTCGTTCGCGACGGCATAGTCGAGAGCCGCCTTCACGAGGCGCTCGGTGCCCTCCTGCGACACAGGCTTGATGCCGATCGAGGCG
>JAEEZC010000075.1 GCA_016288465.1 Verrucomicrobiota bacterium | reverse complement strand
GCGTCGTCCATCGCCCTGCCGCAGGCCGTGTGCGCGGCGGGGGCGACGGGCGGCGGCTCCCGCTGGTACAAGGGCATGCTCCATTCCCACACGTGCTGGTCTGACGGATACGTATTGCCGGAACAAGCCGTGGCCGCCTACAAGAACGGCGGCTACGACTTTTATTCCATAACGGACCACAACCGCGTAGGCGCGGACGCCGACCGCTGGAAGGAGGTGGGCGAGCTGCCGAGCGGATGGCCGCCGAAGACCATCGAGCCGTCGGTGTTCGAAGCGTACAAGGCGGCGTTTCCCGACGCGCAGTGGCGCACGGAGGGCGACAAGACGTATGTGCGCATGAGGCCGCTTTCGGAGATTGCGGCGCGCTTCAACGAGGAGGGCCGGTTCCTCTTCATTCCGGGCTGCGAAGTTACGATGCGCGTCGGGGTTCCGGACAACGCGGGCTGCGACGTGCACATGAACTACGTCGGGATCGACGCGCTTCTGCCGCGCCTGGAGAAGGCGGACCTCATCGAAAGGATGACCGGAACGACCATTTCCGAAGTCATACGCGAGACGAGGGTTCAGGTAGGGCGGCTTGCGGCGAGCAAGGGGAATCCGCCGTACATCTTCTTCGTGAACCATCCGCACTGGCGCTACTACGACGTACTGCCGGGCGACATAATCGCGAATCCCGAAGTGCGCTTCTTCGAGGTGTGCAACACGGGCAGCGACTGGGCGCCGGAAGGGACTATGCCGAAGGACGGATTCGACAACGACCGCGTCTGGGACGTGGTGAACGCGACGAGATGCAAGCGTGGCGAGAGGCTTCTCTACGGCATCGGCACGGACGACACGCACATGTATCCGAACAGCGGCACGAGCAGGTGCGGGATAACGTACGGCGACGCGTGGATAGGAGTGCGCGCCGCGGCGCTTACGCCGTCCGCGCTGTTTGCCGCGATGAAGAGCGGCGACTTCTACGCTTCGTGCGGAGTCGATTTCGAGGACATCAGGTTCGACCGCAGGACCGGGACGCTCTCCGTGTCGGTTCCGGCGAAGGCCGGCGTCGCGTACACCGTGAAGTTCATAACGACGAAGAGCGGCGCGAGCGTGGAGCCTGTGCGGACAGTCGAGTTTGCGCAGCAGGACAACCGTCCAGCGCGAAGCGTGCCGGTGTATTCTGAGGCGGTGGGCGCCGTCGCGAAGGCGGTGACGTTCGGCGCAGGCGAGGCGGCGAGGGCGTCGTACACGCTCGCGGCGGACGACCTGTACGTCAGGGCGCGCGTGGAGAGCGACGAGCCGGCGACTTATCCGAACGCCATAAACAGGATGCATCCTCCGATGAAGGTCGGCTGGACGCAGCCGTACCGCCTTGAGCGCGACGGAATGCACATCGTGCGGGACGTGTCAGTATAAGGGAGAAGACGATGACAGCAGGGGGAATGACGTTGAGGGTGTTGGTCGCAGGCGCCGCGTTCGCGGCGGCCGGGCAGGCGTCCGCCGAGACGGAGGCCTGGAAGGTTCCAAGCTGGCAGGCGTTCATCTCTGCGCCCGACGCCGTGAAGAAGGTCATAAACGGGTCTTGTCCCGGACATTCGCAGGGAATGTGCGTCACGTCCAACGCGTTCTACTTCTCGTTCCACAACCAGGTCGTGAAGACCGACTGGAAGGGGCAGTTCCTCAAGCGCGTCGAGGCCGTTCCGCACGGCGGAGACATCTGCTACTGGAACGGCAAGGTCTATGTGGGCGCCTGGGAGCCGCCGAAGAAGAAGGGCGAGAAGGGCTGCACGGCGATAAGGGTGTACGACGCGGAGACGCTGGAGCCGGTCAGGGAGCGCCGGATGCCGGAGTGGCAGAACGCCGCCGACGGCATCACGTGCCTTGACGGGACGATCATCCTCGGCATGGGCATGAAGGACTGGGATGGTTCGGACGACGGGCACTCCAACTACTACGGCAAGTTCGACGCGGAGACGCTGGAGCCGATCGGCGAGCCGTTTCTGGTGGATCACGGGGAGCAGTCGACCTGCGGGGCGCAGAACATCACGACGGACGGCAAATACATCTATTCATGCTACTATACGTCCGACGAAGCCGCGCAGACGCCGAACTTCATCGTGTACGACAAGGACTTCAACGTGGTCGGCAAGCATCTCTTCGGCTGGACGCACGGCGTGGACGTGGTTCCCGGCGGCGACGACGGCGCGGTGCGCTTCGCATGGGCGACGACGCTCAACAACAACTGGGACTTGAAGTCTTCCCTCGTCTCGCAGGTGCTGGTCAGGTTCGGCGAGCTGAAGGGCGGGAAGATCGACGACATATCAAGGTACATCTGGTTCAAGAAGCTGCGCAAGCGGTAGCAGGTAGGGAATGAGAAAGATCAAATACGCAATGTGCGCGATATGCGCTGCGGCGACGGCTCTCGAGCTGTGCGCGAACGCGTTTGCGCCTTTCAAGGCCCGGTACACGCCGGACGTGGCCGCTCGCAGGCAGGTGCGCGGGGTCATGCTCTCGCAGTTCACCGTCGGCGAGGACGACTTCAGGACGATCAAGGAGTGGGGCGCGACGGTCGCTCGCTACCAGATGTATCCGGTGGGCGAGAAGTGGAAGGGCAAGACGTCCGACACAAAGGGCTTCGCTGCCTGGCTCGACTGGAAGCTCGGCGTCCTTAAGGGCGAGGTGCTGCCGCTTGCTCGCAAGTACGGCATTCCTCTCGTCGTGGACATGCATGTTCCGCCGGGCGGACGCGGCGGAAGCGGGATGAAGATGCTGGACGATGCGGAATGGGCGGACTTCTTCGTCGGCTGCTGGCGCAAGATCGCGACAGAGCTGAAGGGCGAGTCGTACGTCTACGCCTACGACCTGATCAACGAGCCGACGCAGTTCGGCAAGCCGAAGGTCTGCGACTATCTTGAGATACAGAGGCGCGCGGCCGAGGCGGTCCGCTCGGTCGACCCGACGACGCCTGTCATCGTCTCGTGCAATGCGGACGGCGCCTGGTGCGCGCCTTCGGCCTTCAAGTCGCTGGAGCCTCTGGACATCGTCAACGTCTTCTACCAGTTCCACATGTACGAGCCTTTCGAGTACACGCATCAGAAGGTTCTGCCGCAGTTCAAGGATACGGTCGCGGTCTATCCGGACGCATCAAAGGGCTGGGACGCCGAGGGCCTCATGCGCATTCTCGCTCCGGTGCGCAAGTTCGAGAGGCTGTACGGCGCGCACATATTCGTCGGCGAGTTCTCCGCAGTCGCGTATGCGAAGGGCTGCGACATGTGGATCTCGGACGTGGGAGCCGTTCTCAACGAGTACGGATGGGACTGGTGCTACCATGCGTTCCGCGAATGGCCAGGATGGAGCGTGGAGCACGAGGTGACGGAAGGCGACAGCGCGGCGAACGCGAAGTTCGCGCCGTCCGCGGACAATTCGCGACGCAGGGCGCTTCTGGCGGCGCTTGGCGCGGCGGACGTGTCGAGGTCCGATGAACTGCAAGGCGTCGACACGTGGGCCGGCATCAAACCGCTCGTGGCAGTGGTGAATCCCGTGGGACGCGAGCCTTCCGGTAACGTCGTCTCCCTGAGAGGGGAATGGGATTTCGTCGCGCAGCCGAAGGCGTTCGTACGGCGCTACCGCCACACCAAGGTGCCGTTCGCGAAGGTCGACGAGCAGACGCCGGCTGCGCGGCGGAGCGGAATGGACAGGCAGTGGTCCGAGGCTCGCAAGATAGCAGTGCCGGGCGCATGGGAGGCGCAGGGAGTCGGCAAGCCCGGGATGTCGACGCCTTGGGATCCGACCTGGGACTGCAGCACGAAGAAGCTGAACAACGTCTACATGGGCGAGGGCTGGTACAGAAAGGACGTCGTTGTGCCGGCCGGCTGGGCGGGCAAAAAGGTGTGGCTCAAGATAGGCGGCGTCCGTTCGCAGGGCTGGTTCTGGGTCAACAAGCAGCCGGTTGCGTGGGTCGACAACTACTGCGGGACGTACAAGTACGACATAACTCCGTTTGTGAAGCCTGGCGAGACGAACCGC
>JAEEZC010000074.1 GCA_016288465.1 Verrucomicrobiota bacterium | reverse complement strand
GGCCCTTGCGTGCGAGGCTCTGAAGGTCCCTCTTCGCGAGGTGCAGAAGTGGCTTCCGATCGTGGCCGCAGCTGAGGCCTCGCGCGAGCAGCAGCCGAAGAACCGCGAGCTTCTGATGCACTGGGCCAGCGTCGTCGACATCGAATAGCGCGCTGCAAAGTCCGCCGGAACCGCGCGCCAGGGCGAAACGGGCCTCGTCGAGACCCTTCGCCCTAGCGCTGGCCGCCGTCGAGTAGTCCGCGCCTGCCGATGCCTCACGTCTGGCCCATGTCCGCCGGAGAGGCTTCGAGGCTCCCGCGGCAGATGGGGCCGGCCCGCATCAGGACACGAAGCCGAGTACGCCGCAGCCTTCGCCCACGAACATCGCCCGCTCGATCGCCTTGTGGACGTAGCCCTTCGCGCCGCGCACGGCGTCCTCAAGCGTCGCGCCGAGCGCAAGTTCTGCCGCAAGCGCGGCGGCGAAGGAGCATCCGGTGCCATGTGTCGAAACCGGGTTCGCGACCCACGGCATGGAGAATTCGCGCACGCCTTCGGCCGAAACTAGGACGTCAACGGCCGAATCGCCTGTTCCATGTCCGCCCTTGACGACCACGGCGCAGCCAAATCTCTCCCTGATGCGCCGCGCAAGATCCGCCGCGTACGACGCATCGCCTCCGCGCCCGGCTCCGCTTGGAAGCCCCAGCAAAGCCTCCGCCTCCGGGAGATTCGGCGTGACCACCGTCGCCATGGGCAGAAGGAGACGCTCTATGGCCTCCATCGCCGCGTCTGCCACTAGTCTGGCGCCGCTTGTCGCGACCATTACCGGGTCCACGACCTTCGCGATTTCCGGATGCGCGGCAAGTCTGTCGGCGACCGCGGCGATGGAATCGGCATCGGAGAGCATGCCCGTCTTTAGTGCGCCGATTGCGTAGGTGCCGAGCACTGCGTCCAACTGCGCGGCGACGAAGTCGGCTGGAACCTGGTGTATAGCCGAAACGCCGGACGGATTCTGCGCCGTAAGCGCCGCGAACACCGTGCAGCCGTGCAGTCCGTACGAGTGGAACGCGCGAAGATCGGCCTGGACGCCGGCGTTGCCGCCGGAATCGCTGCCTGCGATGGTGAGGCAGCAGGGATGGAGCTTTTCGTTCATTGCGGGTGTTTCCTTGAAAGACTGCTACAGACGAGACGCGAAGTCGTCGTAGGAGAAGCGGCGCACCAGCGTTTCGCTTCCGTCCTCATGGCGAAGGACGATGTCGGGCAGGGCAATGCCGTTGAAGGTGTTGTTCTTGACCATTGTGTAGATGGCCATGTCCTCGAAAACGACTGGGTCGCTCTCGGAAAGCGGCCGTGCGAAGGAATAGACGCCTATTTCGTCTCCCGCAAGGCAGGTCGGGCCGCCGAAGCGGTATGCGTACGGGCCGCACGGGCCTTTGCTGGCTCCGGCGACAGGCGGCGTGTACGGCATTTCGAGGACGTCCGGCATATGGCATGCGGCGCTGACGTCGAGAATGGCATTGGCTATGCCGTCCCCGCCGGCTGGCTGTATCTCCAGTATGCGCGCTTCAAGGGTCCCGGCGTTGAGGGCTATGGCCTCGCCAGGTTCGAGATAGACGGCGAGGTGCGGATGCCTGGCGCGGAAGTCGGCTATGAGCGCAACAAGTCCGTCGACATCGTAGTCCGCCTTTGTTATGTGGTGGCCGCCGCCGAAGTTCACCCACTTCATTTGCTGAAGTAGATCGCCGAAACGCTTCTCGAAGCCCGCGAGCACCTTGCGCAGCTCGTCCAGGCCCTGTTCGCAGAGGCAGTGGAAGTGCAGCCCTTCGACGAGAGAGAGCCATGCGTCGTCCCTGGCCATGGCGACGTCGAACGCCGCGCGAGTAGTGCCGAGGCGCGACGACGGGCGGCACGGATCGTAGGCCGGGGTGGTCGCGACAGACACTTCCGGATTGACCCGCAGCCCTGCAGAAACGCCGCGCTTCCGCGCCTGCTCGCCGAAAAGCGCGACTTGGCGGGGCGAGTTGAACACGATGTGGTCCACGAAGGAGAGTATCTCGTCGATCTCGTCCGGGTCGTATGCCGGCGCGAAGACATGCGTCTCGCCGCCGAAGTTGTCGTGCCCGTGGCGCGCCTCGAAAAGCGAGCTTGCGGTCGTGCCTGCGAGGTGTTTTGCGCAGAGCGGGTAGGCGGCCGTGCAGGAAAACGCCTTCTGGGCGAGAAGAATCCTCGCCCGCGTCCTCCTCGCCACGTTCTCAAGTATTTCGAGGTTGCGCCTTAGCGCACTTTCGTCCACTACATATCTCGGCATCTGCCATATTATACCCCGTTTCTCGCCTTGGAGTCAATGCGCCCGGTCGCGCGACCCACGTGACCGTAGCGTCATTTGCGCAAAAAGGCACGATGGGGAAGAGAGCTGCGGAGATCGGAAGTGGCAAGGGGCATGTCCCCCTTGCGCTTTTGATCACCGGAATGCGCTAGTGCGCGTCGCGTCGAGCGCGCGGCGAATCACCTCGGCATGGGCCTTCCTGAGGACCTCGGGATTGTACTTGAGCACCTTCCTGTCGTAGGTGAGAAGTCCGTTGACCTCTATCTCGACGTCGGTCGTCTGCGTATAGACGCTTCCGCCAAGGCCCTGTTCCGCGAGCTGCCCGAGCTTGTCCATGAGTTCGAGATACGTCTTCTCGAGCCCCTCCCGAGTCTTGGTGTCCTCGACGCCGCCGTAGCCCCAGTTGCCCCTGGCGTCCTTCGGCGACGTATCCCAGAGATGGCCGTCGACGGGATGGCCGAGTCCGCCGAATTCGCCGAGGAACGAGACGCGCCGGCTGTTCACCTCCGGCATGACCGGCCCTCTGTACCTGTGCAGGTCCACGATGTCGGACGCCTCGCATTCGCTCTCGGGCCGATGCGCCGTCTTCCATAGACGCGGCTCGACGCGGTAGCCCTTGGGATTGCGGCGCTCGCCGCCCTCGAAGTCGTTCCATCCCGACGGTCCGTCCACCAGCCGGGTAGGATCGTAGCGCTTGACGAAGTCGAGCGTCGTGTGCGTGAGCAGCGGGTCGTGCTGACCCCAGCCTTCGTTGTAGGGAATCCACATGACAATGGACGGGACCTTGCGTAAAAGATCGACCATTCCTTTCAGCTCCTCGCGAAAGAGTCCGTAGCCCTTTACGGATTCGGCCTTGTAGGTCGCCTGCGGATCGAAACTGGTACAGGGCATGTCCTGAAGGACCAAGAGCCCCATCCGGTCGCAGAGCGCGTAGTACCTGAGCGGCTCGACCTTGATGTGCTTGCGCATCGCGTTGAATCCGCAGTCCTTCAGCGTCTGGATGTCGAATGCCATCGCCTCCTCGCTCGGCGGCGTCAGCAGCCCGTCTGGCCACCAGCCTTGGTCGAGCGTCGCCATCACATAGTAGGGGCGGTTGTTGAGGAAGAACCGCCAGACGCCTTTCTCGTCCTTGCGCTTTTCGAACTTCCGCATTCCGAAATAGCCCTTGATCTCGTCCGCACCGTATCGCGCGGTGAAGGAATAGAGGTTCGGATTTTCCGGCGACCAAAGCGCAACGGGCGCAGGAAGGCGGATTGTGCATGGGATCCCGGGGGTGAAGGCTTTTTGGACAGGATTAGCAGGATCGACAGGATTTTCGATTTCAATCGCGCCCGAGCCTTCAACGCTACACTTCCCACTTTCCACTTTGAGCTCTATCGTCACCTCGCCCTTGTCGATGTCGGTCGTTACACAATAGTCGGCGATGTAGGTTTCCGGCACAGTTTCGAGCCAGACCGTCTGGATTATGCCGCTCGAACGCGTGTAGAAGCACGCATGCGTCTTGAACGCCTGTTTGCCCCTGGCCTGTACAAAGTCCTCGGTCGGATCCCACACGAGCACGGAAAGACGGTTGACGCCCTTTTTCGCGTACGGCGTGATGTCGGCAGTGAACGGAAGATTCCCGCCGTCGTGCACGGCGACCTCGTCATGCCCGAGATAGACGATCGCCCTGTAGTCGACGGCTCCGAAATGGAGCAGCAGTCTCTCGCCCGGCTTCGGGTCGAGTTCGACCTCGCGAGTGTACCACAGGTATTCATCCGGCGCGAGCAGCCTCCCGCCGCATCCCGACAGAGGCGACTCCAGCGCAAAGGGCACGCGGATCTTGCCGTCCACCTTCCCCGGCAGCGAGAGCGCGTTCGTAATGGCGTCGATTGCATAGTCCCACTCGCCGTTGAGGCACGTCCATCCCGCGCGTACCATCTGGGGACGCGGATATCCGCGCCATGCGTTCTCGCTCGTCACCTTTTCGCCCCAAGGCGTCATCATCGGCTCCGCGAACACGGCAAATGCCGTAGCTGAGACAATGGCCGTCGTCACGCACATTCTGAATGATTTCATTGGATCTCCTTTTCCCTTCGTCGCTTCCTTATGCATTAATAGAGCGTCATAGCCGCCATCCGACGTCTTGCAGCCTCACTGTCCGCGGATGTGCTTCCGAAGCCGCTCGCTATCCTATCCTGTACGGCTGTGTCCATGCGCAGCGAAGTCCTTTCGGATGGAGGTGCGCCGTGGAGACGGTCGCTCCCTTCTCCTCGACGCGAGCACGGACATAGAGGTCGTCGTCCGCCAGAGTGTATTCGACGCGTGCGGCTTCGCCCGCCGGAATCTCGACGGTCTTCACGACCTTGCCGACCTTGTCGCCGTAGATCGCGATCTCACGCTGGAAGCGCATAGTGTCCTTGTGCTTGCCCGGACGGACCGTGACCTTGCCGACCGGCTTTTCGTCGAAGTCACGCTTGGAAACGATGAACTTGACCGTGCGCGGCGCATCGCCAGCGCCAACCGCGACTTCGAGCCGTCCTGCGGACGCGTCAAACGCGACATCCTCCACCTCCAGCCCCTCGCACGTCACGAAATCGCCGTCCCACATCGCCTGCACGAGCGCCGCGGCGTCAAGCGAGGCCGCGCGGACGAGCGACCAGGAGTTGCCCGGGATGCACATGTTGAACTTCTCGCCGCGGTAGTTGTGTGTGTCGTCCGTCCCAACGCCGTAGACGAGCGGCTGGCCGCGACGCGCGCGAAAGGCGTTCACGACGTCCCAGAAGCGGTCTGTGTCGAGCCCGTCGTCCGGCAGCCCGTCGGCGGACGCGTAGGGCGAGCCGCCGTTGCACACCTCGAAGAAACGGACCTCCGGCGCGTCAATGAGGACTTCTGGCCCCACGTCGTACCAGGTCCAGATCGGATGGTTGAGGATGAAGATTTCGCGCCGCGCGTGCTTTTGCGCGAGCGCGGACGTCTCGCGCGCATGCTCTGACAGGAACGACGCCAGCGGCACGTCCTTGCGCACGCGCTGGAAGTCGGCCGCGGCGATCGACGGCAAAAGCTCCGGAACGTTCACATAGTTCATGTGAAGCTGATGGTAGCGTCCGTCGGCGTATTCCACCGAGCGCGTCGCCTCGACGTCCGGCAGAAGCAGAAACTCTCCCGGCGCATTGAAGCGAGCGGAGAGCTCCGCGAATGGCGACAGCCGCGCCTCGGTCCTGCCGCCCTCCGCGATGCGCGTGACGGCATCCGGGAACGCCTTGAGGTACGGGTCGAAATACTTGCGGCGGACGTTGTAGCAGTAGCGATGCGGCTTGCTCTTCGCCCAGTCCGGCTTCACGTCCTTTTCATCGTCGCCGATGACGCCCACCCAGCGATCGCTGTCGTCCTGAAAGACGTTGTGGTCGCTGAGGCCGAGGAAGTTGTAGCCTCGGCTCTTGTACCACATCACCGCCTCTTCGGGGAACGCCTTGCCGTCCGACCAGAATGTGTGCGTGTGGAGATTTCCCTTGTACCAGCGTTTGCGCGTTGCGCCGCCGGCAAGCCGCACCGGATACTCTGCGCGGGACTGCGCCGATCGGCAGCCCGCGAATACTCCGGCGATCCACGCTGCCGACGAGCAGACGAAGGCCCTGCGCGTGAATGCTGCATCACTGCATCGGTGTTCCTTTTTCTTTCTCATCTTTTTGTCTCCATTTTGTTCAGCCTAACCACCCTGTAGATCAGCGGAGGGGAAATCGAGCGCCTGCACCCGGATCACCCCTGTTTCCGATTACTGACACTTCGTGCGTTCCCTCCGAATACACCTTCGGTTCGCCGCCGGGTACTGTCACCAGCGCCGTCGTGTTGGCGGGAATCGTGAACTTCCAGACCCAGCTACCGCCTTCGTACCGCCACGCGCTTTTTATCAGGCCTGCGGCCGATTTGTACTCGGCCTTTACAAACCCCAGACGACGGTCCGGCTTCGGAGCCATTATGATCCGCCGGAAACCCGGCGCAGACGAGTCGGGCGCGATTCCGGCCGCTGTTTTGTACATCCACGCGAGCACTGCGCCGTATGCGTAGTGGTTGAAGCTGTTCATCGCAACCGGGCCGAATCCTTCCGCCTTTGAATAACTGTTCCATCTTTCCCACACCGTCGTCGCGCCCTGGTCGACAGAATAAAGCCAACTTGGGTTCTTGTGCTGGAGAAGCAATGTGTAGGCGACATCCACCGCGCCGCATTCTGTCAGCGTATCCATTATTATGGACGTCCCGAGAAAACCGGTCTGCAGGCAGTCGCCGCGGTCTGCGATGTTCTTCCTTAGCGCTACGACCGTTCGCTCCTTCGCGTCGCCTTCAAGCAGACCCGACTTGAGCGCGAAGAGCGCGGGCGTCTGCATGTCGCGGAAAAGCGGAATGAGCATGCCGTCTTCCTTCGAGACGAACTTCTCACGCAGAATCCCGCGCGCGCGTTCCGCAGTCTCCGCGTATTCCTCCGCCTCAGCGCCGCGCCCGGTGGCTACCGCCATCTCTGCCATCATCCGCGCGTCCATCAGCCAATAGCACAGCCCAAGGAACTGCCAATATTCGAGCGCGTCTTTGCGGACGCGGCGATTGCCGTCCGGCCCGGTTTCGTAAGCCGCGCCGCCCCATGTCTCCAACTTCTCGAAACTAAGCCAGTCCGCCCATTGGCGCTTCATGGATTCCTGCGACTCGTATCTGTCGCGGTCGAGGAGACTCATGTACTTCGTCATCGCGGCCCAGTTATCGTTGACGATTGCCGCGTCGCCGAACATGCGCCACACTGTCCACGGAACGATCACCCCTGCGTCCGCCCAGCCGAGACGGTGTCCGCTGTCGCCGTACTGCGCGGTCGGCGCGACGCCGGGGAAGGATCCGTCGGCATGCTGCGAGTCGCGCATGTCGCGCATCCACTTTCCGAGGAACATACTCGTGTCGGCGTTGAACGCCCCCGCCTCTGCGAAAACCTGGGTGTCGCCCGTCCAGCCAAGGCGCTCGTTGCGCTGCGGACAGTCCGTGGGAACGGAGAGGTAGTTGGAGAGCTGTCCCCAGTATATGTTGCTTATGAGCCGGTTCACCTCTCTGACACCGGTCTCGATACGGCCAATCTCCATGTCTCTGCGAATCGAAGTCACCGGAATGGATATCACGCTTTCGATCTCCACATCGTCCGTCGCGGTCAGCGAAAGATACCTGTAGCCGAAGAACGTGAAACGCGGCATATACCTCTCGGCTCCGCCGCCGGCGAATGTGTAGACGAGACGCATGCCCGCGTCAGGTACGCGGAGGTTGGCGCGGTAGAGAGTCCCCTTCGGTCCGTCGCTTCCGCGCTCTCCAGCGTCTGCGTCGTTCAGCATCTCGCCGCAGAGCGCGGTGAGAACCGTCCCGCGCTTCGCGCAGAACGCGAACTCGGGCACGAACGCGGCGTTCTGTCCGAAGTCGACGAGAATAGTCTCGTCCTTCTTGAGCGAATACGGACCGCGCGTTATGGCGAGGTCGCGGCGGAGCGTCACCTCCGCGCCGCGCGTTGGCAGAACTTCGCCCTTGAACTCTGTGGTTACCTCTGGCTTTTGGGTCAATCCTTCGCCGAGGAGAGGGTTCTTTATGCGGGCGTCGAACTCCTCTCCGTCGAAAATTGCCGCGTGAGTAACGGAACCGGCGATGCCGCACGTCCAGTTTTCCGCATCTGTCGCGACATGCGCGACGCTCCCGTCCGCATATGTGACTTCAAGATTGCCGAGGAACGCGCTCCTGTCGCCGGCGAAGCCGCGGGACGCGTCGCCGTGCGCGGGCGTCACGATCTTGTCGCGCCACCATCCGGCGGACACTTCCGCCGCAAGGACGTTTCTCTCCCCGATGCCGCGCTTAAGCATCTTTGTGACGTCATACGTAAACGAGTATTTCGTCTTCTGCCAATGTGTGAATCCGGGCTTGAGGAAGTCATCGCCGACGCGCTCGCCGTTGACGAACACCTCAAAGACCCCGAGTCCGGAGACGGTCCACTTCGCGGACGCGACCTCGCCCGCGTTCGTGAACGGCCTTGCGAACCAGCTCGTGCCGTCCGCCGCGCGCGAACCGTTGTCGACAGGCCCGCGATAGACCGGCGAGCCGGGAACGGATATCCACTCGGCCCCGCTTGCAGCCATCGCCGCAACCAAGATAGTTCCGCAGAGCGTTTCCATCCCGGTGCTTCTTTTTAGACAATTTGTCATGCGAATAATTCTACTGCGTCAAACAGAGCAAATCAAGTGCCGTGTCGGTTTTGCCGGACCCGCCGCGATCTGCGGGTTTCAAGTCTTCAGCGCATCGGTGTCCTCGACCACGCTCTTTGAAAAATCGAACTTGCTCATGTCGATTTCGTCAACAGTGAACGGCTTGGCAGTTTTCCATCCGCCGCGCGTATAATCAGGGAACTCGATTGGACGCGAACCTGCAATGACCGACCGCTCCGAAAGCTCGACTACGGAACTGTAAGTCGCAAGGTCGTAGACGTCGGTATCCATCGGCAGTCCGTTCTGCAGACAATACACCCAGCGAAGATCCATGATAAAGTCCATGCCGCCGTGTCCGCCGACCTTCGCGGCCATTTCGCCGGCCGCTTTCCAGAACGGATGCTTGTATGTCTCGCGCACTTCCGCCGCCTTTGCCGCGTCGAAGTAGTGGTGGGCGCCGTTGTCGCCGATCTTTTCCTCGAACCCGACGCGGTAGGTGTCGTCCTTTATGCCAAGTATCGTGCCTTTCGTCCCGAGGTACTTGTTTCCCCGGTCGTACGGCGTAGGGGTGCAGACGTTGTGCACCAGCTGCAGAACCTTGCCGTTCACCGTGCGCATGAGACACGTGTTTACGTCGCCTCTCACCATCTTTGCATCGTGCCGCCAGTCGCCGACGGGGAAGTTCGCGCGGCCGAACGCCTCGAAGCTCGCGCTCTTCGTCTCCATCGACACTAGATAGTCCAATCTGTCGCCGCGGTTGATGTCGAGACTCTTGCCGGCCGGCACAAGGCCATGTGTCGGATAGTAGTTTCCGTGGTGCTTCATGTGGCGGTCGATGCGCCAGAATACGCCGTCGGGCGGGTTGTACTGGAGATTGCGCTGCTCGTGCGTATAGCAGACCTCTGCCTGCACGATTTCGCCCAGCAGACCTTTCTTTATGAGATTGAACGCCAGCATCTCGTATTCGCCATAGCAGCAGTTCTCAAGCATATAGCAGTGGCGGCGGAATTTCTCGGCCGCCTCAACCGTCTCCCAGCATTCGTCCAGGGTGAAGACTCCCGGCACCTCCTGCATGACATGCTTGCCCGACGCCATGGCATAGACGTTTATCGGACAGTGCTGCGGACGCGGAGTGCAGGAATAGACGACATCGACACCATCCCAGTCGCAAAGGCCTTTCCATGCGTCTTCACGCCCGTCGCGGCTCCACTCCCTCGCCGCAGGACAGCCATGCTCCTTGAGCCACGTCTGCACGGCGTCGAGCCGTTCAGGGTTGATGTCGGAAATCGCCGCGACCTCGCATCCCGGAATCTGGGCAATACGGTGAACCGCCGGGGCGCCACGACCGCCAACGCCTATGAAGCCAACGCGCACCTTTCTCATCGGCGGCACGCGGAAACCGTGCATCGGCGCGCCCTCGCCGCTGCCGATTCCACCGATGCCACCAGTGCGGCTCATGCAGCCTGCCGCCATGGCAGCCGCACCCATCCACGCCGCGCCCTTGAGAAATTCCCGCCTGTTTGTCATGTCTTGCATATCTATACCCCGTATTTGGTTTTCTGGTTTTCCCGTCTTCTTTCAGATCGCGCACTAAGCACCGACGGCACGCGGCTTGAAGCGATGCTCGCCGGCGATTCCGCCCTTGTCAACGTTGTGTACGCGCACCAAGAGTTCTCCGCCATCCACCTTGCACTCTACAAGCGTCTGGTATGTGCTGCCACCGCGGCCTCCGCCAGTGATCTCCGCCCACGAACGCGTAGCAGTCGCGGCGTCGTGACGGTATCTGTGGATGTGCCCGGCCAGCACAAGCTGCACCCTGTTGGCTGTAAGAACGCCGCCCCACATGTCTGCGCATTCCTTCTGCCAGGTGGCATAGTCTTCAAGCACGGTGCCAGGGTTTGCTCCGGGCCACAGCTCCACGATCGGAATATGGACGAACGCCACGATATACGGCGCATTGGCGATCTCAGGACGCAGGAACTGGTCCTTCAGCCACTCCGTCTGAGCCTGGCGGTATTGGGTGAAGCGCGAGAAACCCCCGTTCGCAGGGTGGTGATCAGGCTTGTCCTCGCCAGTATCGAGGCCTATCAGCGCGACATCTCCCATGCGAAAGGCGAAATTGCGGTCGAGCGCCGCGTGCCGCGCCCTGCGCTCGCCGGGAAGCCGCGTCATCATCACCTCGCCAAGACGATTCGCCGCGACGCCGCGAAAGTCGTGGTTGCCGCGGTTGAGGACTATGGGCGTGTCAGCGGCATATCCGTCGTTCTCCGGGGGTACGAGGTAGTTCCGCACAAGATCGTCCTTCGTGTTCATGAGGCTATTCGGCACGTCGCCGTTCCACACGACCAGCGGCACGCCTATCTTGCGGTAGAGTTTCGTTGTCCGGGCCATCTGCTCGAAGGCTGCATGTGTGTCGCACATCATGGCGAAATGCGACGGAGCGTTGGCACCGGGCGTGACGAACGAATGCACGCTTCCCCACACGATCTCCGACGGCTTGGTCCAGTATCCGACCGGATGCTCCAGCTTTGCCGCGCCGACGCGATACCAATAGCGCGTACCGGGCCTGAGGTCGGTCATGCGGACGCGCAAGACCCTGTCGTCTATACCGGCAAGCGGCATTCCTTCCGCCATGAACCGGACAGGCTTCTCCATCGCGGGATTGTCGGCTAGCTCTGCGAATCCGTTCGCGAGGGCGGTCACGGCAAACGCGACGCCCATCGAATCCGGCGCCGGCGCCTGCAATACCGGCTCACCCTCCAAAAGACCCTCCGGACGAGGGATGATCATGGCGTTGTACTTGTCCCACGCCTTCTGTTCGTCAGGCATCATGGCCATGCCGCATTTCGCGGCGGCCGCCGCGCCAATCATGGCCGCACCCTTCAGGAATTCACGCCTTCCCGCCACACCAACCGACTTCTCCATTCCTGTCATCTCCTCCTGTTTTTAAGTTTTCTCTGCGCTCTCCTGCTCTCTGCGTCTCCGCATGATACATTCAACTTACGAGCATAGGTTATGTCACGCGAACCATCTGGCCGAGGAACGAAAAGTTGCCGCCCGCAACGTACTGCATGGCCGTCGGAGAGAAGCGATCCTCTGCGAACATGTGGAGATGCCCAGAGAGAATCCCCTTGAGAAGCGGTTCGCCTTTCAGGTATTCGATGAATTCGCAAGTGGCGGAGTCGCTCCGCTGCCGCTGGAAGTCCGGCAGCTTCAGTTCGGGGTTCGCCTCGTCCGTACCATTCTTCCACCAGCGCTTTCCGGCGCGGCAGATGCCGGGCGTGTAGAACGGCACGTGCATGCAAAGGACAATTGGATTGCCCTGCGCCGCAATGCGCCGGAACTCCCTGGCCTGGTCTTCGGAGACCGCGCCGTCCGCGTCGTCGATTGCGACGAACGTTACGCCGTTCAGCTCTTTCGCGGCAATAGGGAGGCGAAACGGATATGCCTTCGACAGCATCTCGCGCGTCTCCTCGCGCCCCGGCCCCGCAGTGCCGGCCTTCTTCACGAGCCATCCGTAGTGCGAGTATTCGTGGTTGCCGAGCGCACCAATGCATCCGCCCGGCAGAAGGCGTTTCGCAATGTCGAGGTTCGCCTCGGAGACGAAGTCGATCAAGTCGCCGGTATGCAGAAGGAAGTCGCAATGCCGCCCAGCATACGCGACAGCCTCCGCAAGCGACTCCTCCTGCTTCGCTCCGAAGATCGGCGTGTCGGCGCGGGACATTTCCTGCTTCCATTTGTCCTCGTGCGGATATACGGCGGTAAGATGCGTATCCGACACGTGCAGGACAGAAAACGGCTTCTTCGCGCCCGCATCGATAACGATGCTGTTGACCTTTAGCTTCTCGCCCGCAGAACCGCGCGCTTGCGTCGGCATCGCAGCCAGCGCAAGCGCGCTCCAGATGAACTCCCCCCGCGTCATCGCAAGATAACCATCACCCCGGTCGGAACAGCCATCTTGAGCATGTGGTAGTCGAACGTCAGCCAGTTGCTTGCCGTCGTCGTATCATAGACCCATTTCAGCTCGTTAAGCCCGCATTTGATGCTCTCGGCGGGAATATCGACGCGCACCTTGCTCTTTGTCACGTTCTCGCTCGACCAGATCGTCTCGCCGTTGAGCTCAAGATGCATGGGGTGCGTGTTTCCAGACTTGAGGTTGTCTATGTAAGTCTCGTATCTGTAGGCAAGCAGCCCCGCGCTCGACTTCGGCACGTTGAACGGAATCGTCAACGTATTGTAAGTCGTAGTTAGGGAGCGCTGCGCGTGAGTGTAGTCGGGGTCGCCGGCGATGACAACGGATGGAACGCCTTTCGTCTCTGCAGTCATCTCGTCGGACGAACCGTTTTTCACCCCGATCTGCCAGGAGCCGGCGAGCGACAGCGCGTCGAACGAAAGAGTTCCCGCGCAACCATCAGGACGCGTGATGGCGATCGTGATCTTTCCGTTGGCGTCGCGCTTTGCCTGTGCGCCGCGCAGGATGATAGCGCGTCTATTATCGTCCTTCAAGTCGAACGTGCCGACCGTTGCGCCGTTTGCCGTCACCGTTACCGGGCAGGTCGCTCCAACGCCGTCAAAGAGCGGCACGATTTCAAGGACGCGCGGCATCCCGTCGCTCTCCGCCGGAATCGGGACAGTAAGCGTCAGTGTCCTATCCTCCGCCGTCAGCGACTTCTTCATCTCCTGCCACTTGTCCGCCGCGACATTGAACGGATCGGCCCTCCTCCCGTACCACGTGCCGCCGAACTCGTCCGCGCTGCCGTTCTCCACGCCGACATTGAACGTGCCGCCGTATTGACCGGCCATAACCGACCACATTTCATTCTCGGTTAGAAGTCTCTGCCACACCTTCAGCCCGGCATAGTATCCGCGAAACGCCTTGCTGATGTTAGTTTGGTTGTCTGTCGCACCGGACGTCTCGGCGCCAAGACGTATTGAACGGTCCGACTGCTGCGGCGGCATCGACTTGAACTTCGGCAGTTTGGCTTCATCGCCTATGTGCCGATGCCTAAGTTTCGGGTAACCGAAGACTCCATTGCTGCCAAGCGCAGGCGTCTGGCAGAACCAAATGTCCGCGTTGGAAAGATCGGGGTTCGTCGGGCTTGGATAGATTGAGGCGAAGCAATCGACCCAGCTGTTGGACGTTATGTAGAGATCGGTCCCCGTGCCCGCGCTTGGCACTTTGTTCGGGACAAAGACGTTAAGAAAGCCCTTGTTTGCATTGGCCGGAGACACTATTTGCAGCGCAAAACCTTCGCCAATGTGACCCCAGTTCACATAGCCGTTGCAAAGAATGCAGCTGGTGTTCTCTATATTTGGCAGAATAGATCCTTCCCAGAGGAAACGCACATAGACTGTAGCGACGGGTGCGTCGGCAAAGTTGTTCTTAAGTTCCCATCGCCCGACGTTGTATGTGCTCCCTTGCGCAAACGATTGCGGCGTGTAGATGCAAGCCTGCGCGGCATTCGTCGTGAACGGCGTCATCGGCGAAGCGATGTCCATGAACCTGTAGATCGGGCGGCACACATTAGCGGAAGTGTACAAGGTCTTATAGTAGGTGTTGCTCTCCGACGAACCGGCCTTCAGCAAATTGCCGACATGGTAGCCGGAGTCTGTGCCGCCCATGGTCTCGCCATCCACCACATCGCGAATGTCGAGGTCGAGAACCATACCGTCCAGGGCATTGGTGTATGGTTTGCGGAATACAGCCGTCAGCGAAGCGGGACGCGTCGCAACGACTCCGATTTCCGGCGTGAGAACCGATCCTGCAACGATGGCGTCGATGTCGCCTGTCCACCTATCGAAGACGTACCCTTCTTCTGGCTGCGCCACAAAGCCTGTTATCTCAGTTCCGTCCTGATTGACGAATGATGAGACGGATGCCGCGAACGTACCGACGCGCTTCAAGGCAACCTTGCCGCCAGCGGTCGCGGTAGCCGTTGCCGCAACAAGAAGCGTATCATCCGCCGCTGCAGAATAGCCCGCCGGCATGTTCGCGCCATTGTTGAAACGCACCGCATCAACAGCCGCATTGAACTTGACCTCATCCTCCGTTAGCACTCGGTTGTAGAGACGGAAGGCATGGTACGTGCCGCGGAAGCCCATGTTGCCACGCGAGTTGTCGCCGCCGATGACGCTGTCGCAGATGTTCGTGAGCTTTCCAACGAGCGATTTTACAATCGTCTGCGACGTTTCTCCGTTCTTCCAGATTGTTTGCTGCGCCGTATCGCTCAAAAGCGTCATTGCGGCCCACTCGTTCGCCGTCACTAGTACATCGCTGTTTTTGAACTTGTCGTCTGCAGCCTTGTTGTCTGGCGTGGTGTTGGCAAAGTAGTTGTAATATGCGCGCATGTAGCCGGTCATACCGCTGTCGCCGGAATTGTGCTCAATGCTGACGCCATTACTGTTCCATTGTCCGAAAAAGCATTGCCGCACGTCATGGCGCGATGGTTTGACGGTGAACTGCGCCGTGAAGACCTGCTTCGCAGTCGTCCCGGCAACGGTTGTCGCGGAACCGTTTCCGGCGGGAATGACCATGGGCTTGCCGTCGCTGCTGCTCGTCCAGCCTGTTGTGCCGTTCCACGAGGCGTTTGAGCCTCTTGTTGCATTGTTGCCGTTGCCGGTAAGGTCGGTCCATGTCGTTGCCGAAGAATCATGCGAACCGATACCGGCGTTGTCGATGCCGTCGAAGTGCGCTACAAGACCGTCCTGTACGTATGAGCGCGAGGTGAGCCCTCTTGTCGTCGCTTTGAACACCGCAGTCAGCGAAACCACCTTTGCGGAAGTTATGGTGATGGTCGGCGAAAGGTACGACCCGCCCGTGATGGCGTCTGTGTCGCCTGTCCAGCGATAGAACACATAGCCGGAATTCGGAACAGCCGTGAAGGTCGCTGAATGCGCCGTGCGGTCGTAGTCGAATGGCGCACTGGCTGTCGCCTCCGCCGCGCCGTCGTCCAGACGCACCGCGCCGCCCTCCTCCGCTTCGACGCCTATTGAATACTGAAGCGTTCCGTCCGCCGCGAACGAATAGGCGGCGAGTTCGGGATAGTCTTCCCAGCTCGCGCCGTTGAAGCGAATCGCGTCAACCGCCGCGTTGATCTTGAGCTCTTCCGTTGTCAGCACACGGTCATAGATGCGAAATGCATTGTAGATGCCGCGAAACGCCATGTCGCGTCCCGTGTTCGGCTCACCGCCGATGATGCTGGTGCAGTTGCTCGTATATGTCTTTTTTGTGAACGTCTTGGTCGCCGTGGAACTCATCTTGCTCCCGTTCTTCCAGAAGCCGATGTTTGTCAGATCGTCCGATGCCGTGACGGTCCCCTGCGCCCACACGTTGGTCGCAATCGGGTCGCTGGTCGAATACGCGCTGCCGTCCACCGGCGACGAAAACAGACGCAATTCGTTTTTATTCACTACGCCGTTATGTTCAATGCCGATTCCATTCACGCCGCTTATGTACTGACTGAAGAAGCACTGCCGTCCTCCGGTGCCATTCTGC
>JAEEZC010000073.1 GCA_016288465.1 Verrucomicrobiota bacterium | reverse complement strand
TTCGCCGTGCCTCGCCGCGTCGTTTCAGCCTTCGGCTTGTCGCAGACGCGAAGGGACACGAAAGCGGGGCTCCCCCCGACACGAAAAAACACGAAAGCGGCTTGTTGCGAGTTCCCACTGAGAGCCGACTGGAACGGCTCATGGTCACGCGTGCCAGTACAAGGGGACATTTGGGGCATATGGGACGTTTGGGACGGAATGGCGGTAGGGGCCGCACTCCGGGCGGCCCCTACCGTCATTTCACCCTAAAGCCATCGGGGACCCCTTGGCCTTATCTTCTGGCTCAAATTATGGCATAGGGCTTCAGACTTCGGGCTTCGGGACTTTCTTCAGTCCGAAGTCAGAAGGCGGAATAATCTAGGGCGATGGGAGGAGATTGCAGAATCTACTGCCAAATCCTGACTGGGCCGATGAGTCCGGCGTCGTGGTGCTTCGCGTCCGCCTTCGGGCCAAACAGCGTCCACGTCCGGCGTTTCTCCTCTGGAAGCGCGGCGTCCTCGACGAGCGCGTTGTACCATGTCGAAACCACCTCCACCCGGATTGAAGCGCTGCGACCAGGTTTGACATACCGCTTGATATCGCATGCGTACGGCTCACACCAGAGGTCCGCGACCTTGTTACCGTCAACGTACACCGTCGCCCAGTCGCGCACCTTGCCAAGATCGAGTCGGGCGGCCGCCGCATCTGCAAACGTGAACGTTCCTTCATAGACGCGCCTTGTCGCGCGAACAGGATAGTTCTCAACCGGTCTCAAGTCAATTGCGGTATCCTTTGCGACGACCGAAGACGGCTTGCGCCATTCCGCCACGCCGCATTCATTCCCCGTGACAGGATCGAAGATCGCGATCCGTCCATTCTTCACGCGGTAGAACGCCGAACGCCCGCAGTCTTCGACCACAAAGAAGACGTTCTCGTCCCCGTCGCGCCTTTGACACCATCCGCGCAGACGGGACGGGTCGATGCCCAGCATCTCCCTGACAGGCGACTGCCAATCAGGCTCGAAGTCCCCGCGCACGACACGAGCCCCCTTCGCCGCGAGCGCGGCAATCTTCGCCTCCGTCGCCGGCAGCAGATACGTCCCTTTCGGAATCCAGAGGACACGATATGTCGGCGGCTCCGTCTGCGGCTCGCAACCCGGGCACGCGCCCACCACGAGCCGTCCGTCGGCCACGTCCAGCGCGTTCATCAGCACGTCGCTGTTGAGGTAGTCGTACTTGTAGCGGTTGCCGAAGAGCAGCTCGTCTTCGGACGGCTTGTGGTTCACGTCGTCGCCGAGGTACATGAGAATGTCAACCGCCGGCACGCCGCGCTCCAGCTCGCGTCCGCACCGCTCGATGTACTTCGAGAAGTGCTTCAGGTACGGCCACCACGTCTGCTCGCGCAGGAACGGAGAGCCGATGGCGTCGCCGTAGCTTGAGGACGGCGGCTTTCCGCCGATGACGGGATTGTGCGTGAAGGTGTTGTAGACGATGTGCGTGACGCCCCTCGCGTAATGCTCGTCAAGAACCTTCTTCCAGTCCCCGAAGCACTCGTCGAACGTCAGCTCGAAGCTCGTAAACGCCTCCGCGCTCACGCGGCGCTTCCGGTAGATGTGCGCGGCGGACGCGCAGGGCAGGATCGGCTTGAAGTCGAAGCTGCCGACGAATCCGTTGTTGTCGTGCGGGCACCAGAACTCGCACATCGGCTCGTCAGCGTATTTCCAGAAGCGCATTATGTCGCCGGGTATCACGTCGCCGAAAGCCGTCTCGTACACGACGGACATGCCATGCTCCCGAGCAAGCCGCGCAATAGTGCCGTAGTAGTTCTCCTCCACAAGGCGCGAGCAGACGTTTCGCCAGTCCAGGAGGAACCTCTCCGTCTCCGCCTCGCTGCCGAGGACGTAGCCGAAGAGCGCCGGCAGCCACGGTCTGAGGGCGTAGCCGGCGCGTCTTTCGAACTCGTCCTCCATCTTCCACGTCCACGACTGCGACCCGCACTCCCAGCTGTCGACGAGAATGCCGTCCACCTTCACGCCTTCCCCGAGAAGCCGTCCGACGTAGCCCGCGAAATTCGCCTCGAAGCCGCGCGGGTCCATCTTGTCGCATTCCCATCCCGTGGCCTCAGGCGGCGCGGGGTGGTTCCTGCGCTTCATGTTGACGTGGCCGAAGACAAGGCGCTTCGTCCCCGCGGCGCGGACTGGCGCGGCGTTGGTCGAAATCTCAAACCGGCGCAGGGTGCGGCCGGCCTTCGCCTGCCAGTTGTCGAGCCTGCGAGCGGACGACCAGACGGGCTCGAACGGCTTCATGTCATGCACGGCGCGCGTCCTCAGCTCCAGGCCTTCCCGCGGCAGCGCCCCTACATCGAACGTCATCTCCAGTCCCGGACCGCCGAACGTGTCCGCCCAGGTGCCGACGGGGCACTCCCGCTCAATGACCTTCTTTCCGCGCGACCACACCTCGAAGACGACGCCCGGCTCAAAGCTCCATTCGTGGTTCAGCTTGCTTGGCGCAGGCAGCACGACCGACCTTACGACATCATGGTCCTCCGCCTCAACAGGGAACTCGACCTCGCCTATCTCGTGGTAGTCGTCGTCCTCGTCGAACTCGGGCTTAGCGCCAGGCTCGAAGCAGACGAGCTTCCGCATCGCGCGGTCGGGCGTGATCCACGGTCCGCCCGACATCGACCAGCCCGGGCAGTTCTGCATCTTGAACCTGAGTCCGCGCCTGTGGCACTCGGTCTCGGCGAACTTTATGAGGTCCACCCAGTTCCCGCTCATGCACGGAACGCCGTTCGTGACGCCGGGCCACAGCGCGCCGCCGCTGCCGCCGCCATGGAAAAGCGAGATGCCCGAAATGCCCGCGTCGGCAACCGCCGCGATGTCGGCGGCAAGGCCTTCCTTGGACGCATTGCCGCCGATGATGTGAAACCACGTCTCGGGGCCTGTCGAAGCTCCGGCGGTCGCGGCGATCACGGCAAGGACGGCGGACAGTGCGTTCATTTTGCGCGGAATCCTTTCAGCAGCGCCTGCTTTCTCGGATTGTCGGAGGACGGCGCAAGGCCGCTCCATTTCGGCCCTTCGTGCTCGACGCTCCAGCCTTCCCATTCGCGGAATGCGTGATAGCTCCAGTCCCATCCCCATTCCTCGAAGATGTCGATGCAGTCGCGCAGGTATTCTCCCGCTCCAGGCGCCCAGGCGACGGCCGAGAACTCGCCGCAGTATATCTTGGCGCCATGCCTAAGCTGGAACTCCCGGACAGGGCGCAGACCGGCGCGCAGATACTCCTTGTTCCAGCCTCTGGACTCGTCGGGATAGGCTCGATACGATTCGCCCTGCTTCCACATCACGCCCTGATGCGTGTACGCCAGCGGCAGGTACATGTGGACCTGATAGACGATGTTCGTCAGCTCCAGCGGCGAGAAGCAGCCGAACGCCCATGGCGAGTCCATTCCGTTGCATTCGACAATCACCGGGATGTCCTGGTCAACCTCGCGTATCGCCTCCGCCGCGCGCTTCTGAAGCGTCCAGAAGTCGCATCCCGGAGCCGCCTCGGCGGTCTGCAAGGGCTCGTTCACAAGATCGTAGCCGTAGATGCCCTTGCGTCCCTTGAAGCGCTTCGCTATGCGACGCCACGTTTCGACGAAATGCCGCGCCACGGCAGGGTCGTGCAGCATGTTCCACTCGTTGAACTCGTTCTTCATGCCTGGGGCCTCGTGCATGTCGAGGACGACCTTCATGCCGCGCTTCACCGCCTCGGGCAGCACGAAGGAGTCGAAGTGGTCAAGCCTCGAATCGAGCCAGCTGTCGTACTCGCCGAGATCGGGCGTCACCTTCTGCGCATTCCAGTTGCGGCCCATCTGGTAGCGGATAAGCGTCGCGCCCCACGACTGAAGAGTGTCGAAGTCGTCGACGGTCATGCTCTGGGACGGCGACATCACGCCGCGCCGCAGAGCTTCGGCCTTGCCGCTGTACACGCACTTGTGGTTCTGGTTCGTTATGGGCCAAAGCGGAGTCGGCTCGCCGATGCGAAGCGTCGAAAGGTCGAACGCGACCTTGCCGCTCGTCTCCTGAAGCCCGAGCATGAGCCTTGCCCTGCGGCGCTTCACCCCGGCGACGAGATCGGCCACGCGAATCGTCTGCGCGGGGAAGTCCCCAAGGCGTCCCTGCGTGTTCGGGTACGACCATTCGCCCGAAGCCGAATCAACATACTCGAACTGGAACTTCAGCCCGTTGTACCAGTTAAGCGGCTTTGCAATGCCAGCGCCTCTTGCGACGATTGACGCGCCGACAGGCTTGCCGTCCCACTCGGCAAGGTCGATTTCGGCGCTCGCGATGCCGCCTGCCTTTTCCTCGCCCGGCGGAACCTCGGCAATCAGGAACTTACCCCTGATCTGCGTGTTCGTCCCGCAGTTCCAGACCAGTTCTCCGCCATGCGCAGTCCAAAGCGGCAGAACCGCGCCAGTCGCGACCAGAAGCAAATAGGAGAGTCTGTTCATTTAACGTTCTTTGAAAGGTCGAACTTAACCAGAAACGCGGCGGAGCCGTCGAGCTCCTTCCTGAGCGTCAGGCGGCCGTCTTCCATGAGCGCGCGGACGGGGACGAAATTGCGCTCGTGGTCGAATATCTCGGCGGAGACAAGGGCCCCGGCGTTCTTCACGTCCAGAACGATCTCGCTATCCCTGCCGCAGTAGTCCGAGACGAGCAGCCAGCCGGTCTTCCCGTCCGCCGACTTCGCGGCGAACGTGGTCACCGTGCCTTCGCGCGTCGATTCGCACAGAGTGGCGCAGTCCCTCATCAGCTGGCCGAACGCCTTAAGCGCATGCCACACCTTGTACTTGTTGCCCATGTGGTCCATGTATCCCCAGGCGCCTTCATGCCTGCATCCATAGTAGAAGGCCTGGCTGTACTTGGACGTCTGCAGGCGCGAGAGCACTGTAAGCGTGAAGCACGACGAATCGATGCCGTTGTGCGAATGGGGGCCCGACCACACGCGCTCCTGCACGGCGGGATCGCTGCTGCGCAGATCCTTGAATCCGCCCTCGCCGAGAAAGTGCCATTCGTCGTTGATCAGCTCGCAGTCCGTGAAGCCGTACTCGTCGCACAGCCGCCGCGCGGACTCCGCCTGCTCCATGATGTCGTCGGGCCTGTTGCCGTAGTAGTGCCACGAGATGAAGTCCGGAGCGACGCCCGCCTCCTTGCATCCCTTGAATATGGCCGTGAGG
>JAEEZC010000072.1 GCA_016288465.1 Verrucomicrobiota bacterium | reverse complement strand
TTCGCCGTGCCTCGCCGCGTCGTTTCAGCCTTCGGCTTGTCGCAGACGCGAAGGGACACGAAAGCGGGGCTTCCCCCCGACACGAAAATACACGAAAGCGGCTTGTTGCGGGTTACCTCTGACAGCCGGCTGGAACGGTTCGTGGTCACGCGGCCTGAACAAAGGGACGAAAGGGACATAAGGGACGAAAGGGACGGAATCGTGGTAGGGGCCGCGTACGACCAGCGCGCCAAGCATGTTCTCGACATCTGCCGGCAGATTGGGCTCGACGTGCCGAAGCAGGTACAGGTGCTGGGCGTCGACAACGAAAGCTACATATGCGAGCAGACGACGCCGCCCCTCTCGTCCGTTACGCCCGACTTCGAGTCAGGCGGCTTTCTGGCCGCCGAGACGCTGCACGCCCTGATGTGCGGCAAAAAGGACGTCCCGCACACGATAAAGCTTCCGCTTCTCGGGGTGACCGAGCGGATGTCGACAATGGACTTCTCCCGGGCCGGAAGCCAAACGAAAGCGGCTTCGCCCGGACCGTCAGCGTTCGGTGAGCTTCCTGAGCAGCCAGGACTGGCGCAGCGCGTCGATTTCGTGGTCGAGTCCGATCCAAACCTTCGCGCCCTTCTCGTACACTTCGTTGACCTCGTCGTCGCTCATGGTCGCCGTCACCTTCGCGGCCTCGGCCCTGAGCGCGGCTTCAAGCGGCTTGAGGGATGCCTCGTAGAATTCCGGATCGCCGACAACAGGATCGCTCCAGCGGTCGAATGCGGAAAGCCGCTCGTGACTTGTGCGGTTCCACGTCCTGTAGGTGTCGTATACAAGCCGGCGGCGAATCGCCGCGATTTCGGACGGCTTCAGGCTGAACACGAGCCGTCCCCAGCTAGAAGACTCATGGACGCCCTGGGAGCCTCCCCATGAATGGCCGTCGGCAAGGCACTCGAAGCGCCATTCGGTGCCGACGGCGGCGGGGAGCTTCTGGTAGAACGCAATCCATGGAAGCGTGATCATGAGCGCATAGTCTCCGTCGGAGAACTCGGTCTCCTGGCGGAGCGCGAACGGGCTTTTCGCGTCGTCGAACTCCACGCGCTGCGAGTGCGCGCTGGAATAGGACGTGTAGAAGACGAATCCGACGCCCTCCTTCGGCGCGGAGCTGAAGCAGATGTACGGCTCGCCTGCGCCGGGCGCGAAGTAGCTCTCGGTGCCGATGCCGCCCGCAAAGCCCTGCTCCACTGCGCGCGCATTGGGGTCGGCGACGCGCAAGACGACTTTCAGTCCCTCGACGTCGCAGAACGCCGTGACTTCCATTCTGGCGTCCTTGGAATCGAGCGCTGTCTTCTCTATTTCGGCGCGGCCCGTGGCGACGTCGGTCTCTAGACTGTCGAGCTCGCCGCACATCTTGACGTCAACGTACGACTTCTCGAGCGAGTGCGCAATGGCGCGCCATGCGGCGATGGAGCTTACGGGACGGTCGAAGAACCTGACGTTGTAGCGGCGTTCGGGCGGCTCCCTGAAGAGTGCGCGATAGGCCGCGGCGTACCGTTCGCACTCCTCGTTGCGCTGGAGGTTGAGAGTCCATTGCGCGGCGATCTGAAGCGCCTTCGCGTACTCCTTGACGTCGAGCTTCGCGTCCTTCGCGACGGGGACGAGGTCGCGTCCTTCGGCAAGAGCCTTGAGCATCTCGAAGCGGACGCGTTCGAACGGCTTTACGGTCGGCTTGGCCTTTGCGGCGTCCTTGGCGAGAAAGTCGTCCGCAAGCTTCGCGACCTCGCCGCCGCGGCCGACTGCGACGAGCGAGAAGAGGTAGGCGCGGTAGCGCGCCTCGTCCTGGAACCACGCAAGCGTCGGGAACGTCTCGGCGAGATTCGCAAAGAAGGCCCAGTCGCCGAAGCGGTAGACGTTGGCGAACTCGCCGAAGAGCGTCCAGTTCATGAAGCCGCCGTAGTCGAAGCCGCGGGCGATTTCGCGGGCGCGGTCGGCGAGCGGGGACTTTGCAGTTCCGAAATAGCGGATCAGCAGTTCGCGGCGGTTCCTGACGGGATTGCGCTCGTCGGAGATGTAGGCGAAGGCGTCGTCCGCGGTCTTAGCGCGGTCGTGCTCGCAG
This sequence comes from Verrucomicrobiota bacterium, assembly GCA_016288465.1. Lineage (GTDB taxonomy): Bacteria > Verrucomicrobiota > Kiritimatiellia > RFP12 > UBA1067 > UBA1067. Next base: position 3,056 of record JAEEZC010000072.1, on the reverse strand, counting down.
AACCAGAGAAGACGCGGGTAAGGATCCTCGATTCCGTCCCAGGCCGCCGCAACGTCCGCGTCGTTGCAGTAGTCCGAGGCGAGATTCGCAAGCGCCTTTGCCGCTTCGACGGGATTAAGCGGGAAAGCCTTGCGATATTCGGACTTGGCGTCGTCGTAGCGGTCCGCCCACTTGAAGGCGTCGGCGACGAGGCAGTGCGCGCCGAAGGCCTCGTGCCGCTTGAGGTCGGCGAGCGCAAGCGCCTTTCTGGCCGTCGCAAGCGAAGACTCATAGTCCCTGACACCCGCCTGATGACGCGAAAGAGCGCGGAGAAAGCCGATCTTGTCGCGGTTCGGGCAGTCCGCCGCCGAGATCTCGCGCTCGCAGACTGAGGGAATGCGTCCGTCGGACCACTTCTTGTCCCAGTCGACGAACCTGGTCCATGGAGGCATCGTGCAGAAGGAAAGTATCTTCTGGTCGATGTAGACGCGCAACGCCGCGTTCGTCCTCGCGTCTTCGTCGGCGAGGCGGCGCTCGAGGAACTCGACGGTGTCGCGGAACTTGCGCGACACCTTCTGCCGCTCCCTGATCTCGGCGTCCAGCGCCTGGAGGGGACTGGGCGCGGCGGAACTGGCGGCGGTCGCGCAGGCAACCGAGACGGCGGCGAGGACGGACTTGAAAACAGCAGACTCAGACTTCATGGCTCTCGTTACCTCCCCCTGAATCAGTTCGCCTCAAATGCGCGGAGCTTCTGAATGTGGTTTATCATCTCGTAGCGGAACGTCGAAAGGTCGTAGTCGTCGCCCTTCGCGTCCGCAAGGAGCTTGAGCGCGATTCTCGCGGCGTAGCGAGCCTCCGTAGAGCCGTCCTTTACAAGCCTCAGCGCCGTCGTCTTGAGGAGGGTCGCGTAGCGGATGTCGTCGATCGCCTCGCGGAATCCCTCCCAGGCGAGCGTGTCCACGCAGCCATGGCCGGCACCGTAGACGAAGTTCATGGGTCTGTACAAGCCGGCTTCCGTGTCGTTCCAGCCCTGGAGATGGTGGGCGTAGTTGTAGTTGCAGCCGTAGCCGGCGAGATACGGGCCCATGCCGTACTGACGGCGGACGAAGGCCGGGTTCTCCGCGCCGACGTGCTGGGACGCGTACCAGCCCATGCGTCCGTCGGGCGCCGTCTCGTTGTACTTCGCGACCTTCGCGGCGGTGCGGTGGTCGGGCGAGAACGGCGGCCACCAGAGATCGGCGAGGTTGGCACCGCCGGCGTAGCCGGACTGCGAGTTGACCGCGAACGTGAAGCCCTCGTCGTGGTATATCTCGACCATGTCGCGTATCGCCCTGAGCACATGGAGCCGGTACTCGTCTCCCCACGTCAGCATCATGCCCCTGTGCGAACCAAGAGCCTTGTCCAGCGCGCGCGCAGTGTTGCGCGCCGCGTAGCGTGCGTCGGCGTTGTCCGCGCACTTCATGGAGCCCATGAGCGCGCCCTTGTAGTCCATGCCGACGCGCTGCGCGATCTCACGGTACTTGAGGCTCTCGCCAAAGCTGGGCGTAGTCTCGTTGTGGCGGACGAAGTCGGCGAGAATCGCCTCAAGCTGGCGTTCGGCCAGCTCGGGGTCGTTCCCGTTCGAGCAGAGAATCCACTCGATGCTGACGTATTCGCAGAAGAAGGACATGAAGTCCTTCTCCACGTCGTGATACGTCTTCGGCGCCGGAAGCTCAAAGTCCAGGACGCGCAGGCGGACGGGGACCTCGTGAAGAAGCGCGCCGCTCTCCGCGACCACGTCTATCTTGCCGGTGTAGAGGCCCGGCTTCGTCTCCCTGCCGACGTGCGCGGTGAGCATGAACTGCTTGTTCCGGCCCTTCTCGAGCGTCGCGCCGGCGAACGTCGGCGCATCAGCGAAGCCGGGCTGCATGCAGAGGAACGCGTCGTCTATGCGGCCGGCGCCGAAGTCGACGTCGCGCTTGTGCACGCCGCGCGGCGCCGTGAGCCAGAAGTAGCTGACGGACCCGTCAGCTGCGGTTACGCGGGCCCAGTTGCCGCGCTTCACTTCATCGACCTTAACAAGGTCCTCGTCGTGGAGGAGAAGCTCCGGGCAAAGCCTGAGGCGAGGGTCCTGGAAGTAGCTCACCCAGGCGTTCGAGTTCTGGTACCAGACCTTGACTGTCGTGAGGTCTAGCTCCTTTGAAGGGAAGACGTCGCCGTTCTCGTTTCTGAGATCGCCGACGCGCATGCCGACCCTGCCGAGATCGGCGTCGGACCTGAGGACGAACGAGCCGCCTTCGTATTCGCCGCGGGCTGCGACGATTGCGCAAGGCGCGTCCTTGACGGCCTCGCGAGGAAGCGAGTCGGGGAGAACCTGCCCCTCGCCCGTCGCAGGGACGGAAAAGCGGACGATTCCCGCCAGCAGTATCATTGACATCATCTCGAGTGCTCCTTGTTCTGCATCCCCTTCAAGCGTGCACGGTCATACCGGGCATTTTGCACCATCCTCAAGGACGCACCTAGATTTTAGCATATATGTAGATACCATTTCCACTATACGATAGTATCATTGTCCGGGACGGCAATCTGGCCTGCGGCGAGCCCTTGGGCGTTCCGTTACAGCCCTTTCGGAGTCTCTATGACTCCAAGAGGTGTAAGCGTTTCAGGGAAGCCATTACATATAATGTAACGTTGCGGCCTAGATTTCGTTAAAAAGCGGCTTGGCACGCGTTGTGCAGTGTATTTTGCAAGCGACCAAGACACGCGACTAGGCGCGGCGTCGGCGTTGCAACTAAAAGGAAACAAGAAAATGACGGAAGAGACAAAGGCGGCAACCGACTTCGGCGCCGACGTGTTCGGCGAAGAGGCGATAAGAACATACCTAAGCAAGGACACGGCCAAGAAGCTCCAGGCGACGATCCGGGAAGGCAAGCCTCTTGATCCCTCCATCGCGGGCGAGGTAGCGCACGGCATACGGCACTGGGCAATGGACAGGGGCGCGACGCACTACACGCACTGGTTCCTGCCGATGACCGGGTCCACGGCCGAGAAGCACGACTCGTTCCTCGAGCTGAAGGACGGCGAGCCGATCATGCTCT
>JAEEZC010000071.1 GCA_016288465.1 Verrucomicrobiota bacterium | reverse complement strand
GGTCGGTTCCCGAGGGCGCCCTGGCCGACCGTCTGCGCAAGCTGCGCGACGAAGCGGTCGCCAAGGTGCGTCCGGCGCGTATATGGAGGCGGTTTCCGCTGTCTGGCGGGGCGATTGACTCGGGCGGCGTGCGCCTCGCGGTCAGTGGCACTCTCGCCCGGCATGTGGAGGGATGCCGCGACGTCTACCTCGTATGCGGCACGATGGGCGCCGACTTCGACGCCTTTCAGCGGCGTGCGTCCGTCTCGTCCGGTGCCGATGCTCTGATTGTCCAGGCTCTCGGCGCCGCGCTGATCGAAAAGCTGATGGACACGGTAGAGGATGAGATACGCGCGGAGCTTGAGGCCGGGGAGACGCTGGTCGAGAGGTATTCGCCCGGCTACGGGACGTTTCCGCTGTCCGCGCAGCGCGAGCTTCTCGCTCTTCTCGACGCGCCTCGCAAGGTCGGGGTCTCGCTCACCGACACGCTTCTGATGGTGCCGTCGAAGTCGGTCAGCGCGATCATAGGCGTTCGCCCTGCGCGGTAGGATTTGGTATAATCTCCCAGGTATGGCGAAAGACAGAATCGACATTGCCTCATGGACTGGAGGCCGCGTCCTTTTCCTGGACGGCGGCATGGGAACGCAGCTTCAGGCGAAGGGGCTGCAGCCTGGCGAGGTGCCCGAGCTCTGGAACCTGTCGCGTCCTGGCGACGTGCGGGCTGTGCACGAGGCCTACTTCGAAGCCGGAGCCGACGTCGTGTACACGAACACTTTTGGCGCGAACTCAGCGAAATACCACGGCGACGCGCCGCTTGCCGACGTCATCGCGGCCGGTGTCGGGCTTGCGCGGGAGGCGGCTGAAGCGGGCGGCGGGCGGCTGGTCGCGCTGGACGTCGGGCCTACGGGCCGGCTTCTCAAGCCCTCCGGCGACTTCGAGTTCGACGCGGCGTACGACGCGTTTGCCGAGCAGGTGCGCATAGGCGCCGAGGCTGGCGCCGACATCGTCGTTGTGGAGACCATGAGCGACGCGTACGAGCTCAAGGCAGCCGTGCTCGCGGCGAAGGAGAACTCAAGCCTGCCGATTCTCGCGACGGTTGCGCTCGGGGACGACGGAAAGCTGCTTACCGGCGCGAGCGTGGAGTGCGTGGCGGCGCTGCTGGAGGGGCTTCGCGTCGACGCCGTCGGCCTCAACTGCGGCTTTGGCCCGGACCGCATGCTGCAGTACGTCAGGCGCTTCGCGGCGGCAACCGCGCTGCCGATAGCCGTAAAGCCGAACGCGGGCCTGCCCAAAGTCGTGGAAGGGCGCACCGTGTTCACCGTGGGCCCGGAGGAGTTTGCGCGCGACATCGCCGCGCTTGCCGAGGCGGGAGCGGCTATAGTGGGCGGCTGCTGCGGCACCACGCCGGCGCACATCGCGGCTGTTAGGGGTCTGCTGGGGGATGCGACGGTTGCGGCTGTGCCGCGCGATTCGGGGGAGCGCACCGTCGTGACTTCGGGCTCGCGCGCGGTGGAGATATCGCTTTCGGATACAGTCGTCATAGGCGAGCGAATAAATCCGACCGGCAAGAAGAAGCTCAAGGCCGCGCTGACGGAAGGCGATGTCGCGTATGTCCTTCGCGAGGCCGTTTCCCAGGCGGACGCAGGCGCGCACATTCTGGACGTGAACGTAGGGGTGCCGGGCCTGGACGAGCCCGCCGTGCTCGATTCGACCATACAGGCCGTGCAGAGCGTAACCGACCTGCCGCTTCAGATAGACACTTCCGACCCGAAGGCCCTCGAGAGGGCGCTGCGCCACTACAACGGCAAGGCCCTAGTGAATTCGGTGAACGGCAAGGCGGAGTCGATGTCCGCCGTGCTGCCTCTCGTCGCGAAGTACGGCGGGGCGGTCGTCGCGCTGACGCTCGACGAGGCCGGCATACCTCCGACTGCAGATGGCCGCGTCGCCATTGCGAGGCGGATACTGGCCAGGGGCGCAGAGTACGGTCTCAGGCCCTCCGATTTCGTGGTCGACGTGCTGTGCCTTGCGGTGAGCGCCGAGGCGCAGAGCGCGAACGTCATACTGGAGGCGCTTCGACGCGTGAGGTCCGAACTCGGCTGCCGGACGTGTCTGGGCGTCTCGAACATATCCTTCGGACTTCCTGCGCGGCCGCTGCTCAACGCGGCGTTCTACACGATGGCGCTTGGGAACGGCCTTTCGGCGGGGATAGTGAATCCGCTTGCGTCCGACATGATGGCGGCCTACCGCGCATACCGGGCGCTGACCGCGAAGGACGCGACGTGCTGCGAGTGGATCGAAAACTTCAGGGAATGGACGCCGGCGTCGGCGTCGGTCGTGCGCGTTTCCGCCGCGAAGCCGTCCGACGCCGAGAAGGCGGGCTCTCAGGACGGGCTTTCCAGCGCTATACGTCACGGGCTCAAGTCGGATGCGGCCGAAGCCGCCAGGGCGGCCCTTGCCGGCGGCGCGGCGCCTCTCGACGTGATAGGCGGCGGCATAGTGCCGGCCCTGGAGACGGTCGGAAAGGGCTTTGAGTCCGGCACGGTCTTTCTGCCGCAGCTTCTCATGGCGGCCGAGGCGGCCGGCGCCGCCTTCGAGGTCGTGCGTGCGGCCCTGCCGACGCGCGACGCAGGCAATGTGCGGGGGCCGATCGTCATGGCGACCGTCAAGGGCGACATCCACGACATTGGCAAGAACATCTGCCGCGCCCTGCTGGAGAACTACGGCTTCAAGGTGATCGACCTAGGCCGCGACGTGCCGCCGGAGAAGGTCGTGGAGGCCGCCAGGCGCGAGAAGGCCCGTCTTGTGGGCCTCTCGGCCCTGATGACGACAACGGTCGGCTTCATGGAGGAGACGGTCAAGCTGGTCCATGCGGAGCTGCCGGGCTGCATGGTGACGGTTGGCGGCGCGGTGCTCACGGCTGACTACGCCGAGAAGATGGGCGCCGACCACTATTCGAAGGATGCGATGGGGCTTGTCCGCTATGCGGAAAAGCTTTTCGGCAGCTGAGCCGCCGCGCGGCATTTGTGGTATAATATCCAGAACCATGAAATACGACAAGAACCATGCACTCCTCGAGTGCTCAATTCCTGGGATCCCCCAGAAGAGCGGCAAGGTGCGCGACGTGTTCGACCTGGGCGACAAGCTGCTCATGGTCGTGACCGACCGCATCAGCGCTTTCGACGTGATACTGCCATGCGGAGTGCCCGACAAGGGCAGGGTGCTGAACCGCCTGTCCCTCTTCTGGCTCGACTTCCTCGGCTTCAAGAACCATCTCGCGACGGCCGACGTCTCGGAGTATCCCGAGGTGCTCAGACCATACGCCGACGATCTGCGCGGGCGGTCGATGCTCGTCAAGAAGGTCGATATGGTGCCCGTCGAGTGCATCGCGCGCGGCTATCTCACCGGCTCGGGCTGGAAGGAGTACTCCAAGAGCCAGACCGTCAACGGCGAGAAGCTCCGCGTCGGCTACCAGAATGCGTCCAAGCTTGACGAGGTGCTCTTCACGCCCACGACGAAGGCGGCCATCGGCGAGCATGACGAGGCCATCGACTTCGCCCGCACCGCCGAGCTTGTCGGCGAGCAGACCGCGAAGGCCCTGCGCGATGCGACGGTCGGCCTCTACAAGAAGGCGTCGGAGCACGCGCGCCAGCATGGCATAATCATCGCCGACACGAAGTTTGAGTTCGGCAAAGACGCCGACGGCTCGCTGATCCTCGCCGACGAGGTCCTTACGCCCGATTCGTCGCGCTTCTGGCCCGTGTCGTCGTATCGCGTCGGCTCGAATCCGCCGTCGCTCGACAAGCAGTACGTCCGCGACTGGCTCGACTCGGTGGGCTTCAACCACCAGCCGCCGGGCCCGGTGCTGCCCGACGAAGTGATCGCCCGCACGCGCGAGATCTACGTGAAGGCCTACGAGGACCTTTCCGGCCTCAAGTTCGATTGATCGCCGGCCCCGCACTTGAAGGGGAGGTCGGCTGGAAGACACCAACATAGAGCAGGAGACACAGACAAATGGGAATGATTGACCAGTTCAGGCAGGCCATGCAGATGCGCAGCGACGCGAAGAAGATCGAGGCCGAGGTCAAAAAGCTTGCGGTTGAGTACTCCAACGGCGGCATTACCGTGGTTGCCAAGGGCGACTCGTCGATTGAAAGGATAACCATCGATCCCAGCGCCTACGAAGAGGTCCTGAAGGGCAAGCCCGACCGCTTCGAGACCATGCTTTTCAACGTCGTCAACGGCGCCCTCAAGCGCGCTCGCGAAGCCACGCAGCAGCTGATGCTGAAGCAGATGCAGGAGAGCGGCAGCCTCGCCGGCCTGTTCGGCAAGTGAGTGACGCTGCTGTCGCGCGGGGCGGATGAGGACTATACCTCCGATAGACGAACTTGAAAAGTGCCTGGCGAGACTGCCGGGCTTGGGCAGACGGTCCGCCTCTCGCGCGGCGCTTGCGCTGGTGCGCGAGAAGGCTCGCCTGCTCAGGCCGCTGGCGGAGGCGCTGGTCGCGGCGGAGACCGGCACGACCTGCTGCTCCAGATGCGGGGCGTTCACAGTGGTCGGCCGCGATCCGTGCGACCTCTGCTCCGATCCGGTGCGCGACGCCTCGGTCGTCTGCGTGGTCGAAGACCCGTCCGACATAATCGCCATAGAGGCCTCGGGCGCGTTCCGCGGCAGATACCACGCGCTCGGCGGCAAACTCGCTCCCGCGCGGAGAATGGGGCCGGAGGATCTTCGCCTTGCGGAGCTTCGGGACCGCGTGCTTCGCGAGGGCGTCTCGGAAGTGCTGCTCGCGCTCTCCACCGACATGGACGGTGACGCTACGGCGAGCTACATCGCGGAGCTTCTCGGCGACACGGGCGCGAAGGTGACTCGTCTCGCGTTCGGCCTTCCGGCCGATTCCGGAATCGCCTACTCCGACCCTCTCACGCTGCGTCGCGCAATACGCGGAAGAATGGATGTCTGACACATGAAGCCGACGACAATACCGATGACAAGCGCTCTTAGGGCGCTCGCCTCCGCTCACGTGAAGCACGACACTCGCTGCTACGACTTCACGGAGCACGGAGGAACCGCCCAGGCGGCGAAAGAGCTGGGCCTTGACCACCACGCCACCATAAAGACGATAATTCTTGAGGACGAGACGTCCAAGCCGTTTGTCTGCCTGATGCACGGCGACTGCGAGATATCGACCAAGAATCTCGCCCGTGCGCGCGGATGCAAGTCGGTGCGGACGTGCGAGCCTGCGGTCGCCGACAGGCATTCCGGCTACCATGTCGGTGGAACGTCCCCGTTCGGCACCCGTCGGCGCATGACGGTGTATGTTCAGAAGACGATATACGACCTGCCTGAGATCTACATAAACGCAGGGCACCGCGGCATACTTGTCGCCATGGATCCGCACGACATCGACGCCGTCCTGCCGGGGCTTGTGGTTCCTGTGGATGTTGCGATCGTTTGACGCCTCGAAAGAGGTTCTTCCGCCGTTTTCAGGCGCGGTCGAAAATTCCGTTCGACAGAAACGTCTGGAATATGGTAGAATATTAGCGTCCCAACGGTGCGTGTGGACGGTATAGACAACGGAGAATGGAGCTTTCCATATATGCTCATTAGATGTGCCAAATGCGGCAAGATAGTCGATGCGGCCGACCAGGTCGCTCCTGAATGGTCTGTTTCGTGTCCTTATTGCGGCGAGAATATCGACCTTGAGACGGCTGAGAAATTCGAGCTGCCTGTTGCAAAGCAAAGGACAGAGCCCAAGACCGAAAAGGCGGAGCCGGCAGCGGCGAAGCCCGAGCCTGCAAAGGCGAAACCCGAGCCGGTAAAAGAGCCCGAACCGGCGAAGAAGCCGGAACCGATAAAGGAGCCTGAGTCGGCGAAGAAGCCGGAACCTTCAACAGCCCCCGAACCTGTAAAGGATGCCAAGCCAGCCAAGGATCCGGAACCGGCCAAGGCGCCGGAAGCAGTCAAGACCCCCGAACCTGTCAAGGAACCTGAACCTACCAAAGCGCCTGAGCCTGCAAAGGCGCCGGAAGCAGTCAAGGAAGCCGTGCCTGTCAAGGTGCCGGAACCGGCCGAGAAGCCGCAACCAGCCAAGACGCCCGATCCGGCGAAGGAAACCAAGCAAGTCAAGACGCCAGAGCCCGCTAAGGAGCCTGAACCTGTCAAGACCCAGGAACCTGTCAAGAAGCCGGAATCCGACAAGAAACCCGAACCTGCGAAGGAAACCAAGCCGGTAAAGGCGCCCGAGCCCGCAAAGGCGCCCGAGCCCGCAAAGAAATCCGCTCCTGCAAAGGGAACCGAACCAGTCAAGGTGCCTGAAGCCAAGCCGGAGCCGCCTAAGGCTGTTGAACAGCCTAAGGAGAAGATACCCGAGCAGAAGCCTGAGCCCAAGGCCCCTGGCTCCACGGCAAAGACCAAGATCGGCATCCGAAGACCGTCGGCCGTCACGGTGAAGAACGAGACGGAGTTCGTCAAGGAAGTCGTCTCGAACATCGAGAGCCGCGTCGAAAAGCGCGACCGGCTTGTCCACCAGAAGTTCCTCTGGCGCCTGTTCATGTGGATTTTGACGGTTCTGATTCTGTCGGCCATCGGCGGCGGCGGCTACGTCTGCTGGAAGAAGTTCGAGGCGGAGCAGCTCTCTATGCAGGATCGTCCGCTCAAGAAGGCGAAGCCGAGGCGCGTCATTAAGAAGGAGAAGAAGAAGGCTCCGACGCCCGAGGAGATTGCGGAAAAGGAGCGTCAGGCCAAGGCCGCCGCGGCTCGGCTCGAGGCGGAGCGTCTGGAGAAGGAGCGCAAGCGCGCCGCTGAGGAGCTCGCCAGGAAGATCGCGCGGGAGTTCGAACTCGTCGAGAAGTCGTTTGACGGCGTTCGTCTCGCCTGGTGGCATGACATGCCAAGGGAAAGCAGGCCTGGCGCGTCCGACGGCGTGTGCAACCTCATGGTCAGGTCAGGCGCCGGCTCAATTGAATACTACAAGATCGCCACCACAAACAAGATCGCCACTGCGAAAAGAGTCACGAAGACTGCCCTGCCGGCCGATGTGCCTGTCACCAACTGCCTGCACGCGGCGCTTGATCACGGCGGCTTCTTCTCGCTTGACGGCGTCGTGTACTTCGCCCCGCCGAGCGGAGGGAAGTCCGAATGGCCCGTTCCCGCAAAGGGCGGCGCCAAGTTCGTGCCGTCCGCAGAGTGCTTCGGCGCCCTCGGCGCCGTCGTCGGCAGCAGGAAGATGGACGCGAAGTCGCTCGCGTTCGAGGTTCGCATCAACGTCGGCCGAGACGCGCTTACTCAGAAGGTGGGGACGCTCCGATACGGCGAAGGCCTAACGTACGACGATTTCGCGAAGGCGGTGAGACTGCTTGTGAAGGACGTGCAGAAGCGCGGGCAGACGCAGCATCGCAAGCCCAAGTCCTTCCGCAAGACGGTTGTCTTCTACGAAGGCACGATGATCGCGAAGGACGGGAACGGCGTGACGAAGGTGCCGTACAATCCGCCCGCCGATTCCGGCAAGGAGTACTACCGCTGGGTAGGGCTGCGCGACGAGGCGCAGCGCCAGGAGCGCGAGGCCGCGCGAATCGAGGCCGAGAACAAGGCGAACGCGCCCGACCTCATATATCTTATCGTCGGGCCGCCGACAGACGCCGAGGTTGACCGTCTGCTGAGGTCCACCACCGTTTCCTTCGACCGCAGGTAGGTCTGGCGGTCCGTTGCGCCGTTTTGTTTGTTGATAGATTCGAGAGGTAGAGCGATGAAGAAGATGCACGCATTGACTTTGGTCTGCGCGGCGCTTGCTGTTGCGGACGTCCATGCCGCGGTGTCCTTGCCGCACGTTTTCGGCGACAACATGGTTCTTCAGAGAGGCCAGAAGATTCCGGTCTGGGGTAAGGCTTCGCCCGGGGAGCGCGTGACGGTCACGTTCGCAGGGCGCAAGGCGTCGGCGGTCGCGGACGAAAAGGGCTCGTGGCGCGTCAGCCTGGCTGCGCTCAAGGCGAACTCCAAGGGCCTTGACTTCCATGTGACCGGCAAAAACGAGATCGTCTTCAAGAACGTCGTCGTGGGCGAGGTGTGGTTCTGCTCCGGCCAGAGCAACATGGAGTTTCCAGTTGGGCCAGGCGGCCTGTCCTGGGACAAGGCGCGCTGCATAAAGAACAGCGCTGCCGAGATCGCCGCGGCGAAGCACCCGAACCTCAGGCACTTCAAGGTCGGCCGCAAGACTGCCGCGGCCCCGCTTGACGACGTGGACGCGAAGTGGGAGCCGACCACTCCAGAGTCGGTTGTGCGGCAGAGCGCCGTCGCCTACATCTTCGGCGAGACGCTGATGAAGGAGTTGCATGTGCCCGTGGGCCTCATCAACAGCTCGTGGGGCGGAACGCGCATCGAGCCCTGGACGCCTGCGGGACATCCCGACGACCTCTGGCTCCTTCAGCACCTGAACACGTACAGGAACGAGTGCGACACGCCGACAATGCTCTGGAACGGAATGGTCGCGGGGCTCGTCCCGTACGCCATAAAGGGCGCGATATGGTATCAGGGCGAAGCGAACAGGAAGGACGGCAACGCATACCTGGACAAGACCGTCTCGCTTGTCAGAGGCTGGCGGCGTGAATGGGGCCAGGGCGACTTTCCCTACTTCCTGATCCAGATAGCGCCCTACAAGTACGACGACGCGAAGGGCACTGTCGTGCCTGTCTTCCAGGAGGTCCAGGCCCGCATACCGGAAGTCGTCCCGAACAGCGGCTACACGGTCATCAACGACGTCGGCAACGTGGAAGACGTCCACCCGACCGACAAGAGGACGGTCGGCATGCGCCTTGCGGACCAGGTGCTCGACCGCGTGTACGGGAAGGCCGTCCGCCCTTGGCGCACGCCCGTGCCCAAGAGCTCCAGCATCAATGGCTCGGAGTTCCGCGTGACGATGGATAACGCCGACGGACTGAAGACGCGCGACGGCAGGGCGCCGACATGCTTCGAGCTTTGCGGCCCCGACGGCGCGTGGAAGCCGGCCGACGCTAGAATCGACGGACATGACGTGGTCCTCAAAGCCCGCGGAGTGCAATGGCCCGTCTCGATGCGTTTTGCCGCGTACAACGGTTCGACGCCGAATCTCGTCAACGGCGCGGGACTGCCTGCAGGCCCTTTCCGCATCGGCTCGAAGTCCGCGTCGCTTGGCGACGCCGAGAAGCTCCCGGAGCTGCAGGGCATGAAGTGCGTGCAGAAGCTCAACCTTCCGGCCAACATCGACTTTGCCTCGAAACCGCCCGAGGTCCTCGAAAGCGTCGACGGAGTCAGGCGTGTCGCCTATCTGCTTGAGCTTGCCGACAAGGAAGGCGGTGTCGAGTTCGTGATGACGGCGATGGACGCGTTCTCGACCCGCAGCGACGACCTTGTGCTCACGGGCAAGAATGGTGCGCGCAGAATCCGCAGGCCGGTTTCCCATCTGACAGTCCGCTCGAATTCGCCTACGGTCAGGGCCGTGACGGACGCCGACTGCGGCTTCATGGAGTTCTACACCTGCAACTACAGCCCGAATGCGCAGCCCGAGCCGGCCGGCGGCGACAGCACGGCATATGACTTCAACGACACGATGGACAGAGACGGCGACAGGCTGGGCTACGGGTGCCTGCAGGTGCACGACATCGTCTCGAAGACAACCGTGTTTGCGATAAACCGCTTGAACAACCCGACGACGCAGTCCGACATCGGCATAGGGCGGTGCCCTGGCGGCGGTCGCGCACAGCCCGACTGGACGTTCGCCGCGAACGGCGGCAAGTATTCAGCCCGTCGCTTTTCCGTCTGGGTGAAGTAGTCCCTCCGGACGGCTCGGCGCACGGTATACTTTCGTTCCATTGCCCGAGCGGTGCGCTTTTGATACAATGTAGGTCAAAGGCTCACCACAAAGAGGGGCGATGTAATGAAAGTATCTGTTGTCGTTTGCGCGGCTGCGCTGGCTCTTTCCGCTTTCGGAGAAGAGCCCTATGTCTATGAGTTTGCGCCGGAGGTCGCCGGGATTCCCGCGGGCGAGGCGAGCGCTTCGAAGTTCGTGTGGGCGGCGGACGGCGAACCGACAAACGGCGGCGTCTCGTACTACCGCCACACGTTCACACTGGACGCGAAGCCGTCCAGGGCGATGCTCAGCCGGTGCCTCGACGATTCCGGCGAGGTGTTCGTGAACGGGCGTGCGCTCGAAGGGCACCGCACCGTCACCTCGTACCTGGTGGCGGGCGAGAACACGATCGCCGTCTCGCTCACCAATGCGACTTCCGTCTCCGCAGCGCTCTATCTCCTCGAATGCGCCTACAGCTCGGGCGCGACGTCCTACGTCCACAGCTGCGCGGCCGTGAAGGGCACGGTCCATGCCCCTGCGAGCGGATGGGAGCAGCCCGGCTTCAACGACGCTGCGTGGCCACAGGTGACGGTCGTCGGAGACGCGCTCACCGAGCCGTGGGCCACGCGCTTTGCGGGCGACTCTCGCATCGGGCTCTGCCTGACGCCGGAGGACAAGGCTCGCATCGCCGCGGCGCAGGGTCCGTCGCAGGCATTCGAAGCGGCGTGGGCTGGGCTTGAACAGGAGCCCGACCCCGTCGCGCGCATCGTGTACCGCGGGAACTCGCCGTTCGTCGAGCTTAACGGCCGGCTCCACGCGCCCGACTTCAACATATGCCAGGTCGGCGACGCCTACAACGAAAGCGCGATCGTCCGGCTGTCGAAGGTCGGGTTCGACATAGTCCAGATCAATTTCTTCGCGGACAATTTCTACAAGGGCGAAGGGCGTCCCTACGACTTCTCGAGCGTCAGCAACAAGGTGCGCCGGCTCCTTGAGCTAAATCCGGACGCATACGTCGTCATTTCCCCGCGCTTCATGATGAATGAATGGGCTCAGGCCCATCCCGACGAGCAGGTCGGCTACGAGACAGGTGCCGTGAACCCGAGCGCCGGCGACGAGTTCCGTGAGCGCGTGCTGCGTCCTTCGCCCGCAAGCGACCTGTTCCGCGCGCTTGTTGTAGACATGATCAAGAAACTCGGCGAATACGTCGAGACCCAGCCGTGGCGGAAGCGTCTCGTAGGTTTCCGCCTGAGCTACGGAACCTACACCGAATGGTGCTACTTCGGGATGTACGAAGGCCCAGACAACGGACTTCGCATGCAGGAGAAGTTCCGCGCCTACATGAAGGCGAAGCGAAATGTCGACGACGCCACGATCCCGCCCATCTCGGCGCGGAAGCACGAGGACCCCGACCCCTCGCAGCCGAACAGGAACGGCGACCTCCTCGATCCCGCCCAGGACCAGCTCGTCCTCGACTACTACGACTGCCTGATCAACACGATGGCCGACTTCCTCCTCGAGATGGCGGACACTGCGAAGCAGGCTTTCCCCGGCCGGCTCGTCGGCGCCTACTACGGCTATCTCTACGACGACCATCCGCCGGAAGGGGCGACGTCGCTTCTCGACAAGGTCCTGTCGAGCCCGAACGTCGACATCCTCTCGTGCCCCGCGTACTACAGCAAGGACGGACGCCGCGCGGGCGGCAGCTATGTGACGCGGACGATTCCGTCGCTCTTCCGCCGCTACGGCAAGCTTGCGCTCCTTGAGGACGACAGCCGCTTCCACCACATCCGCAACTGGCTCCAGAGCCAGAACGACGGTTTGGCCCTTTGCACGGAGACTCCGCGCGAGACGGAGATGTGCATGCGCCGCAACATGCTCAATCCGTTCTTCGACGGCGGCGGCATCCAGCTCAACGACCCGATCACGCAGTCCGGCTCGCGTCCGCACGCCTTCGACGACCCGGCTGTGTTCCGTGCGGTAGAGGACTCCAGGACAGCTCTCGCAATGGCCGGCGATGCGGCGTCGGAATCAGGCAACGAGGTAGCGGTCGTGTTCAGCACGCGCGAGGCCATTCGCCGCGACGGCGGCAAGGGCTCGTACTTCACCTGGAACCTCTACCAGACCTCGCTCCTCTACCTGAACCGCTCGGGCATTCCGTTCGACCTCCTTTCCCTCGAGGACTACATCGCCAATCCCCGCGGCTACAAGATCGTCATGTTCCTGAACGCGTTCTACCTGACGCCTGACGAACGCAAGGCGCTCGTACAGCGGACGCGCAGGCCTGGCATGACGGCGATCTGGATCGGCCCCGCCGGCGGCGTCACTGAGAACGGCTTCGATGACGCGGCGATGTCCGCGCTCACTGGCGTGACCGCGAGCGGCGTCGCGCGCCGCTCGAAAATCGTCTGCCAGGATTCTGACGCGACAGAATACAATTTTCTACTTGGCAGTTCCAGGTACTACTATTATGCGAAGACGCTCGCAGGCGGAGCGCGCGGCATTATCGTGCCCGAGATGCCGGCAGGATCCAATGGGACTGACGGCAGGCTGTATGCGGCGATTCTGAAGGAAGCCGGAGCTCATCAGTATGTGGCACCGGGAAGCTATATCCGCCGTCATGGCGACGTATTCATGTTCCACACGGGAACGAACGGAACTCATACTACGATCACGCTGCCCGACAACGTCGTGAAAGTCCGCGAGCTATTCACCGGCGCGGAATACAGCTCCAATGTCATAACGCTTGAATCCGACGGACCGAACACGTGGCTCTTCCGCACGGCGGCGGCCGGGCTGTGGACTGTTGGCGAGTCTGTGGTCGCCGTCCTTGACGCAAACGGCGTCCTTTCCATCGACGGAACTGGCCCGACGTATGACTTTGCAAACGCCGCGGATGTGCCGTGGGATCCGACGCAGGTGCGAAGCGTCGTCGTTGGGGACGGCGTGATTCTCGGCGCCAATGCGCTTGCTTCGCTCTCGGATGCGACAACGCTTGGCGGCGTGCCTCTGAGAAAGCTTCGCAGTGGTCTTGGTTCGGTGGAAGTCCCCGCCGGCATGGTCCTTGTCTCTCAGACCGAACTCGAAGCCGCCAGCGCCGCGGCGCTTGAGGTCGCGAACGGAACGGCTCTGCTTGGCATAAGCGTCTGCACGAACGCGGACCTCACGGCCGAACAGTCGAACTGGAGCCCTGTCTCGTTCAAGAAGTCCGATCTCGAAGTCAGTGCGGACGGAACGCGCATTCTCGCGCCCATTCCGGCGAATGCGGAGAAGGGCTTCATGATCCTGCGGTCGGGGGACTGACGCCGCACCGCCTCGTGATCGCCCTCGCTCTTGAAAAACGGCCCGGAATTATGTATACTTAACCCCGGATTCCAGCTTAGCATCATGACGTGCGATCGTCGCCTGGTCGTATGGCCTGTCGCGGCAACGTGGAGCCGTCAGTGAGGCTGCACTCCAATGAATGAAAGGAAATGACATGAAGAAACTGTTGGCGGTCGTTGCGGCGGCCTTTGCCGTTGCATCTGGCGCAGTTGCGGCTACGATTGATCTCTCCGGTGTTGTCAGCGATCTGACGCTTGCAGATAAGGATATAATCACCGGAAAACTCGGCAGCAACTGCAAGATATCCATTGCCGACGGCGCCAGTGTGGTCTTCGACGGCGTAACCATCATCGCAGACGAAGAAGACGAAAACCTCGAAAACTGCACATGGGCCGGAGTCACCTGCCTTGGCGACGCGACGATTC
>JAEEZC010000070.1 GCA_016288465.1 Verrucomicrobiota bacterium | reverse complement strand
CGTTCTCCACGCGTGTACGCGGCATTCCCTACCCGTGTACGCGGCGTTTGCTCGGCGTGTACGGGGGAGATTTGACGTCAATACACCATAGAAGTGACGTCACTTCAATGGTATATTGACGTCACTTCACCACTGAAGTGACGTCAAAACTCCTCCGTACACCGTTAGGGAATGCCGCGTACACCGTAAGGAAACGCCTCGTACACAGGCAGAGCAAGGTCAGTTCACTCACGCCGAAACCGCCGCGACTGCACCAAGCCGCTATTCGAGCTGGGTGCTTTCCGGGAGCCGGGTTTTCGGGGGAGCGGACTAGACTGCTGTGACCGCGCGGCGGAAACCGTCGAAAAGATACGCGCTGTCGTGCGGTCCAGGGCAGGATTCCGGATGGTACTGCACCGAAAACGCTGGAAGCGTCTTATGGCGCACGCCTTCAATCGTCCCGTCGTTCAGATTCACGTGCGTGACTTCAAGGCAGTCGGGCAGGGAGTCCGCCACAACTGCAAAGTTGTGGTTCTGGCTCGTTATCTCGACTTTTCCCGTCGAAAGGTTCTTGACCGGGTGGTTGCAGCCGTGATGCCCGAACTTGAGCCTCGCCGTCTTCGCGCCGCACGCAAGAGAGAGCAGCTGATGCCCGAGGCATATGCCCATGAGAGGAGTCTTGCCGAGAAGCCTGCGGATGTTCTCGATTGCGTATGTTACGGCGGCGGGGTCCGCAGGCCCGTTCGAGAGGAACACTCCGTCCGGCTTCATCGCGAGGACGTCATCAGCCGAAGTCTTGGCGGGAACGACCGTCACTCTGGCCCACGAAGCAAGGGAACGGAGGATGTTCGACTTCACGCCAAAGTCGTAGCACACGACGTGGGGAACCTTTCCGTCGCCCGAAGCGGCCGAAAGGCCCGCCTCGTAAGGCTCCCTGCAAGTCACCTTCGCCGCGTAGTCCTGACCGTCAAGCCCTTCCCACTCGCGGGCCTTGGCGACTGCCTCGTCTTCGCTCATGGACGACGTGACGCAGAGAATCGCCTTGCTGCAGCCGTGCTCCCTGAGATGAAGCGTAAGGGCGCGCGTGTCGACGCAGCAGATGCCGGGGACGCCGTTCTTTCGCAGATACTCGTCAAGCGACATCTCGCTGCGCCAGTTCGAAGGCTCCGTAAGGTCCCCGATGACAAGGCCGGACAGAAAAAGGCCGCGAGACTCGACATCCTCGTGGCAGACGCCGTAGTTGCCGATCTCTGCGGAGGTAAGGACCACGAACTGGCCGGCGTAGGACGGATCCGTCAGTATCTCCTGATATCCGCACATGCCGGTGTTGAAAACCGCTTCGCCTGTTCGGTCCACGGCAGCTCCGAAAGCGACGCCTCGAAAGACCGTGCCGTCAGCCAACGCAAGAAACGCACTGCGCTCCCGCTGAGCGCGCCACCGAGCCATCAATGCTTGCTTGTCCATGCTGAAAGCGTTTTGCAAACCCCGTGCCAAACGCCAGCCTTCGGCCTGACAGGACGAATCTTGTTACACCCTCTGTAATCCCGCGCTCGGCCGGATTACAAAACCCGTAGCCAATCAGGCGATCTTGAGCATCGCCTCGACTGCGCGGCGAGCGCGGGACGCTATCGGCTCGGGAACAGTGACGACGGTCTTCGTCTCCCGAAGGCTTGCTGCGAGGTTCTCAAGGGTCGTCTTCTTCATGTTCGGGCACACGGTGCGCTCAGAAACAGGATGGAACCGCTTCTCCGGATTCTCAAGCCTAAGCCTATGAAGAATGCCGACCTCGGTGCCGACGATTATGTCGCTCGCGTCGCTTTCGCGCGCAAACTTGCACATTCCGCCAGTTGAGAGGGCAAAATCGGCCGAATCGCGCACGTCCTTTGCGCATTCAGGGTGCACGATGACGGGCGCGCCGGGATGAAGGGCCCGAGCCGCCGCGATACCGCCTGCCGTAATCGACTGGTGGGTCGGGCAGTAGCCGGGCCACAACTCGTATGTGCGCCCGAGCTTGCCGGAGATATAGCCGCCCAGATGCCTGTCGGGCACAAAGAGTATCTCTTCGTCCGGCCGGAAGGTCGCCATTACGCGCTCGGCGTTGCCGCTTGTCACGCACATGTCGCACTCGGCCTTGACCTCGGCAGTCGAATTCACGTAGCAGACGGCCTTCGCCTTCGGATGCTGCGCCTTGAGCTCGCGAAGCTGCGCGCCGGTGATCATGTCGGCCATCGGGCACCCTGCGGACGGATCGGGGATGAGGACCGTCTTGCCGGGGTTCAGTATCGCGGCGGTCTCGGCCATGAAGTAGACGCCGCAGAACACGATGACATCGGCGTCAACCGCCGCGGCCCTTCGCGCGAGCTCCAGAGAGTCGCCCGTGTAGTCGGCGACGTCCTGGACCTCTCCGCGCGTGTAGTTGTGCGCAAGGATAACCGCGCGCCGTTCCGAAGCAAGGCCCCTGATCTCTTCCTGGATTGTCATTTGACGTCCTCCCTCTTCTGTATGACGCCACCGCAGAGGATGACGCCCTTCTCGTCGTAGAACACCGCCGACTGTCCCGGCGCGACGCCGAACAGGCCCTCGCCGGACGCAGTGCAAAGCCCGTTCCTCAGCGTGACGTGTCCGAGCGGAGCGCCGGTGGATCGTATCTTCACGAAAGCCTCGATCGCGTCTTCAGTCTGGGGCTGCGCCATCCAGCGCATGTCGTCCACCCGAAACTCGCGCGACACCGCCTCCTCCCTCGTGCCGAGAACGATTCTGTTGCGGCAGGCGTCGATGCGGACTACGTAGAGAGGCTTTGGGCCGAACGCGCCAAGGCCCTTGCGCTGGCCGACGGTGAAGTTCCAGAATCCGCAGTGGCACCCGAGGACGCGGCCGGAGAGATCGACGATCTCCCCTTCACGAGGCTCCTCGCCGATAAGCTCGTCGCGGTCGCCGGAGTAGAAGTCCTGGGAGTCGGGCTTGTCGGCGGCGGCGAGCCCGCGGCCGGCGGCAAGGCGGCGCACCTCGGCCTTGGTGGTCTCGCCGAGCGGGAACATCGACATCGCCAGCTGCTCTTGCGAAAGGCGGTAGAGAAAGTAGCTCTGGTCCTTCTTCTCGTCGGCGGCGCGGCGGACGGCCAGACGGCCGCCGGCCTCGACAATGCGGGCGTAGTGTCCGGTCGCGAACCGGTCGAAGGAAAGGCCGGCCTCGCGTGCAAGGCGCGGCAGCAGGCCGAACTTGAGCGCCGCATTGCAGAGGACGCACGGATTGGGGGTTTCGCCTCTGAGCGAAGTCGCGCGGAACGCCCCGACGATCGAGCGCTCGTACGCATCCGCGCAGTCGATCGTCCTGTATTCTATGCCGAGGTCCGCCGCCAAGGCGCGGGCCCGTTCTATGTCCTCGGCCTCGCCGGGCCCGAAGCACGCGTCCCTGGGTCCGCCGCGGAACGTGCCCTTCCACAGCTTCATCGTGACGCCGACCACTTCATGGCCGGCCTCCTTTAGAAGCATGGCGGCGACGCTAGAGTCCACGCCGCCTGAAAGGCCCACGGCTACCTTCATGCCCCGATCTCCGTCAGAAGTCCGGCCAGACGGCGTATGTGCCGCCGTAAGTCAGGCCTGAGCCAAAACCGACCAGGACGATCTTCATGCCATCCTTGAGTTTGCCGCTGCGCACCGCCTGGTCCAGCGAAATCGGCACGGAGGCCGCCGACGTGTTGGCCGTCGTCTCAAGATTCAGCCAGAACTTCTCAAGCGGCAGCTTCATGCGCCTCGCGGTCGCCTCGATGATGCGGCTGTTGGCCTGGTGGGCGAAGACGCGGTCGAGAGACTCCGGCGTCGTGCCGAGCCTCTCGCAGAGGTCGCCGACGACCTTCGAGAGCTTGCGCACGGCGAAGGCGAAGACGTCGTGGCCCTGCAGAGTCAGCCGAGGCTCTATCACGCCGCCGGTTACCGGCAGCCCGGTGTTCGGATCGAACGCAGGCGTCTCGCGCGTGCCGCCAGTGCGCATGATGAAGTCGCCGCCCTTTCCGTCCGCGCCAAGTATCGTCGTCGCCTTTGTCTTTACTCCGGCGACGCCGGACTCCTTCTCGTCGTTGCCGAGCACGAGCGCGCCCGCCCCGTCGCCGAAGAGGATGCAGCTGGAGCGGTCGGTCCAGTCGAGGATGCGAGTCAGGCACTCCGCGCCGATGACGAGCGCGCGGCGCGAGGGATAGAAGTTCACGAAGCCGCGGGCCTGCTCAAGGGCGTAGACGAAGCCCGCGCAGGCGGCCTGAAGGTCGAAGGCGCCGGCGTTCACGCAGCCGAGCTCCGCCTGGACGAGGCACGCCGTCGAAGGGAATGTCGCGTAATCAGGAGTTGAAGTCGCAAGGACTATGAGTCCGATGTCCTCCGGCGCGACTCCGGCGGCCGCAAGCGCGCGTCGCGCGGCCTCAGCCGCCATCGAAGACGTCGCCTCGCCCTCTCCCGCGACGTGACGGGACCTGATGCCAGTATGCGAATAAATCCAGTCGTCGGTCGTGTCGAGAGAACGTGCGATGTCATCGTTCGTCACGACCTTAGGCGGAAGGTAGCTGCCAGTTCCAAGGACCTTTATTCCCATATGCTAACGACTGCTTTGATGCCTTTCAGTGGTGTTTCCGCAATAAATTATAGCATATCGCGCGCGCCCTTGTCATCATGAGGCGCAGCTGGCCGCACGCGGACTCAGGCGTCTGCGGAGAAGCCGAGCACGTCGCGCATGGTGTAGACGCCGGGGGCCTTGCCCTTCGCCCACGCCACCGCCTTCAGCGCGCCGGCGGCGAACGCCGCCCTGTCCTGCGCCTTGTGCGTTATCTCGACGCGCTCAAGGTCGCCTGCGAACATAACGGTGTGATCGCCCACGACCGAACCGCCTCTAAGCGCATGTATGGCGATCTCGCCGACAGGCCGCTCGCCGACGTCTCCCCTGCGCCCGTAGACGTAGTCGCGGGCGGCGCCGCGTCCGTCCGCCGCCGCGCCGGCGAGCATGAGTGCCGTGCCGGACGGTGCGTCCTTCTTGTGCCTGTGGTGCATCTCGGCGATCTCGATGTCGTACTGCGGACCGAGCACAGTCGCCGCGCGACGGACGAGCTCAAGCATCAGATTCACGCCGAGCGAATAGTTGCCGCTCTGCACGACGGGTATCGACTTCGCGGCCTCGTCCACGACCTTCTGCTCGTCCGGCGTGAGGCCAGTCGTTCCGATGACGTACGGAAGGCCTTCCGAGGCCGCCTTCGAGACGAACGACGGAACGCATGCGTGATACGAGAAGTCGACGACACCCTCCGCTCCCGCGCCCCACTCGCTCTCGTAGCCAGGCGCGACGTCGACCTTCGACACGACCTCCAACCCTGCGTCCCCCGCAAGCTCGACGAGCTTTCTGCCCATGCGTCCGGCGGCGCCGACAATCGCGATCTTCATATGAGTCCTCCCAATGCTGTATGTTGCTGTGAAATTCAGTCGACCGGCTCGCCGACGAGTATCTGCGGATGCGCCTCCAGTATGCGGATGCGGACAAGCGAGCCCACCGCAGCAGCGCCGTGCGAGGCGTCCCACACAACTATCCGGTTGCCGGAGTCCCTGCCTGAAAGCCGCTCCTTGTTGCGCTTGGACGGCCCCTCCACCATGACTTCCCGCACGGTCCCCACAAGCCCACCGTTGCGTGCGAGGCCGCGGGTCTCCTGGTCGGCCAGAAGCACCTGGTTGCGCCGCTCCTTCTCTGCAGCGGGAACGTCGTCTTCCATCGCGGCGGCGCGCGTGCCCGGGCGCGGAGAGTACTTGAACACGAACGAATTGTCGAAGCCGGCCTCTTCCATCAGCGAGCGCGTCGCCTGGAAATCCTCTTCGGTCTCGCCCGGATAGCCGACGATCACGTCGGTCGTCACCGCGAACTCAGGGTCGAAGTCACGCAGACGCGCAACCGCGGAGAGATACTCGTCCCTTGTATAGCGCCGCCCCATGTCGCGCAGGATGCGGTCGCTGCCGGACTGGACCGGCAGATGGATGTGGCGGCAGACCTTTCCGCAGTCGCGAAGAGCGGCGACCAGCTCTTCGGTGCAGCCGCCAGGATGCGCCGACGTGAACCGGATGCGCTCAAGGCCGTCTATCGCCTGAAGGCGCCGCAGGAGCATCGGGAAGGTGAAGCCGTCCTTGCCGCGGTAGCGCAGCACGCTCTGCCCTAGCAGGCACACCTCCTTCACGCCGCGCTCGGCAAGGCAGCGGACCTCGGCGACTATCTCGTCCGGCGGTCTGCACCACTCATGCCCGCGGACCTTCGGCACAATGCAGTAGCTGCAGCAGTTGTCGCAGCCCACCATGACAGTGACGTAGCTCTGGACGGCCGCGAACGAACCTGCGCGAGCGGAGTCAGGATGGGCGGAGAGCCCTTCCGGCACTTCGTCGCCCCCCGTCTCGAGGATGCGCGCGGAACCCGCGCCGCGCGCGGCGATTTCGGCCACGATCTTCGGCACGAGCCCGAAGCACCTCGGGCCGACGGCGAAGGAAAGACCGGGCACGCGCCTGAAGACCTCCTCGCCAAGGCGCTTCACGGCGCAGCCCATCATGCCGACGATCTTGCCCTCGGCGACCAGGTTGCCGGCCTTGCCGACAGCCTTCTCCTCGGCCTTCTGCCGCACAGTGCAGCTGTTGACGATTACGACCTCGGCGTCGGCTTCGCCCGTCGCCTTGACATGGCCGGCCGCGACCATGAGAGCCTCCACGGCCTCGGAGTCGCGGACGTTCATCTGGCAGCCGTACGTGTGTATCCAGAACCTCATTTGGACTTGGCGACGGCGAGCTTGCGTCTGATCACGACAACGGCCACCACGACGGCGGAGAAGACCAGCGCCGAAACCACGCCCTGCCACGCTTCCGGGAAAAGGCGCGGCAGACCTCCGAGCGCGCGCTCCCCGACACAGCGGCATGCGTCCTTGAAGACGGACTTGCAGAGGTATGCGGTCAGCGCATACTGCCCGAAGAGCAGCAGAACGCCGGTTCCGCGGCGGAGGCGCCAGATGTCGGTGATGACGTACAGCGCCGCGAGCAGCAGCACGGACCAGCCGATCGCCTGCAGCGTGAACGAGACCGTGAAGATGTGCTTGACCATGCGAACGCCAGCGAACGCGAGAATCCAGCCGACGGCAAGCGACCCGGCTCCGAATGCCGAAAGATACGCAGCCCTGCGCCACTCGCCCCAGACCTTGGAGCGGAGGATCTCCGTCGAGAACGCGCCCGAGAGCGCTATCACGGGGAACATCATCGACGGGAGGAACCACGTGTAGCCGTGCTTGACGACGTTCTCTATGTTGACGTTCCCAGCCGGCAGAAGGAACGAAAGTATCTCGATCTCCGGCTTGACGGTCGCATTGCCGGCCTTCGTGTAGTCACCGCCGAAATGGACGATCAGCCCATATGCGACAGTAAGGAGGACTGGTATCGCAATCTTGGTCTTCCAGCACGGAATCAGCAAAGTGTACGCCGCGGCGACGTATCCGACGGCAATTGTCTGGAGCGTGTTGTTGTAGGGGGATATCTCCAGAAGGTCGAACGACTCCAGCCTGCCCTGCGCGAGCATTCCGAGAACCCACAGCATCGCGAATCGGGTCCATACGTGCTTGTGGAAAGTCGCGGTCGGACGCCCGTTCTCAAGCCGGCTTCCGAGGGCGAACGGAACCGCCGCGCCGCTCATGAAGATGAACAGCGGCATCACAAGGTCGTAGAGGGAGAAGCCCTCCCAGGGATGCTCGATCAGGAAGGCGCTCCATGATTCGCCCGCTCCTACGGCCTTCAGGAGCGGATGCAGCACCACCCCGACGACCGCAAGGTAGAACATGTCGATTCCCCGCAGCAGGTCGAGGGAGAAGAGCCGCTTGCCGGGATAGTCTGCCGGAGAGGGGAAAAGATCCAGTTTCATGGATTTTTCCTTCCGAGCGTGACTACGGTTTCAAATCGCGCCGTCCGCGGGAACATGTTGAACCAGCCAACGGACTCCGCCGCGTACGAGGCCGACAGCTCGCGCAGGTCGCGGACCAGGGTGGCCGGATCGCAGCTGACGTAGATGATCCGCGGCGCCTTGGAGCCGGCAAGCCATCTGGCGACGCCACGCTCAAGTCCGCCGCGCGGCGGATCCACCACGACCGTAGTTCCGGGTCCTGCAGGAATCCGCCGAAGGCTCTGTCCTACGCGCCAAGCGAAGAACTTGGCATCTCGAGCGCCCTGCGAAGCCGCGTTTCGCCGCGCGAAGTCGACTGCCTGGCGTCCGCTCTCAACGCCGAAGAGACGCATCGGGCATCCGCGGTCGGACGCATTCTTCAGGCAGCACAGGCCGAAGACGCCGACGCCGCAGTAGAGATCCACTACGTCAGGCGCAGCGGACGCGCCTTTCTCGTACTCCCCGACGACCGTCTGGGCGAGCATCTCGCCGACTTCCGGATTGACCTGGTAAAACCCGTCCGCCGGAACCTCGAAGTCGAGCCCCGCCGTCGTCTCCTTGAGGACAAGTCCCGGGGGAGTGTCGCCGATCCACCATTTCACTCCGGTCTTCTTGGTCCATCTCACCGTGACGCCGCCCTTGCGCTCTGTGTCGCGCCGCACGGCCTCCGGACCGGTAGTGAGCAGAGTGACCACCGCCCGACGTATCTCTGGCAGCTTGGCGTTTATCTCCGGACGCGCCAGCGGGTCGGACTCAACGTCGACTATCTCATGCGACGGCTCGGCCCTGTAGCCAATGGCCCAGCCGTCCCCGCGCCTCGCGAAATGGTAGACGACCTTGTTGCGATAGCCAAGCTGCGACGCCGATGCCGGATCGAACGGGCGAAACTCGCCGAACGGAATGCGGGCGCGGTCCAGAAACTCCTTCAGCTGAGCCTCCTTCGCCCTGCATTCGGCCCTGTAGTCGAGCCCGGCATAGACCATGCCCGGCATTCCCGGAGGCCTCTTGTCCTCCGGAAGCCTGTCGGGGCTGGACTCGAGTATCTCGACGAGCTTCGCCTTGACGAAGTGCCTCTTCTCCTCGACTATCTCGGCGCGGACGTGCTCGCCGGCCCACGCCCCTGGCACGAACGCGACGCGTCCGTCACCCAGACGCCCGAGTCCATCGCCTCCATAGACGTTCTTGGCTATGTAGACGGACGAGGTCATCTCGAGAACCTGACTATGAAACCGCCTCCTCGAGCCATGGAGAACGGCATCCTGTCGCCGCGTCTGACAGTCTTGGTCTCGTGGACATAGCCTTCCGGGCGCACGTCCCCGTCAGGCGCGTCGCGGAAGACTTCGGCCTTCCACTCTCCAGCGCCGAGGAAGGATGTGTCAAGAGTGAAGTCGCGCGCGTCGCGGTTCGTCATGCCCGCGGCATACCACGAGCCGTCATAGGCCTTGCGCGCGCAGGCGGCCATCGTGGACGGGGTGCCGCCAAGGCCGACAGTGTCAACCCACACGACAGGCGTCGCGGCCATGAACGAGAAGCACTCCATGTTCTTCTCGTAGTTGGTCGGGGAGTCCGCAAGCATCTGAAGCGGCGCCTCGT
>JAEEZC010000069.1 GCA_016288465.1 Verrucomicrobiota bacterium | reverse complement strand
CGCGGTTGTGGCCCGCCGCAAGGGCGGGGAGTGGTGGCTCGGCGCGATAACGAACTGGGAGGCGCGCGAACTTGAGCTGCCCACATCCTTCCTGGGCGAAGGCGAATGGAAGGTGGAGGCGTTCGAGGACGCGCCGGACGCGGATACGAACGCCGAGCATTACATCCGCCGCGATTTCACGATAAAGGCAGGCGAGCCGCTCAAGGTCAAGCTCGCGCCCGGCGGCGGATTCGCCGCGAAACTCATGACGGCACAATGATCGTTTGTGGCTGATGGTGATCTTCAGGTAAGTCTGTAGAATGTTGCCAATAACCAACTACCAATGCCCAATCCTCCTTCGCCAAAGGCTACGGAGGATAAATTGGAAAGGCAACATTGAAACTGGCAACACTGGCAATATTGGCAACAATCCACACTGGGTCGATGTCGAGGCCGAGGGCGTGACGCCTGTCAGCGCGGCGGAACTCACGAACGACACATTCGCCGGCGGCGATTCCGCTTGACGGCGAGACTCCTCCTGCCTTCTTCAAGGCAGAGATAGAGGAAGAATGAGAATACAATAAGGAGGATGACAATGAAGAATGCAATCAAATGGCCTGTGGCTGCGGCAGGAGCCCTCTTGGTCGCCATCGCCGCGTATGTCGCAGTCAATTCCGTCGACTGCGAGCTGCCGGACATGTCGAAGTTCGACAACCGCTTCGTGGTCCCGTCCGACGCCGACAACGTCTACTGCGGGCTGGTGGCTGTGACAAACGTCGTCAGCGAGAAGACGGGGCTGCCGATTCTCGCGAGCTTGTTCGACGTGAGTAACGGGAGGAGGCCGATCCAGCGCTTTCCCAATGAGCCACTGACGGATGCGGACAAGGACGCGATTCTCGCCGAGTCGTGGAAGGCGCTCTCCCTGTACCACGAGGCCGTGCGGCGCAAGGCGTGGTGGAGCTGCGACCCTGCGGGC
This sequence comes from Verrucomicrobiota bacterium, assembly GCA_016288465.1. GTDB lineage: Bacteria > Verrucomicrobiota > Kiritimatiellia > RFP12 > UBA1067 > UBA1067. The sequence continues at coordinate 3,996 of JAEEZC010000069.1, read as the reverse complement.
AAGAGAGAGCCGTTCCCGCACGTCGACGCGTTCTGGCGCCTGTGCGTGCTTGTCCACCTTGAGGCCCAGCGGCGTCTGGAGCTTGGCGAGACCAGCGCGGCAATAGACGACGTAGGCGACATGCTGCTGCTTGCGCGGAAGATCGAGAATGACGCGGAATCAGACGTGAGGTGGCTGACAACGAGGTTGCTCGTGGAAAAGGCGGGCGACATTGCCATGAAAATCGCGAAATCCGAGAAGTCGACCGACGAGGACCTTGTCCGGCTTCAGGCGGCCCTGGCGCAGTACGACGTCGCGTCTCGCCCCGAGCGCGCGCAGAGGATGCTGAACAACGAGCTTGCGGTGTACTTCGCCTGGTTGTGCGATCCAGCGCATGGCCTTGATCTGGACGACCTCTCCGACGACGGGGAGTTCTCCCACCTGATGTTGCGCGTTCCGTTCCTTTCGCACTACTTCTACCATCGCAACCGCACGCTGTCCCTTTGCGCCGGCAACATAGAGAAGGTGAAGCAGGGGCTCAGGTCCGGCTACGACAAGGCGGCATGGGAGAAGGCCTACGGCGAGATGTTCAATGGCCTCGGCGTCGGTCGCTTCTCGCCGAATTTCTCCGGAAGCCGTCTGGTGGCGTACAATCTCCAATCGTCGGGGCTGATTAAAGATTTCCAGAACGGAAGCAAATGGTACGACGCCGTTGAGTCTGCGGTGGCGGAGGCGATGCTCAGGCGCAAGGAGGACACGAGCGCACTCGGCGCGGCAGAAAATTCGACGCGGTTTCGCCGGACGGATTGAACGAGGTGCGTCTCGAAATCGGCGAGAGGGGAATCGAGTATTCCGCGAGGCGCGAGTTTGTGAAAGGCGGCTTGGCGGCATCAGGTGTCGAAAGCGGTGAACGGCATTGCCTGTATGCCGTCCGCCGTGGCGGTCTCGCGTCCGGAATAAACGACCACACTCGTCGGTGCAAAAGCAAGGTTGAACCTTGGATTTGCACAAATAGGCGTGTCGCGTCAATTTCTCGGAGGGTTGCATGAATCTGACTATGCGGGAGTTTGCGAAGGGCGGTTTGGCCTTGTTAGGATTTCTAGCGTTACCTGGCGGGCTTTTCGCACCCCTGCTCCGCTTCGCGGACAGCCTTCGGCTGGGGGATATTCTCACGCCGGCTGGACTATCGCCGTTCGGCCCGTCAGCTCGCTCGGCACGAATGGAAAATCGATCTCGACCACTTTTAGAGTGTAAAAACTGGTTAAAACCAGTTCGCCATGACGGGGGATTTTAAGTTATAATATTGCTGTCAAGGAAGCCAGCAATAGGAGGAAGTCCAATATGAAGCGCATGATAAAAACAGTTGTAGTCGCAGCGCTCGCTCTTGCCGCAAGGGCTGCGCTCGCAGCGGAATCGCTGGTGTCGGAAGGGGCGCAGCCTGTCGTCGCTCGCCTCGATATGGAGGTTGCCAGAGAAGGGAAGCCTGCCGAGGAGTGTGCCATAGTCACTCGCTCCGGACACGAAGGCGAATTCAAGAAGGTGACTGAATACATCTATCCCACGAATTCCGTAAGGCCGGCCAAAGGATATTTCGACACGCCGGACACGGTACGATAGAAAGAACAAGGAACGCACAAATGAAAAGTTCAGATTCCATCCGTCACAATCGCAAAGGCGGTAATGTCTTAACGGTCTTCACGGCCATGGTGTTTAGCGCCTTGCCGTTCACGCAGTCATACGGCGCGCTCCAGATCAAGTACATGGCGGGGACGAGCCCGGAAAACATGGCGGAGGTGGATGCATACCATCTTCGCGAGGAGATGGAGGGCTGGGCTGCGGAGATATGCCGATCCTACACCGCCACTGCGGAGAATCCGCACGGCAGCACCGCCGCTGTAGATGACGAGGTCATGTACTTCAGTTTCGACTACGACGGCGTTGCGGCGACGGGCGGCAATACCATCTGGCTGAATCTTCCTTTTTTCAGGGGAAACCCGTACGACGCCCGCGGCGCGCTGGTCCATGAAATGGGCCACGTCGTGCAGGGCTGCCTTTCGCGCTACCTTACGAAACAGGCAGGCGAGGACAGGGCAATCAATCTCGACAATACGATCAGGTTCGACAACGGCAAGGTGGAGCACCTGACGGAGGGCCTTGCCGAGTGGGTGCGCCGCTACTGCTTCGCGCCCGCGGACGAGGTGCAGAGCCGGGAATACGAACTGGTGAGGGACGGCTACGCGTTCAACGACGTCGGCGACGGCGCGGGCCTGATCGCGTATCTCCGCCGAACATACGGCGCGCCGGTACTGAACGACCTGCTAATCTACTGCAGCACGAACAGGGGCGACAAGATCGATACAATGTGGCCCGCCCTCACCGGCCGCACGTATGATGAACTGCTCGGCGACTGGAGGCACGAGGAGCGCATAACAGACGCGATAGTCCAGTGGACGGCAAACGGAACACAAGACGGCATCAGGCGCATCAACTACAACAAGTGCACCAGCTTCAATTTCAGTTCTCGCGCGGGAAGTGTGAAGTCCGGCATCGAGGACGGAAACTGGACTGTCGCCATGCGCGGCAAGTTCGAGCCGCAGCCATCGGGCGCGGGGGACGCGGTGTTCGCGCTGGGTTCAAGTTTAACAATCGCGGCAACTGCGTCGCAGAGCAGCCACACGATGGTGGCGGTAAAGGAAGGTACTTCGGTCAAGGTCTACCTCGACGGCGCCGCAAGCATCTCTTTGCAGATGACAGCCGACGCGGATCTTTCTCGCGATGTCTCGATCGGCAGTGGCTTTGAATGCCAGGACTACAGGATGTTCGACCGTGCGTTGAACGCAAACGAGTTGCGGCAGTATTTCGACGCGTTTCCGTCGTCCTACGATCCGCTGGCGCCGACTGTTGCGCGCTGGCTGGGTCAGGCCGACGGTGATCTGTCCAACGAGGCGAACTGGGAGTGCGTAAACTCCAACGGCGACAAGATATCGTCCTTGCCGACGGCGGCAACGGCCGTCGTCGCGTGGGGCGAGAAAATGCCAAGCGTCCCGCAAGGGACTACGCTCCCCTGCGCGTCATTCACGGTCAAGCGCTGGGTGACGCTCGACAAGGATACAGATCTGCGCGGACTTTCCGTCCCCGTCACGATTGACGCCGACGCGACTATCCGCACGGACGGCTACAAGCTGATGGCGGATGTCGTGACAGGCGAGACGCTGCGCCTCTACGGACACCTCGCGTACAACAGACTCGACCTGTCGGGCGACCTGATTCTCTGCGGCGGCAGCATTCTCGAAATGCCGTCCATAGCGTCTGGCGCGACGCACATCGGCGGCTCGCTCGAAATCCAGGACAGGCAGCCGATATTCATCAAACTCGCCGGCGGGGAACTGCCGGCTGGCGAGCACACGATACTTACGGCGGGCGGCGGGTTTCCTGACGACCTCTCACTGCTGCGCATGACGGGGTTGACGGGCCGCAAGACATGTACGTTCACTGCGGACGGCAACACGCTGAAGGCGGTTGTTGCGGAAGGGGAGATATGCATGTGGACGGGAGCGGCGGGCGACGGAAGGTTCTCCACCGCCGGCAACTGGGCGGACGGAGCAAGGCCGACCGTTGGTGGCGGCGAGCCTATCGTCTTTGCGGCGGAATCCGCGGCGACTGCCACCAACGACATAGGCAGACTTTCCCCGGCCTACATTGAATTCGCGCAGGGGTGCTCGCCAATCACCGTCGCTGGTGAAAAGTTCTCGCTTCCCTTAGACTCCGCGATGGCAATGACGGGCACAAAAAAGCCCCTGAAAGCCAACGTTTTCAGGGACTGGACGCTTGTCAGAGAAATTTGGTGAAAACTTAAAAAAGTTAAAATACCCCCTTGCGCTCACACGGCCCAATATGATATACTACACACTGTTTTCGTGATGCGAGGATAACTCAGTTGGTAGAGTGCCACCTTGCCAAGGTGGTTGTCGCGGGTTCGAGTCCCGTTCCTCGCTCCAGAAGACCAAGGTGAATGGG
>JAEEZC010000068.1 GCA_016288465.1 Verrucomicrobiota bacterium | reverse complement strand
GGCGTCGCAGCCGACATCCGCGCCGCCGCGCTGTATCGCATGGCGGAGGCGACGTCCGACTCGTCGCTCTACGAAAGATGCTTCAAGACGGATCCGAAAGGGCCTCTTGCAGGGCATGCTAAGTTCCGCCATGCCTATGCGCTTGTGGGCGACGCCGATCCCGTCCGTCGACGCCAGGGCGACGCGGAGCTCATGGACCTCGTCTACGGCGCCGACGAGACGCTTGCGAGACATGCGCTTGACCTTGTAGCCGTGCACTGCTTTCACGAGAAGCGCTATGGCGAATGCTCGGCGCTGCTGTGGCGGTACCTCAAGAAATACCCTGGCGCCGAAGGGGAGAGGAAGATCACGCGCCTTCTGGCGGAAAGCGAGCTCATGGACGGCAAGTACGCCTCGGCCCTCACTCTTTGTGCCGACGAGTCAGACGCCGAGCTTCTCTACGTGAAGACAGTGGCGTCCCAGCGGCTTGGCAACGGCTCGGAGGCCGCGCGCCTCGCTCGCAAGTATCTCGAAGAGTTTCCCGCCGGCGCGGCTCGCGCGGAGGTGGAGCTCGTCATCGCCAGGCAGGAGCTTGACGAGGCGATTGCCGGCGGCGACCCGGCGAAGATTCTCCCCGCCGCCAAGCGCTGCGCCGCGCTTGCGAAGACAGGTGCGGAGCGCCTCCGCCTTGCATGGGCCTACGAGCGCGCCGGCGAGGCGGAGAACGCAGAGGCCGAGTACGCCGCTGTCGCGCGCGACTTTCCGACGGCCGACGTCGCCGCCGACGCCCTCTACCGTCGCGCGATGTCGCTTCTGAGGCGCGGCAAGTGGTCTGCGGCCGAGGTCTCGCTCGCCGAGGCGCTCGCCTCCGGCAAGCTCGTTAAGGAGCGCGTCTCCCCCGCTCTCTACTGGCGCGGGATGGCGGCGCACCGGCTTGGACATGTGGAGGAGGCGTGCGGCTTCCTCCGCCAGGCCCTGGAAGGCGGCGGCCTCTCCATAGACGAGCGTCGCGAGGCGCGGCTGCTTCTTGCCGACGAGGCCTTCAACGCCGGACGACGCGACGAGGCTGCTGCGGCATATGCGTCGCTTGTGCGTGACGGCGCGCTCGACCGAATGGGCGCCGCGAAGACATTGGCGGTCGGGCGCATTCTTTCCGGCGACGAGGCCCGCGCCTGCGCGAGAGCGCTCGTCGCGAGCAGCGAGGCCGAGTGGCGCCAGGCCGGCTACGCTCTTCTCGGCGACATAGAGACCGCCGCGACGAATCTCACCGCCGCAGCGTACGCCTACGGCAAGTGCCTCGACCAGCCGTGCACGACCGAGGCCGCGGCCCCAGTCGCCGTCCGCCTCGGCCTCCACTATGTCCGCGAGGGCAACGCCGCCGACGCGGAAAAGGTTCTCGAGCGGGCGGTCAAGCTGAACGCGAACGACAACGAGGCCCGTGCGATGGCTTACCTCGGCCTTGCGCGCGCGGCGCTTCTAAGAGACGATACGGAGGGCGCGAAGCGCTACGCAACGGTCATCGACACCCTATTCGAGAACACGAAGGCCGCGGCCGAGGCGAAGGAGATATTGAAGTGAAAAGGGGCTTTCGCACAGACCTTCTGATATTCTCCCTCATCGTCTCGGCGGTGCTGCACGTGGCCGTCATGTTCTACGCGAAGCCCCGCATCATGACGCATGTCGCGTTCGGCGGCGCTCATGTGCCGCGTAAAGGCCCTATGCGCGTCACGGAGGCCGTCAAGAGACCCGAGCCCGTCCGCATCGACACGCTCAAGGACGTCGCCGCCGAGAAGGACGCTCCCGAGGCCGAAACCACTGTCGAGGCCGTGCCGTCGGTCGAGGACGCTCCGCCCGACGCGCCAGGCGCCGGCCTTGAGACTCCTGAAGTCCCCATGCCCGATCCGGGCGCGGCCGAAACGCCTATCGTTCCTATCGCGGAGGTCGTCACGGCTCCGCTCTCGCCCGCGCCACGTCCCGAACCAAGGATGGTCTCGGATGCGCTGCCGCAGCCGGCGCCAAGCACGCCTATTGCGCCGCCGCCCTCCATGTCGGAGACTCTAGTGCCCGCGGTTCCGGCTTTCCAGGCGCCGCCTCTCGCGCTTGCAGGCGTCGCGCCAGAGCCGGACTCCGCGGCAGTCGCGAAGGAGTTCAGAAAGGACTCCTCAGGCCCCGAGTTCGCTCCGCCTCCCGAAGTCATGGACGCCGTGGACGAGAAGGTGGTCGAAAAGGAGAAGGCCGCGGTCCGCAGACTTGTCGACGTGCCGGACGCGCTGGACCTCGCCAAGGCCGTCGACATCAGGCTTAACAAGGCGTCCGGGCCGGGTGTGACGTACTTCAGCCTGACGGTGTCCCCCAAGTCGAATCTCTCGCCGGTGCCCAAGGACGTCGTAGTGCTTATCGACGCCTCCGGCTCGATCGGCAAGGACCGCATGGGCTCCATACGCCGAGCCGCGAAGAAGATCCTTCGCTCTGCGTCGAACACGGGCGACAGGTTCAATCTCGTCGCGTTCCGCGACAGGTTCTCGTACGCTTTCCGCAGCTGGCAGGAGTGCAACGTGCAGTCGTTCGACGCAGCCGACAGATGGCTCAACAATGTCGCGCCCTTCGGCAGGACGGACGTGTTCGCCACAATCGCCTCTGTGCTGACTCTTCCCCGCAGCCCATCCCGTCCGCTCATCGCGCTTGTCGTCACCGACGGCGACGCGAACTCCGGCGTCAGCCGCACCGCCGACATCCTTTCGAAGTTCACCAGGCTGAACGATGGGCTTGTGTCCGTCTACATGTACGGGGTCAAGTCTTCCGCGAACCGCGAGCTCATCGACGTCCTCACACGCGGCAACCGCGGCGAAAGCTTCATCTTCGAGCAGGGCGGGCTGCTGGCGAGGACCAGGGCCGGCGAAGGCATCGAGGGCCTGTCCATGCGCTTCCGCGACCCGGTCCTGAGCGACCTGCGACTTGTCTTCGCGTCCGGTTGCGACGCCGAGGCGTATCCGAGGCTTCTAAAGAACCTCTATCGCGGCGGAACGGTCCAGATAGTCGGGCGCGTGCCTTCCGGAACCAAAGAGATCGCGTTTTCGCTGAAGGGGCTGAACGGGCGCGTCGCATACGAAGGCTTCTTCCGCATTCCGCTTGCGTCCGCGTCGACGGACCCGATGCTGCCGGTCGCCTGGCGCGACGAACGCGAGATAGACGGCAAGCTTCGCTGACGCGCGCCTCAGACGACCGCGGCGACCAGCGCCCCGTGCCGCGCCATTGTTACGCGAGCCTCGACTATGTCTCTGCGCTTCACCGACGCGCATCGGCCTTTGTTGTCGATCCTGCACTGGAAGTATTCGCCGGTCCAGCCGGACATCTCCTTTTCGTCCTCGATCACAATCTGGACCTGCTGGCCGATGAACTTCTTGGCGAACTGGGACCTGTGGTTCTTCGCGACTGCCGCGAGCCGCCTTGCACGGTCGTGCCTGACCTCTCTCGGAATTGCGTCCAGCAGTCCTGCCGCGATCGTCCCGGGACGCTCCGAATACGGAAACACGTGCACGTTTGACGGACACAGCCTCTTGATGAGGCCCTCGGTGCTCAGGAAGTCCATTTCGGTCTCGCCTGGAAAGCCCGTCATCAGGTCGAAGCCTATGCCGGCAAGAGCGGAGACGCGCTTTGCCCTCTCGACAAGCTCGACCACGTCGCGCACGAGATACGGACGCTTCATCGCCGTCAGTATTCTGTCCGCTCCGGACTGTGCCGGCACATGAAGGTAGCGGCACACGTTTGCGTGGGCCGCCATGACGTCTACGGTCTCAAGCGCGCATGCGCCGGGCTCGATGGAGCCGAGCCTGATGCGGCATCGCGGACGCGACTTCTCGTCGGCGCTTTCGCCCAGTCTCGCTAGGGCGTCGACAAGCTCAGGCAGCCTCTTCCCTCCGCTTGCGTATAGAATGAGATTGCATCCGGTCAGGACGATTTCCGTGTATCCGGCCTCGATGAAGCGCTCCGTCTTGCGCATCAGGCTGCTGAACGGAATCGAGAACGAAGGGCCGCGGAACTGCGGCACGATGCAGAACGAGCACTTCCCGCTGCAGCCGTCCTGTATCTTGAGGTATGCGCGGGCCGTGCGCATCGGAATGGGCTCGTCCTCCTCGATCTCCTGCGGCGTTTCCTCGTCCTCGTCGTCTGCCGCGTTCATCCCTTCGAGAATCGCGCGCGCGCGGCGCACCGCAGGCGACAGCCTTTCCGCAGACTCGTCCCTTAGACAGCCTGTGACGATGAGCCGCGTCGCCGGATACTTGGCCTTGATGTGCGCAACGAGCCGCTCGCAGTCGTGCTGTGCCCTGCGCGTAACGCTGCAGCCGCGCACGACGATGAGGTCGGCGTCGGAATGGCTTTCGGTTCTCTCCCAGCCCTTGGCCAGATAGTCGGCCTCCATCTGAAGGGCTTCAGCGCGGTTTAGACGGCATCCAAATGTTTCAAAGCAAACTTTCATCGGGAAGATTATACCATATTCCCGTCTGCATTTTCGGGACTTGTCGGACTCCTCTCGCCAGATTCATTGTTTCGTTGTTTGCACACATTGAACGGCAATGCATCAATCGCAAGGCATTAACTTCAGGCCCTTCAAGAACTTCTTCTGGAACTACTGCAAATTGCAGACGAACGGGGCTGTACGGCCCCGTTCGTCTGCAATTTGCAGTAGAACCCGTTGTCCTGCGCGCAGGGGATTTGTACGGCAAGCCAGATGACATGCAAGCGCCTCATATGGTATAATACCTGTCTATGAATCGTTACAATTGTGTTGTTTGCATAAAGCAGGTGCCTGACACCAAGAAGGTGACCGGCGATGCCATGAAGGCGGACGGAACGATCAACCGCGCTGCGCTGCCTGCGATCTTCAATCCCGAGGACAGGAACGCGCTTGAGGCGGCGCTCAAGGTCAAGGAGACCTACGGCGGCACCGTCACCGTGATAACCATGGGTCTGCCCGCGGCAAAGGCCATTCTCCGCGAGGCCCTCATGTGCGGCGCCGACAGGGCCGTGCTGGTCACGGACCGCAAGGCCGCGGGTTCCGACACGCTTGCGACGAGCTACATCCTTTCGCAGGCCGTGAAGAAGTTCAGCCCCGACCTCGTCTTCTGCGGCCGGCAGGCGATCGACGGCGACACGGCGCAGACGGGTCCGCAGATCGGCGAGAAGCTCGACTGCGCCGTCGTGACGTATCTCGAGAAGCTTGAGCTGGACGGCGACACCGCGATCGCGACGCGCGACATCGGGACCGGAGTCGAGACCTGCAGGGCCAAGCTGCCGGCGCTCTTCACGGTGACCGAGCGGTTCGGCGACCTCAGGCCGTACGAGATGCGCCGCGTGATGAAGTTCAAGAACGCCGAGCCCGAGACGCTTTCGTGCGACGACATCGGCTGCGAGGCCGGCAGATGCGGCTTCGCGGGCTCTCCGACGAGCGTGAACAAGATCGAGTCCGTCGTTCTCGCCGGCGGCGAGTTCCAGGAGGTGCCGGCGACCGACGAGGGCATTGGCGCTCTTGTCGCCGGGCTCATCAAAGACCATACGATCGGCTAATTCCACCATTCCATTTATCGCACTCATGAAAAACACACAAGGTGAAGTCTGGGTATTTGCGGAGCAGGAGGAGGGCAAGCTTTCCGACGTTCCGTTCGAGCTGCTCGGCAAGGCGCGTGAACTCGCGGCGAAGCTCGGCGTCAAGGTCGGCGCGGTCCTGATGGGCTCGGGCGTCGAGGCCCTCGCAAAGCCGCTCTTCGAGGCTGGGGCGGATGTCGTGCATCTCGTCGACGACCCTGCGCTAAAGGTCTACCGAAACAAGGCGTACCGCCACGCGATGGTCGAGCTGGTCAAGGAGGTCAATCCCCAGATCGTCGTCTTCGGCGCGACCCACATGGGCCGCGACCTCGGTCCGTCCGTCGCGTCCGCGCTTCGCTGCGGGCTCACGGCCGACTGCACGGACCTCCAGATCGGCGGCTACGAGGACAAGAAGACCGGCGAGAAGTTCGAGAACGTCCTTCACCAGATACGTCCGGCTTTCGGCGGCAACATCATCGCGACGATCGTCAACGCGCGCAACTGGCCGCAGATGGCGACTGTGCGCGAGGGCGTCATGAAGCCTCTTCCGCGCGAGGAAGGCCGCAGGGGCGAGGTCGTGAGGCACTCCTCTCGCCTTGAGGGCGTGGAGATTCCGGTCGAGGTCGTGGAGATCGTGCGCAAGACGTCCTCCGTGAACCTCAAGGGCTCGCGCATAATCGTGTGCGGCGGCGCAGGCGTCGGCTCGAAGGAGAACTTCAGGCTTCTCCACGATCTCGCGGCGGTTCTCGGCGGCGCCGTCGGCGGAAGCCGCGCGGCGGTCGACCTCGGCTACTGCGAGCACGAGCGGCAGATCGGCCAGACGGGCGTCACGGTGCGTCCCGCGCTGATGATCAGCTGCGGCGTCTCCGGCGCGGTCCAGCACCTCGCCGGCATGCAGGACTCCGCGAAGATCATCGCGATCAACACGGACAAGGACGCGCCGATATTCAAGGTCGCGCACTACGGCATCGTCGGCGACCTCAACGTCGTCATTCCGAAGCTTATCAAGGCTATCAAGAACAAGGGCTGATCGTCATGGGCAATTTCTACAGAGACAACAAGGACATCGAGGACGTCATCGACGTCATGGACCTTACGGAGGTCGCGACGCTCCTCGAAGAGGACTTCAAGTTCGCGAAGGAGTACGACTTCGCGCCGAAGAGCGCCGAGGAGGCGGTGGACAACTACAAGCGCGCGATCGACCTGTGCGGCGACATCATGGCGAACAGGATCGCCCCGCTCGCCGAGGAGACCGACCTCGTGGGCAACACCCTGAACGAGGACGGCTCCGTCACGCGCGCTCCGGGAATGAAGCTCGCCATCGAGCTCTTCGGCAAGACCGGGCTCATGGGCGTCACGATTCCGTACTACCTCGGCGGACTCAACATGCCGTGCACGGTCCTCACCGCGTGCAACGACATCGTCAGCCGCGGCGACGCGGGCCTCATGAACCTCTTCGGGCTGCAGGGCATAGCCGAGACGATCAACTGGTTCGCCGACGAGGACATCAAGAAGGAGTACGTGCCGAGGCTCGTCTCCGGCGAGTGGACCGGCGCGATGGTCCTAACCGAGCCTGACGCGGGCTCCGACCTCCAGTCCGTCAAGACGTCCGCGCATCTGGACGAGAACGGCGTCTGGCGCGTGAACGGCGTCAAGCGCTTCATCACGAACGGATGCGGTGAGGTTCTGCTCGTCCTCGCGCGCACCGAGCCCGAGTTCTCCGACGGCCGCGGCCTCAGCTGCCTTCTCGTCGAGAAGGGCCCGTGGGTCAAGGTTCGCCGTCTCGAGAACAAGCTCGGCATCCACGGCTCTCCGACTTGCGAGATGGTGTTCACGGACGCGCCCGCGAAGCTGATCGGCCTCAGGAAGCGCGGCCTCATCACGTACGTCATGGCGCTCATGAACGGCGCGAGGATGGGCATCGCCGCGCAGGGCACGGGAATCGCCGAGGCGGCGTACCGCGCCGCGCGCGACTACGCCGCGTCCCGCAAGCAGTTCGGCGTCACTATCGACACGTTCCCGGCTCTCCGCGAGCTCATGTCCACGATGTCGGTCGAGCTTCAGGCGTCGCGCCTTCTCACCTACTACGCCGCGAAGAACGTCGACCTCGAGACAGGCCTCGACCGCAGGTTCGAGGCTCTGAAGGGGACTCCCGAGGCCCAGGCCGTGCGCGCGCGCCTCAAGAAGGTCGCCGCTTTCAACAAGATGCTCACGCCGATGGCGAAGTACTACGGCTCTGAGCTTTCGATGCGCAACGCCCAGGGCGCGATCTCCGTGCTCGGCGGCTCGGGCTTCATGAAGGACTACCCGTGCGAGCGCTATCTGCGCGACAGCCGCATCACGACGATCTACGAGGGCACTTCGCAGCTTCAGGTCGTCGCCGCCATCGCCGGCGTCACGGGCGGGCTCGTCAAGGACGTGATCGCCGACATCTTCGGCAAGGCGGACTGGCACGGGGAGCATCCGCGCATGACGAAGCTTCTCGCCGATCTCGACGCCGCGATCGCGTACGTCAAGGGCCGCGAGGACGCGAAGACCTACCACGACCTCTCCGCCAGAAAGCTTGTCGACGCCGCGATCGCGCTCATCGTGTCCGCTCTGTTCGTGAAGGCGGCGGAGAAGGTTGAGAGCAAGAACGCCGCGCTCATGTTCTGGCTGAACGTCGAGTTTCCGCGCGTCCGCGCAGGGCTTGAGCAGGTCATGTCGGGCTATGCCGGCTCGACCGACGAGTTCGAGACGCTTGCGCCCATGCCGTCGGCCGAATGACCGCATTCCGGCGCGGCGCGAGGACACCAGGACAAGGATCATGATCAAGGAATCAAGCGTAGGCAGGAGAATCCGCGGCTATCGCGAGAATCTCGACATGTCCATCTACGACCTTTCCCAGAAGTGCGGGGTGGACGAGAAGATCATCAACTCGATAGAGAAGGGCGAGGTTCTGCCTGCGCTCGGCGTTCTGACGAAGATATCGCGGGCGCTCGGGCAGAGGCTCGGCACCTTCATGGACGACCAGTTCAAGCCCGACCCGATCGTCACGCGGGCTTCGGACCTCGAGGCGCGAAAGGTTGCGCAGGAGGGCGTGAACGCGCTCGGCTACTCCAGCCATTCGCTCGCCCTCGGCAAGCCCGACCGCCACATGGAGCCGTACCGCATCGAGTTCGACGCGCACGGCGTGGACGCCGTCTCCAGCCACGAAGGCGAGGAGCTCATAATCTGCCTAGACGGAGAGGTGGAGCTTACGTACGGCCCGGGCAAGACCGTTCTCAGGCCGGGCGACACCGCGTACTACAACGCAGTCGTCAAGCACGGGCTGCGCGCCCTCGGCGGCAAGCCCGCGAGCATTTACGGCGTTGTGTACATACCGTTCTGACTGGCGTACAGTGACTGCAAACAGGAGCTAATTCAATGGCATGGTTTGAAGCGAAGGCCGAGAAGCCGAAGATACCGCCGGCTAAGGCGCTGTGGGCGATCTGCCCCAAGTGCAAGAGCCATTTCGAGAAGTCCGTCTGGAAGGGCGCGAACTGCATCTGTCCCAAGTGCAACTACCACGGGCGGCTTTCGGCGCGCGAGAGGATCGCGCAGATCGCCGACGACGGCACCTTCTCAGAGGTGTTCCGCGTCGTGAGCTACTCCGACCACCTCGAGTTCCACGACGCGACGGGTCCGTACAAGGAGAAGGTCGAGGCGACGATCGCCAAGACTGGCGAGACGGAGTCCGTCGTGATGGGCGTCTGCGAGATCGGCGGGCATGCGGCGATGCTGGGCGTGATGGACTTCTCCTTCATGGGCGGCTCGCTCGGAACGGGGACCGGCGAGCGCATCGCGAGGGCGTGCGAGCAGGCGATCGCCGAGAGGCGCCCGCTCGTCCTCTTCAGCGCCTCGGGCGGCGCGCGCATGCACGAGGGCATTCTCTCCCTCATGCAGATGGCGAAGACTTCCGCCGCGATAGCGAGGCTGAAGGAGGCGGGGCTGCCGTACATCTCCGTGCTGACCGATCCTACGACCGGCGGCGTGAGCGCAAGCTATGCGATGCTCGGCGACATCAACATAACCGAGCCCAGGGCCCTGATCGGCTTCGCGGGGCGCCGCGTGATCGAGAACACGATCCACCAGAAGCTCCCGCTGGACTTCCAGTCCGCGGAGTACCTTGAAAAGCACGGGTTCATTGACCGCATCGTCGAGCGCGGGAACTTGAAGAAGTTCATCGCCAAGATGCTCAACTACTGGGGGTTCTGACAATGGCGAAGAAGAAGACGGCGATGGATTGCGTGAAGCTTGCGCGGGATCCCAAGCGGCCGCACCTTAAGGATTTCATCCGGCTGATCTGCTCCGACTTCGAGGAGCTTCACGGCGACAGGCTCGTGAACGACGACCGCGCGCTGATCGGCGGCTTCGCGACGATTGACGGCGTGAAGGCGCTTGTGCTCGGCCACAACAAGGGCGAGACGGTCGAGGAGAACATGGAGGCCAACTTCGGCATGGCGAACCCCGACGGCTACCGCAAGGCGATGAGGCTCGCGAAGCTGGCGGAGAAGTTCCATCTTCCGGTTGTCACCTTCGTCGACACTCCCGGCGCCTATCCCGGCCGCGAGGCCGAGGAGCGCGGCCAGGCCGAGGCGATCGCGAAGTCCCTCGAGTTCTTCTCGCGCCTTGCGACGCCTGTTGTGGTCGTCGTAACGGGCGAAGGCGGCTCGGGCGGCGCACTTGCAATCGCCGTCGGCGACAGGGTCCTCATGATGGAGAACGCCGTCTATTCGGTCATCTCTCCCGAGGGCTGCGCAGGCATTCTCTGGCGCGACGGCAAGAAGGCTCCGGAAGCCGCCGAGGCGCTCAAGATCACCGCGCACGACCTCAAGGGGCTGGGCGCAGTGGACGAGATAATCAAGGAGCCAGCAGGCGGAGCCCAGAAGAACCACGAGCTCGCCGCCGCAAACGTGAAGAAGGCCGTCCTCAAGGCGCTAGCCTCTCTTAAGGAAGTCCCCGCGGACGAGCTGCTGGAGAAACGCTACGCAAAACTTCGCGCGCTCGGCAACTTCTACTGAAGCCTGCCGGCGCACGAAGCCGAGGGAAGCGCCTCGGTCAGATGACCGAGAGCGCCTCGTCGAGCGCATCGATGATGTCGTCGATGTGCTCGATGCCTATTGAGAGGCGGATGAGCTCGGGCAGCACGCCGCCCTTGCGCAGATCCTCGTCGGAGAGCTGCGAGTGTGTCGTGGACGCCGGGTGTATGATGAGGCTCTTCGCGTCGCCGACGTTTGCGAGAATGGAGAATATCTCCCCGTTCGCCGCGTCGGTGACCTTGCGGGCCTCCTCAGAGCCGCCCTTGACGCCGAAGACGACCGCTCCGCCTGCGCCTTTCGGCAGATACTTGGCCGCAAGCTCGGGCTGGGTGAGCGAAGGGTACTTCACCCACGCCACCTTCGGATGGCGCTCCAGCCACTTCGCGACCGCAAGCGCATTCTCGCTGTGGCGCGCAATGCGCAGCGGAAGCGACTCGACGCCCTGAAGGAAGATCCATGCCGCGTCCGGGGCAAGCGTCGGACCCTGGTTGCGGATGCCCACCGTGAGCAGCCGGATCATGAAGGCCACGGGCTTGAGAGGCTCCGGCAGGTCGTGCGCGAAGCGGAGTCCGTGGTACCCCTTGTCCGGTTCGTTGTAGAGCGCGAACTTGGGGTCCGTCCAGTCGAAGTTGCCCGCGTCGACGACAACGCCGCCGATGCCGGCTCCGTGCCCGCCGATCCACTTCGAGAGCGAGTGGATCACGAGGTTTGCGCCGTGCTTGATGGCGTTGCTGAGCGGCGGCGGCGTGAACGTCGCGTCCACCACGAGAGGCAGATGGTGCTTCTTCGCGACGGCCGCGTAGCCTTCGATGTCCGCAACGTCAAGAGCAGGGTTGCCGACGGTCTCGATAAAGAGAAGCCTAGTCTTCTCGTTGATCGCGGCCTCGACAGCCTGGAAGTCGTTGACGGGTGTGAACTTCACGTTGATGCCGGCATTCGGCAGAATCGCGTCGAACTGGCTGAAAGTGCCGCCGTAGAGGTTGCTAGCCGCGACGACCTCGTCGCCGGCCCGCGCGATGTTCGTGATCGTGAAGTAGATAGCCGCCGTTCCGCTCGCAAGCGTCTGCGCTGCGGCTCCGCCCTCCAGCGCCGCGATTCGCTTCGCGAGAACGTCGTTGGTGGGGTTCATGAGGCGGGCGTAGATGTTGCCAAGCTCTCTCAGAGCGAAGAGGTCGGCGCCATGCTTGGAGTCGCGGAAGTTGTACGCGGTCGTGCGGTACACGGGAACGGCTCTTGCGTTCGTGGTCGGATCGCCGTGCGCGTCCTGTCCTGCGTGGACTGCCAGTGTTTCAATGTGGTATTGCTTCTTGCTCATTGTCGTTGCTCCTTTCCTTGTCGCTGTCAACGGCGCATATTGTACCATGAGTCCTTGAGTGCCCGCCAATCGGTTTTTCCGCCTGGCTTCTATAGGCGTCGCCTATGACGGCATGCGCTTTTGCGAGAACGTCCAGATTCGTCGAGAAGCCCACACAGCGCCGTTGCCCGCGATTTGGTATAATGTGCGGTATGAAGACTGTCGTTCTCGCATTGTCGGCGCTTGTCGGGGCTGCCTGTCCCGCGGCGGAATTGTTCAACGGAAAAGACCTCTCGGGCTGGACGGTTGTCGCAGACCAGGACGTGAAGGGCGACTATGCCGCGCCGGAGCCTACATGGGCGGTGGTGGATGGCGCCATCCGCACTACCGGCACGCCGTTCGGCTACCTTCGCACCAAGCGCACCGACTTCGCCGACTTCACGCTGCGGCTCGAGTATCGCTGGTGGCGGCAGACTCCGCGGCCGAACTCCGGCGTTTTCGTGCGGTTTGCGTCCGACACCGGCACGTTCATTCCGAGGTGCTACGAGAACCAGCTTGAGCCCAAGAGCGTGTGCTCCGTGTTTGCGCTCGGCGGCTCCGTAATCCGCGGCGTCGCGCCGCGCAATCCGTACGACCCCGCCAACGCGCTGTCGGGAATCGCGGCGGTGCGGCCGAGCGTGCCATCGGCGGAGCGTCCTTTCGGCGAATGGAACCAGCTTGAGATCGTGGCCAAGGGCGACGAGATTGTGAGCAGGCTCAACGGCGTCGAGATGAACAGGGTGAAGGGGATTGAGACTCTCAAGGGTGCGATCGCCCTGCAGGCCGAAGGCGGCGCCGCGGAGTTCCGGCGCATAGTCGTCGAGTAGCCGGGATTGCGCTAACGCCGCGGTAATGGTATAATAAGGGGAAATACCTAGCAAACAATCATGAAGCACACAATTATTGCAGCAATTGTCGCATCTTGCGCATTTACGCTGACGTCTGGGGCCGCCCAGGACGGTTTTGTCACGAAGGACGAGATTCGCGCGCTGATAGAGCGCATTGGCAGGCTTGAGGCCGAGAACAAGGCGCAGGCCAGACGAATCGCCGAGCTTGAGAGCCGCGTCGCCCATGACGGCACGGCCCAGGCGCAGCTGCCGAAGCCGAAGGAGCAGTCCGCCGAAGAGAAGGGCGCCGGCAACGAGGCTGTCGCCGACGCCGCGGCGGGCCGGCTCCACGTCGCCGAGTCCGGGAGGGCGTTCCATCTCGCAGACGAGGCGAAGGGCATTTTCGAGCCGCTTTCCGACAACGGCCTCGTCGTGACGCCGTATGGCTGGCTTGTCGCCGAGGCGGACTACAACACGCATTCCACCGAGGTCGACACGTACACGGACTATGTGCGCCCGAAGAGCCATCGCAGCTACAAGGACCCAACTTCGGTCTTCTCGATGCAGAACTCGATACTCGGCATCCGCTTCGAGACGCCTGAGGAAATCTGCGGCTGGCGGTACTCCGGCAAGGCGGAGTTCGACTTCGCCGGCGACCACGCCAACGACTACGCTTTCCACTGGCGTCATCTCTACTTCGACGCGACGCACGACGCGTGCGGCTTCGACGGGGAGAAGAACGGCACGTGGAGCTTCCTCCTCGGCCAGACATGGCATCTCTGGAAGATGGTCACGCCTTCCGAGATCGACGGAGCGTGGCTCGAGAACACCGGCCATCCCTATCGCCGCAGCCCGCAGGTCAGGGTGACGCGCAGGTGGGACTGGGAGGACAGCTCTCTCGAGGCTCGTGTCGGACTTGTCAAGAACGGGCCTGGAATGGGCGGCGACCGCGACGGCGACGGCAACCAGGACAACTCCGCTTCGCGCTGGGCGCTTGTCGAGGGCGCTCTCGTCTACGACCGCGTCGCTGCGTGGGAGCCGGTGCCGAAGAAGGACGAGCCTCATCGCTGGCTCGTCGGCGTTGGCGGCATGTACGGCCGCGACAGGCTGCACTCCGCGAGCGAATGGGGCGACGAGGGCGAGCCGATCGCCTATGACGGCTCTGCGCGCGACTACGACACTGACATGGTCATGTTCGCGGCGTCGGTGCCTTTCCTTGGAGGCGTCTTCGGCGAGGATAGCGGCTTCACTCTCTGCGGACAGATCTTCGCGGGCGAGAACCTTGGCGGAGTCCAGGCGGGCGTCGGCCAGCGCGTCGCGTTCAAGCCGGAGCGCAGGCACGGCAAGAGCGTCAGGACTGTCGGCGGGTTCGCCGACCTGAAATACAAGCACGACAAGAAGTGGTCGTTCGCGCTCGGCTATGGCTTCGACAATCCGAACGATTCCGACGCGCGCTATGCGGACGGCATCTGCTACAACGACAGGGCGTACATCGACGCGTTCTACAGGGTGAACGCGAATCTGCATTTCGGCGTGGAGTACGCGTACCTCACGACGAAGTACGATGTCGACGGCCGTTCGAACGACAACCGCATCCAGCTTACGGCGTTCTATGACTTCTAATAGCTGCAAGCGGGCGAGCTGGTCGGGGCAGCTGGCGTTCGTGCTGGCGTCTGCGGCCTCAGCGATCGGTCTCGGGAACCTTTGGAGGTTCCCGTATCTTGCCGCGAGATACGGCGGCGGCATGTTCATTGCCGTCTACCTCGCGCTTGTCGTCACCCTCGGCTTCACGCTGATGCTCACCGAGATAGCGATAGGGCGCATGACGAAGCAGTCCCAGCTGACTGCGTATTCCAGGCTGCGCGGCGGCTGGGGCGTCCTCGGGCTCGTGGCGACCGTGATACCGCTGCTGATAACGCCGTACTACTGCGTCATTGGCGGCTGGGTGCTCTACTACCTGAAGACGTACTGCATCATGGCGTTCTCAGGAGTGAGCGTCATGGGCGAGGCCGCCGCGGGGTCCGGCGACTTCTTCGGGGCGTTCGTGGCGTCACCGTTCGCGCCGTTCGGCTACGGAATGGTCTTCGTTCTCGCCTGCGCCGGCGTGATAGTGCTCGGAGTGAAGAACGGCATCGAGAAGTCGAATCTGGTGATGATGCCGGTTCTTTTCGTCATGGCAGTCGCCATTTCGCTCTACGTGGTTTTCATGCCGGGCTCCGGCGAGGGCCTGAAGTACTACCTCGTCCCGAACATGGACTGCCTGCGCGACGCGAAGGGCAGCTTCTCTCTGGCGCTCCTCGGCAAGACGGTCCTCGGCGCCATGGGCCAGATGTTCTACTCGCTTTCGCTTGCGATGGGCATAATGATAACGTACGGCTCGTACATGAACCGCGAGGACTCCATCGAACGCTGCGTGCGCCGCATAGAGCTATTCGACACGATAATCGCTGTCGTCGCCGGGCTTATGATAATTCCCGTCGTCTACATGTTCGCGGTCAAGACCGGAACGCCCGTCGAGACGGCGATGAACGCGGGGCCCGGCCTTATGTTCATAACGCTGCCCAGGGTGTTCGCGACCCTCGGCGCCGTCGGACCGTGGCTCGGCCTGGCGTTCTTCCTTCTCGTGACTTTCGCGGCGGCGACTTCGGCGATATCGCTGCTTGAGGCGTGCGTCGCCTCGGTGTGCGACCTTCTCGGGCTCGAGCGCAAGCCGGCGACGTTCTTCACGACGGCGCTCGTCATGTTCCTCGCGACGTTCTCCGCCCTCGGCTTCGGGCCCTGGGCGGATGTGCGGGTCTTCGGCATGCAGTTCCTCGACTTCTTCGACTTCGTGACCAATTCCGTTCTCATGCCGATAACGGCGGCCGCGACCTGCGTCTTCGTCGGCTTCGTCATAGGGCCGAAGACAATTGCGGACGAGGTCCGCGCCTGCGGACGCGAGTTCAGGTCGGAGGCTCTCTACAGGGTGATGGTCAGGTATTTCGCTCCGGCGCTCGTAACCGCGATTCTCGTCTCCGAGACGTGCCGTGCGCTGGGCTTGTTCGGCTGGAGCATATGACGGAGATTCGGAAATGACAGATTGGCTTGTCGTCGGGGCGTTCGTTGGCTATCTTGCCGTGGTTCTCGGCATAGGCTTTTTCTTCTCCCACTATCAGGAGAACCTGGGCGACTACTATCTCGGCGGACGCAGGATGAACAAGTGGGTGGTCGCGCTTTCGGCGCAGGCC
This sequence comes from Verrucomicrobiota bacterium, assembly GCA_016288465.1. Lineage (GTDB taxonomy): Bacteria > Verrucomicrobiota > Kiritimatiellia > RFP12 > UBA1067 > UBA1067. The sequence goes on along the minus strand of JAEEZC010000068.1, from coordinate 5,750 downwards.
TCCGACATGTCCGGCTGGCTTCTCATGGGGCTGCCTGGCGCCGTGTACCTTGGCGGACTGTCCGAGGCCTGGATAGGCGTCGGCCTTCTTGTCGGCACCTACCTGAACTGGAGGATAGTCGCCCATCGCCTGAGACGCTATTCGCAGATGTGCGGCGACTCGATCACGATTCCGGACTTCATATGCAACCGTTTCCGCGATCAGACAGGCGTCTCCCGCATCGTCGCCGCGGCGATCATACTTGTGTTCTTCACGTTCTACACGATGTCGGGCTTCGTCTCGTGCGCGAAGCTGTTCACCTCCACTTTCTCCGTGCCGGAGACCGTCACGCTTCTCGGGATGAACGTCTCGGGCTATTCGCTGTGCCTTGTCGCAGGCGCGGTCGTGGTCGTGAGCTATACGCTCATGGGCGGCTACATGGCCGTCTGCTGGACGGACTTCATCCAGGGCGCGCTGATGTTCGTCGCAGTCGTGGTCGTGCCTGCGGCTGTCGTCTGCGACGCCGGCGGACTGGGCTGCACCGTTGACGCGATCAACGAGGTGAGCCCCAATCTCCTGTCTCTGTTCACGTCCGCGAAGACGGCCGAGACGGTCGGCGTAGTGGGGCTCGTCTCATGCCTGGCGTGGGGGCTCGGATACTTCGGCATGCCTCATATACTCGTGCGCTTCATGTCGATCGACAATCCCTCCGAAGTCAAGGGCTCTCGCCGCATCGCGATCACGTGGGTGACGATCTCCCTTGCCGCCGCGGTCGCGATAGGCCTTGTGTTCCACATCTACCTTGTGGGGCACGGCGTCTCCCTGGAGGAAGTCGGCGGGGACGCGGAGAAGTGCTTCATGGTTATGATCGACGGCATCTTCAGGGGCGGGATCGCCCAGCGGATATTCGCGGGCGTGCTTCTCTCGTCCATAATGGCCGCCATCATGTCCACGGCCGACTCCCAGCTGCTCGTGTCGGCCTCGAGCTTCTCGAACGACCTCTACAGGGTCGTCCTTCGCAGGAAGGCGTCCGACAGGGAGCTTCTCGCGGTGTCGCGCTGCGCCGTCGGAGTTGTCGCCATTGTGGCCGTCGCGATGGCGATGAACACCGAGTCGGACTTCTTCAAGGTCGTCATGAAGATGGTGTCGTTCGCCTGGGCGGGCTTCGGCGCGGCGTTCGGCCCGCTGATCATACTGTCGCTCTTCTGGAGGCGCACCAACCTGTCCGGCGCGATAGCCGGCATGGTGGTGGGTTCCGTCACATGCATAGTCTGGAAGTTCGTGCTTTCCGGCTGCGCGAAGGACTGCCCGATCTTCGGCCTCTACGAGCTGGCGCCGGGCTTCCTGCTGTCGTTCGTCGCGATTGTCGTCGTCTCGCTTCTGACGCAGGCTCCCTCGAAGGAGATTCTCGACGAGTTCGACGCCGTGGCCTCCGGGCCGGAGGGCGGCAATGCCTGACGCGTCGCCGAGGCAGGCCTTCGCCGAGATCACCGTCGGCGAGCTCCTGGCGCAGCTTTGCCGCGGCGCAAGATGCGCGCTTCAGGTGCGCCACGCCGAGCGCACGAAGATCGACGCCGCCGACAAGTCGTTCGGGCTGTCGATTCCCATTACGCCCGAGGGAGAGCGGACCTCCGAGCGCCTCGGCGCCATGCTCGCCGAAGCGGGCCGCGACGTCGCCTTTCTGTCGTCGCCGCACCTGCGAACCCTCATGACCGCGCGGCGCATCGCCGCCGGAATGGGCCTTCATGACGCGGAGGTCCGGGCCGAGCCGAGGCTTGGCAACGGCTCTTTCTATTTTGCCGATGCGCAGGCCGTCTACGACACTTTCACGAACGGCGGCTTCTTCGACTCCTGCTTCAGGTACTTTCGCGGGGCGTCGCTGCCCGGGCTTGCGGACCTGCGCGAGGCCTCGGACGCTCTCGAGGATTGGCTGCTGGCGCGGCTCTCGACAGGGCTTCTCGTCGCCGTCACCCACGACAGCCACATCGCGTCTTTCCTCTCGGCCAAGACGGACGTCGTGTTCTCGCGCGAGAACTGGCCGCATTTTCTGGACGGTGCGGCGGTCCTCGTCGAGCCGGACGGCACGAGGCGCTACGCGCTTGTGCGCACGGGGCTCTCTGCCGGCATCAGCGGCATAGACGCGCCCAAAGACTGAAACGGACAACAAGGAGAATGGTTCAATGTTCGAAGGAAGCGTTTTCGGCAAGCTCGATCAGAAGCTTCAGCATGCGATAGCCGACGCCGGCTACGAGAAGCCGACGCCCATACAGGAGCGCGCGGTCCCCGAGTTGCTCAAGGGCCGCGACATGATAGGCATCGCCCAGACGGGCACCGGCAAGACCGCCGCGTTCATGCTGCCGATACTGGATAGGCTCGTCAAGGTCCGCCGTCCGCGGCGCATCGGCCATCCCCGCGCTCTTGTCCTCTCGCCGACGCGCGAGCTCGCCGCGCAGACCGCCGAGAACGTCAGGAAGTACTCCAAGTACGCAAGCCTGCCTTTCGCGTGCGTCTTCGGCGGCGTCAGCCAGTTCGGCCAGGTCAAGGACATCAAGAAGGGCGCGGAGACCGTCATCGCGTGCCCTGGCCGGCTGATCGACCTGATGACGCAGGGCATCGTCTACCTCGACCAGATCGAGTGCTTCGTGCTTGACGAGGCCGACCGCATGCTCGACATGGGCTTCCTGCCCGACATAAAGCGCATCATCTCCAAGCTGCCGAAGGCGCGCCAGTCGATGTTCTTCTCCGCCACGATGTCCCCGGCCGTCGCAAAGCTCGCGGGAGAGCTCGTCAGCGACCCGGTCAAGGTCGAGATATCCCCGGAGACGCCGACCGTGGACAAGATCAACCAGAAGGTCATGTTCGTCGAGAAGCAGTTCAAGGACTCTCTTCTGGCGAACCTTCTCGAGACGCATCCCGAGTGGAACAAGGTCATCGTCTTCACCAAGATGCGCCATGGAGCCGACCGTGTCTGCCGCAAGCTCGCCAAGGCCGGCGTTTCGTGCGCGGCGATACACTCCGACAAGACGCAGAACCAGCGCACCCGCGCGCTCGAGGGCTTTCGCCGCGGAGACGTGCGCGTGCTTGTCGCAACCGACATCGCCTCGCGCGGCATAGACGTTCCCGAAGTCTCGTGCGTCGTCAACATGGAGCTTCCCCTTGAGACCGAGTCCTACGTGCACCGCATAGGCCGCACCGCGCGCGCCGGCGAGTCCGGGGCGGCGATATCGTTCGTCACGCCGGAGGAGGGCGGCCAGCTGAAGGCCGTCGAAAGGCTGATCAAGAAGACCATACCCGTAGACCGCGACCATCCGTACCATTCGGAGGCCGGAGACCGCAAGGTCGGCGGCGGACGTGAAGGGCTGCCGCAGGCGCCGTGGGTGCATCCGGCGAACATCAACCGCAACAACCGCAAGCGGCAGGGCCACAAGTCCTTCAAGGGCCGCCGCCAGCCCGACTTCGGCCAGCGCAATGGCTGAGACCGCAAAGATACTCGTCGTTGAGGACGACTCGACCATCCGCACGCTCCTCGGCATGGCCCTGGACGGCGCGGGATACACCGAGGTGACGATGGCGGGGCGCGGCGACGAGGGCCTTGACGCCGTTCGCTTCGGCAAGCCGGACATCGTGCTTCTCGACGTCATGCTGCCCGGGCTCGACGGCTTCACGGTGGCGCGGCGGATCCGCGAGACCGCCGAACTTGCAGCTACCCGCATCATCATGCTCACCGCCAGAACCCAGCCAGAGGACATAGTGCGCGGACTTGAGGCGGGCGCGGACGACTACGTCACAAAGCCGTTCGACCGCAAGGTCCTGCTCGCGCGGATCAAGGCCGTCCTCAGACGCGGACTCCCGGTGACCGAGGGCGTGGACTTCGACGGGCTCACCATCGACGAGCCCAACCGCATTGCGAGGCTTCAGGGCAGGGCCCTCGACCTCACGGCCGGCGAGTTCTCGCTTCTTCTGCGCCTTGTCTCGCACCGCGGGCGTGTCTTCGCAAGGCCCGCCGACGAACGCACGGTGGACGTGCAGATCGCGAACCTCCGCCGCAAGCTCGGCGAATGGTCTCGCCACATAGAAACAGTCAGGGGTGTCGGCTACCGTGTCCAGGAGTAGAGTCTGGATCGCTCCCGCGCTGGCCACCGCCGCGTTCGTCGCGGCGCTTGTCGTGTTCGTGGTCGCGCTTTCCTCGTACTACAAATGGATGGTCGAATGGTCGAGCGGCGACCTCCGCTCCCGTGCCGAGATGACGGCGGCCGCATTGTCCGAGCCGCTCCGCACGCTGGACTACAAGACCATAGACGCCGCCGCCGCACGGCTCAGGAACGAGCGCCTCAGGCTCAGAATATGCGCCGGCCGCAGCTTCTTCGTCTCGGAGGGCGAATCGCGCACTGGTTTCTACGACACTCTCGGAGAGCCGGATCCGCCGGATGTCGTCTGTCAATGGGGCGTGGCTGCGGCGGGCGATTTCCAGGTCGGCATAGGACGTCCCGTCGCCAGGCTCATAGGGCCGTTCGTCAGGGCCCTTGCCGTGGTTGCGCTTGCAGGCCTTGTCGGCATCATGGCCTTGGCGGCGGTGTTTGTCATCCTCTACCGTCAGCGCGTCCGGATAGGCGAACTGGCCAAGCTTGAGCGGTTCCGCCGCGACTTCGTCGCCGACGTCTCCCACGAGATACGCACTCCTCTTACCGGCATCCTCGGAGCCGTTGACCTCCTAGACGACGCATCGCCGGACGCCGTGCGCACTTCGCTCGCCCCGCTGATCCGCAAGGAGTCCAAGCGGCTTTCCTCGCTCGTGCAGCAGATACTCGACCTCGCAAGGCTTGAGCGGGAAGGGGACGTCCTGAACCGCGAGGAAGCCGACGTCGTCGGCCTTGCGAGGGAAGTCGCCGAGAAGTACGGCGCGTCGTTCCGCTCTGGCGTCTCCGAGCCTTTGCCGGTGATGTGCGACGCGCAGCTCGTCTCCCAGGCGCTTTCCAATCTTGTCGAGAACGCGTTTAGGCATTCCGGCTCGAAGGAGGTCTCGGTCTCGTGCGCGGCGGACGCGAAGAAGGTGAGGCTTTCGGTCGAGGACCGCGGCGTCGGCATTCCGCCAGAGCATGCCTCGCGCATCTTCGAGCGGTTCCACCGCGTGGACCCTGCGCGCGCTGCGGAGTCCGGAGGGGCGGGGCTTGGCCTTGCCATAGTCCGCCGCATCGCCCGTCTTCATGGAGGCGACGCCGTCTACGAGTCTGTTGCGCCGCACGGTTCGCGCTTCACGATTTCGCTCCCCGTTCGGCCATGAACCAGATTCGCCGAACCTGACAGCCCTCATCGAGCTTAATCTGAATTTACGTAGGATTTCGCCGCATCCGCGGCAAATTGACAACCGACGGGGCCCCTCGGCTTTGATTCCATAGTGCGCTGTTGATTGACTTCGGACTTCTGACTTCGGACTGAAGAAAGTCCTGAAGTCTGATGTCCGGAGTCTGAAGTCTCACGCCATAATTGGAGGCAGAAGATAAGGCCAAGGGGGACTTGTTTACGGGCCGCCCGGAGTGCGGCCCCTACCCCGATTCCGTCCCCAACGTCCCTTATGTCCCTAACGTCCCTTTGCTCTGGAACGCACGACTATGAACCGTTCCAGTCGGCTCTCAGTGGGAACCTGCAAGAAGCCGCTTTTGTGTCTTTTCGTGTCGGGGGGAGCCCCGCTTTCGTGTCCCTTCGCGTCTGCGACAAGCCGAAGGCTGAAACGACGCGGCGAGGCACGGCGAAGGTCGTTTGGCTTGTCTAGT
>JAEEZC010000067.1 GCA_016288465.1 Verrucomicrobiota bacterium | reverse complement strand
CGCCTTGCCGGCGTCGTAGACAGTGCGCGCGGCTGCGCTCGCCGCGGCTAGGACAGCTATCAGGCAGAGAGAAGCGCATCTGCTGACTGAGTTTGTCTTCATATGTTCGTTCCTTTCCTGTTAGATGGTGCCGAATGCCGCGAATCGGCAGGTTCACCACGCTCTGCCGACGGTACGAAAAGATCCAAAGCCCTGAGATAGCCTGCGTCCGCCTTGCACTTCCCGGCCTTGCAGTTCTCGATGAACTGGCGCATGAGGCCAAGTGCCTTCGCGCGCTCGGGGCGGTTCTGGAGCTGCTTGTACGACTGCCTGTCGCTCTTCGCGAAGGCTGCGATGGTCTCGTTCCATCCGTCTGGCATTCTGAAGGAGAGCCAGCAGTCGCCGCCGGACTTCTTAAGCGGCCAGATCGTCCACCCGATCCCCTTCTGCTCCATCGACTCGACTATGGCCCGGCACCAGCCGTACGTGTTATGGCCCGTCTCGCCCATGTACATGGGAACATTCGCCTTCGCAGCGACGGCGGCAAACTTCGCGACGGCCTTGTCGTCGTAATTTGGCTTGCCGAACGCATAGTGGTGGCACGACAGCATCTCGTTCTCGCCGAAGCTGAAGCCGTCGAACGGCGCGAAGTTGGAGTTGCACTGCGCCCCTGCGAAGATTATGACGTGTCTGCGGTCGACTTCGCGTATGGCGTCGGCGGCCTTTCGCTGCACCTGCGCCATGAGCGCGTTCAGCTCGTCCTTGTCGGAGTGGTACCAGGGAATCGGCTCGTTCATGACGTCGTACGCGAGCACGACCGGCTCGTCGGCGTAGCGCGCGGCGATTCTGCGCCATATGTCGCAGTACTCGCGCTGAAGGGCCTCGCTCCTGAAAAGCCAGGGATAGCCGTAGCTGTCGTCGTGGTTCGTGCCTGTCTGCCCGCCAGGACACGAATGCATGTCGAGGATGACCCTGAGGCCGTGCTTTCTGCACCAGCCTATGACGTCGTCAAAGCGGCGGAAACCCTCTTCTGGATCGTTGGAGCCGAGGTAGTCCTCCACGGTGAACAGCTTATAGTGGAACGGAAGCCTCACAGTGTTCGAGCCTGTCGCCGCGACGAAAGCTATATCGTCTTCGGTGATGTAGACGTCCTTGAACGCCTTCCAGAACTTCGCCGCCTCCTCGGGTCCGACGAGCTGCCGGAACATGTCGTCCATCATATGAGGAGACTCGCACCTGCTGAACCCGAACATGTAGCCCTCGGGATTGAGCCAGTTGCCGAGATTGGTCCCGCGAATGCGGAACGCCCTGCCTTTTTCGTCCACAAGCTCGGTGCCGGACACGCGGACAAAGCCCGCCGCTGGCGCCTCGCGACGGGCGAAACGCACGACGAAGCCGCCGCCCGGAGCCATCCGGAACATGAGTGTCTCTCCAGCCCTCACGTCCTTCGCCTCGTGCACGTAATGAGTCGGCTCGTCGGCGGAATCGTCCGCGTCGCGGAACATCTCCGCGCGCCACACGCCTTCAGTGAGGAAGTCCGTCCTGAAAGCGAACGTGCGCGGCTCGTTGCCGGATATCCCTGCCGCATACCACGCGCCGTTCTTCGTCTTCCGCGCGACGGCGGCGAACGTCTCCGGCGAGCCGCCAAGCCCGACGGTGGCGTCCCACACTACAGGCGTCTGCGCCATGAAAGAAAGGCATTCCCTGTTCCGCTCGTACTTCGTCGGCGCGTCGCAGAGCATCTGCAGCGGCGCCTCGTAGAGCGCCATCATCGCCATCTGACGGCTGCGCGTGCCGATGGACCCGGGGTTGTCGCCGTCGCCGCGGTACGCGCCGATGCGGTAGTTGTCCATCGCGCCGGGCGTGTAGTCCATCGGACCCGCCGTCATCCGCAGGAAGAACGCCGCGACGTCGTTCGCCATCATGTCCTCGTTCCTGTAGAGCTTCATGTACTCGAGGCCATGCACGCCCTCGTAGTTGAGAACGTTCGGATACATGCGGCTCAGGCCGACCGGACGATAAACGCCGTGGTAGTCGACGATCATGCGATGGCGCGCGCAGGCCGCCGCGAACTTCTCGAGGAAGGACGCCATCTCCGCGTCGCCGCGGTCCATGAAGTCCACCTTGAAGCCCTTGGCGCCGAGCTTCGAGAAGTGCTCCGCGACCCTCTCCTCCGCGCCAAAGGCCTGCGCCCACGCCATCCAAAGTATCACTCCGACGCCCTTCTTGCCAGCATACTCGACGAGCGCGGGAACGTCCACGGACGGGCTGCACTTCCATATGTCAAGCTTCTCGCTCCAGCCCTCGTCGAGAAGGACGTACTCCACGCCGTTTCTGGCGGCGAAGTCTATGAAGCGCCTGTACGTCTCGGTCGTGCAGCCCCGAGCCGCGCCCTTGTTGTCGAAGGCGCTCCACCAGTCCCACGCGACCTTCCCCGGCCTCACCCACGAGAAGTCGCCTGAAGGCGGGGTCGCGAGCGCGTAGGCGATGTCCGCCTCGCAGAGCTTCGCCGGAGCGTCCGCAAGCGCGAACACCCGCCACGGCAGAGACCGAGCGGCCTGCGCCTTGGCGATGAAGTCCTCGGTCTCGTCCACGCAGACCCAGCGTCCGCCCGTCTCCACCGTTATGCGGTTGTGCCAGCCGTCGGGGTTCGCAACGCGGTGCGTGGCTTTCGGGTGTTTCGCGAAGAGCGACGACAGCCGGACGCCGGCGTCCGTCGCGGCGACGTCGCCGAAGTTCCAGACCGGATAGTCGTGGAGCGCGGTCTCAAGGACGGCCACGGCATTGCCCCCGACCGAATACGCAAAAGGCAGGTAGAACGCCTTGCCGGAGTCCGTCGCGAGAGCGGACGCGTCGGCGGACTCGGGAACCGCCTCCTCGCAGCCGAGCGTCGTGCGCCCGGTTCGGCTGAACCAGCACCGCGCCGCCTTCGGCAGGGTGAGATCCGCCCTTTCGTCCGTGACGACTCCGCCCTTCGCAAGCTCGAAGCGATAGGCGACGCCGTCTTCCCGGGCGACGAGACGAACTGCGAAGTCGCCGAAGTCGGCCAACTTCTCCTCTCGGCGCAGATCGACCGCGCCTTTCTTGTAGACCGGAGATGCGACCGTCTCCGCGGCGGACGCGACGCGAACGACCTCGCGCGGCGCCGCGCCCTCGCCAAGCCACTTCCCGTCGACTCTAACTCCGATCCCGGTCTTAGGGACGAGCGTCTTCCCGCCTCTCATGACCTCGTACGCAAGCGGGTTCGCATAGAGCCGAAGGGCGTTCTTTCCACACGCGACCTCGGCCGCCGGATTCCCGGCGCACGTGCCTGCCGCCAGCAGCAGAGCCGCCGCGAAATGGAACTTCTCGCCCATCATGTCAGGGAAACCTTGTCACTCGTGTAGATCAGCCGGAAGTCGGGGTGGCGCCAGAGGTACGACGCAGGAAGGAGCGGCGTCGGCTTGCCGCCGCGCGCGGAAATCGCCTTGAGCGGCGCGGACTGCTCCGCGAAGCACGCGAGCAGAAGGCACTTCTTCGCGGCGAGGATCGGAGCCATGCCCATTGTTGCCGCGTAGCGCGGCACAAGCGCCGCGTCGCCTCCGGCCGTCACCTTCGTGTTCTGCTCGACCGTCTCCTGAGAGAGCGGCAGAACGCGCGTCGGAAGCGCGGCAAACGCCTCGACGGAAATCTCGTCTTCGCGCATCGGCTCGTTGAACGCGATATGCCCGTTGAAGCCGATGCCGAGAAGCTGGAGGTCGAGTCCGCCGGACGCGGCGATCGCGGGGTCGTACGTGTCGGGCGCGGCGGGATCGGGGAAGTGCGCGTTCTCCTCGCGGAAGCCGAGCGCAGGGTCGAACTTCGAGAACAGCATCTCGTGCATGTACTTCCAGTAGGAAAGCGGATGGTCATGCGGCACGGCGCCGGATCCGTCAGCCGAATACTCGTCGAGGTTCCATGTCGAAAGAAGCGACAGATCCGCGGAGGCGCGGTTGAACTTGTCGGCGAGCTCGTCGTAAAGCGTTATCATCGTGTTGCCGGTCGCAAGGCCGAGGTTGTACCGCTCGCCCTTCGCGATGGCGCGCATCGCGTCCGCGTATATGATCGACGCGCCCGCCGAACTCATCGCCGCATAGTCTCTTGCAGTTTCCGTTATCATCTTTTCTGCCTCCGCCCATATTATAGCAAATCAGCGGAGCAGAAAAAAGCATATTGCGCAGAAATTAAAAAGCGTATTGCGAAACCGCGTACGGCATGGTACAATACCCGGCATGGACACCATACTGGCATTCTCGACGTCAATCGGCAGGGCGCACGCGGACATGCTCGCGGGCGTTCGCGAATTCGCGAAGGGAACGGACTGGAACATACAGTCCTTCGTCTACGACGGCGAGCCATTTCCTCTGCGGAAGCTGCTCGACTTCTGGACGCCGGCAGGCTGCATTGTCGAAGGCTGCGGGAACGGCGTGCCGGCAGGGATCATCGACCACAAGGCGTTTCGACGCACCCCCGTCGTATATGTGGGCAGCGAACCGACGATG
>JAEEZC010000066.1 GCA_016288465.1 Verrucomicrobiota bacterium | reverse complement strand
TTCGCGAAGACGCTGAGCGACGGATCGGAATTCGGGACCAAGCTCCGCAAGTGTCTCATCAAGATCCTTCGTCATCAAAAACCTCCTTGAGTTTTTTCAGCGCATTAGACATTCTCGACTTCACCGTTCCGACAGGTATGCCGAGTATCTCCGCCACCTCGGCATAGGGAAGGTCCTGCATAAGACCCAGCTCCACCACATCCCTCAGCGGCTCCGACAGCTTCGACAGCGCCCATCTCGCATCCCACCTCGCATCCGCGCCTCCGTTTGGCGACGGCGGCGGCTCCACAGAGTCCTTCCAGTACAACTCCTCCCTCTCCTGTCGGCGCACCCGCCTTCGAAGGTCGTCGATGCGAACCTGCCTCGCGAGAGTGAAGAGAAAGGTCGAGAGCTTCGCCGTGGGCACGTACCTGTCCCGGTACTTCCAGAGCCGAAGGTACGTCTCCTGGACGAGGTCCTCTCCCTCAGAAGGTGAAACGCCCTGACGCCAGAAAAAGTTCAGAAGATTCTTTTCGAACCGTCTCGCCTCGCCAAGAATGCTATCGCGCTGAGACATAGGCGCGAACGGCGTCAAGTATAGCGGACGAGAAGACAGGGTCGTACGGGAAGAACATCTCAAGCACCCATACGATGCCGAGCGACACGACCAGACCGGACACAGCTGCGAACATCGCGCCCAGAATCGCGTCGCCTGGTTGGGCAACAAGCCCGTGCACGCACTTCGCAACCGCCCATCGAACGGCTCCAAACGCTATGATGGCTGCGGCGAAAGCCACAGCGCCCCTAACCATTGCGTTCGGGACATAAGCCCCGAGCGCATCGACAATCTCGGGGCCAACCAGATAGCCGATCATGACAGCTGCGGCAAGCCCCGAAAGGAACGCGATAGCGCCGGAAAAGCCTATGACGACGCCCACGGCGGCCGCAAGGACCGACACCGAAACAACGAGGTAGTCAGGAACCGTGAGCGGCCCCATGCGCTACCTCCTTCTCTTTTTCGGTGTCGGCAGAGTGTCGCGGTATCTCTGGTATGCCTGGGCAAGCGCCTTGAGCGACTTGTCGCCGGCCTTGCCAAGCGAACGGATCAGCCCGTCAATCGCGTCAAGCGACGCCGGATTCGCCGCGACCGCGCGCGAATAGATTTCGCGAGCCTGGGCGTGGAGCGCAAGCCTCTCGGCTAGCAGACCCGTCTCAACAAGCGTCGAAACAGCGCCGGGCCTGAGGGAGCACGCCTTGCGGTAGCTCTCGAAGGCCCGCCTCTGCCCCGCAGCCGACGAATCGGCCTTGAGCTCGGCCTTCGCCAGGCCTAGCGCGGCGGAAAACGAAAGAGGATCTGCCTCGCACGCCTCCTTAAAGCACGAGCGGGCTACCTTGACGTTGCCCTTCTTGAGAGCATCCTCCGCCCGCGAAATCAGGGCTTGGCACACGGCGCTGTTGCGCTGGGCGGCTCCGGGGCGCTCCGTCGCCGCACGGGCGATGGACTCCTTGAGGTCCGGTATTATGGAGCGCTGGGTCTTCTGGACGCGCGGAGACGACGTCTCGGAGTCAAGCCTCACGAATATCTCGAACTGCTCAAGCGCGGCCTCGGCATAGCCGAAGGGAGCGTAGCGGTAGAGATGGCCGAGGTGATAGTATGCGGACGCATTGCGACGGTCGGCGCGAATCGCGCGAATAAACGCTATCCTGGCCAGATCGTAGCGCGTCTGGTCCTGGCCCTTGTCGTTGCGGCCCATCTCGACGATTCCGAGCCCCGTCCAGCCCTGAGAGCGGAGTCTTGCGTCGAGCGACGCGTCATCTGCGATTCCGGCGAAGAGATCCGCCGCCCTTGCATAGTCCTTCTGATGCCATGCGACCTGTGCGCCCAGCAGTCGGACGTCGCTGTCGCCTCCCGCCAGAGCCGCGGCACGAGCGACGTACTGGCCGGCCTCGGCGATTTCACCGGACTGGAGCTTCATTCTGGCGAGGTAGACGACGGCCTCGACATTGGTCGGCGAGAGCTCCGCGCACTTGGCAAGAAGCTTCTCCGCCTTTTTGAAGTCGCCGGCCTCGAAAGCGGCGCGGCCGGCCTCAAGCTCGCGCGAGCCGTCGCCCGGCGCGCAGCCGAGCGCGGCGCACAGGACGGCGGCCGATACGGCCTTAAGAACGGATGATGGAGAGGAATTCGTCACGTCTGGCCTCCATTATCTCCGCCGTCTTGCCTTCAAGGTTGAGACGGACTAGCGGCTCTGTGTTCGACATGCGCACGTTGGCCCAGTAGCCGTCGGAATCCCATGCGTCGACAGACACGCCGTCGAGCTCGAAGACGCGGGCCTTGCCAGCGTACGTCGCCTTGACGCGCTCGAGAATCTCCGCAGGACTGGTCGACGTCTTGGTGTTGATCTCGCCCGACTGGCTGTACTTCCTCAGCGGAGCGACAAGCTCCGAAAGCGGCTTGTCGCTTGCCGAGACGATGTTGCAGAGGGCGAACGTCGCCATCGAGGAAGACTCCGCCGTCGAGTTCGCCTGGAAGTAGTAGTGGCCGGAAAGCTCGCCCGCGAAGATCGCGTCGTTCTGGCGCATCTGCTCCTTGATGAACGAGTGTCCGACGCGGGACATCATCGGCTTGCCTCCTGCGGCGGCGATTACCTCCTCGCAGACCTTGGACGACCGAAGGTCGTAGAAGCACGCGCGGCCCGGATTCGAGGAAAGGAGGTCCTTCGCGATAAGGGCGGTGACGAAATCCATCGGAATGATGTCGCCCTTCTCGTCGAGGAAGCCCGCGCGGTCCGCATCGCCGTCGTATGCGACGCCGAAGGCGTACTTGCCGGGATTCGCGCGCATGAGCGCCTGAAGGTCGGCCAGCGTCTCGTGGTGGAGCGGGTTCGCGTCGTGGTTCGGGAAATCGCCGTCGTACTCGCCGTAGAGCGCGTCGTACGTGATGTCGGAGCCCTTGAACGCGACGGACTCGGCAATGCCCATGCCGTTGGCGAAGTCGAGCGCAAGGTGAAGCGGACGCTTCATGTGCGCGAACTCCTTCACATGCGCCGCGTAGTCGGCCGAGACGTCAACCTTCTTGATCTCGCCGACGCCCGCCGCCGGATCGCCCGTCGTGATGCCCGCGACAAGACGCTCTATGTCCTTGATTCCCGTGGCGCCGGATATGGGCACCGCGTTCGCCTTGCACAGCTTGCAGCCGTTCCACTCCTTCGTGTTGTGCGAAGCGGTGATCATCACCGAGCCGTCGGCCTTGAGCTTCGCATTCGCGAAGTAGCTCATCGGCGTTGACGCGAGACCGATGTCGATAACGTCGACGCCCTCGTCCACAAGCCCTGCCGAGAACGCCGCGAAAAGCGCGTCGCTGGACTTTCGGCAGTCGCGGGCGACAACGACGCGGCCCTTGCCCGTGAACCCGCAGAACTGCGCATATGCCCTTGCGATTCTGTAGAACTCGTCGTCGCACAGGTCTTTGCCGTAGATGCCGCGGATGTCATACGCCTTGTAGATGCTCATTTCTTATATTCTCTCCGTTTCAGGATTTTCCAATATTTTACCAAAAATCGGCGCGGCGGTCATCACATTGCGAGCGCCATTGCCAGTTTTGCGCAGGCAACGGCGTCGTATACGCCGTCATGCCACGTGCGCCCTTCCATGCGCGGAACGCAGCCAAACATCTCGCAGAGGTCGCGCAGCGCATACGACGGAAGCCGCGGATAGCGCGCTTTTGCCAGTCTCATCGTGTCCGTCCACGGCCCCCATTTCGTGAAAGGCGCCGCACGAGTGAGTATCGTCCGCTCGCAGGACGCGTTGTGCGCCGCAAGCGGACGGCCCTCCACGAACGGCGCCCACGATTCGAAAGAAGACTGGATCGTGCCCAGAGAACCGCCGCCGTGCGCCCTTTCGGGCGCGCCCTCGACGTCAAATAGGAACTCCTTTGTGTCCACGACCTCGCCGCCGCTTACGAAGGCGACGCCGAGCTGCCACGGCTCGCCGGAGCGGCCGTCGCGGCACTCGGCCGTCTCGAAGTCTATCGCGGCGAAGTCCACGGACCGGGCAGAGGCGCAACCTCAGAAGAGCCCGCGGACCTTGCCAGTCTCGACATCGACATCAATCTTGCGGTACGCAGGCGACGCGGACGTGCCCGGCATCAGCTTGATATCGCCCGCGACAGGGACGATCAGCCCCGCGCCGCGGTAGAACAGCACGTCCCTCACCGGCATGCGCCACCCCTTCGGGCGGCCAAGCAGACTCGGATCGTGAGAGAGCGAGTATTGCGTCTTCGCAACGCAGATCGGCAGCTTCGCGGTCTCCGGATCGGCCTGCAGCCTCTCCAGCTTCTCGAGCGCAAGAGGCTCGAAGTCGACGCCGTCGCCGCCGTACACCTCGCGGACCTGCTTCTCGATGCGGTCCTTGAGCGGCTCGGAAAGGTCGCAGAGATACGCGAAGTTGTTCGGCTCGTCGCACACCTTGATGACCGCGGAGGCAAGCTCCAGCGCGCCGCTGCCGCCCTTTAGCCAGTGGTCGGACACCGCAAACGTAGCGCCGGCCTTCTCGGCCATGCTCCTTACAAGCTCGCGCTCGCGCTTCGTGTCCGTATAGAAGGCATTCAGGCAGACCACCGGCTGGACGCCGGAACGGCGGATGATGTCGATGTGCGCGAGCAGATTGTCGCACCCGCGCTGCAGAAGCTCAAGGTTCTCGTGCGTGTAGACCGGGTCCAGCGGAAGCCCCGCCTGCACCTTCGGCGCGCCGCCGTGCGCCTTCAGCGCGCGGACCGTCGCGACAAGCACGACCGCGTCGGGTTTCAGGCCGGAGCAGCGGCACTTGATGTTCCAGAACTTCTCGTAGCCCATGTCGCTGGCGAAGCCGCTCTCGGTGACGACGTAGTCGCCAAGCGCGCACGCAAGCCTGTCGGCCACAACCGAACTCTGGCCGATTGCGATGTTCGCGAAAGGCCCGGCGTGCACCAGCATCGGCTGCCCCTCGAAGGACTGCATGAGCGTCGGCTTGATCGCATTGACCAGAAGCGCGCACATCGCGCCGTCGACCTCAAGGTCCTTCGTCGTCACGGGGACTCCGCTCCTCGAATACGCGACGACAATCCGCGAAAGGCGGTTCCTCAGATCCTTCAGGTCGGTGCTCATCGTGAGAACCGCCATCACCTCGGACGCAACGGTGATGTAGAAGCCTGACTCGCAGGCGAAGCCGTCGAGCTTGCCGCCGTTGCCGATTGTTATGTTCCTCAGGCCCTGCGCGCAGAAGTCCATCGCCCAGCGGAACTGGATGCGGGCGGGATCGACGTCAAGGCGCTTGAGGCCGCGCTCGGCGAGCCATGCGTCGTCGTGGTTGCGCTCGTGCTGCATGCGCGAGTTGAGCGCCACCATCGCGAGGTTGTTGGCGTTGGTGATGGCGTCGATGTCGCCCGTAAGGCCGAGCGAAAGCGCCGTCAGAGGAACGACCTGCGCAAGACCGCCGCCGGCAGCGGAGCCCTTTATGTTGAACGTGGGCCCGCCGGACGGCTGACGCACGCAGCCGATCACCTTCTTGCCAAGCTTGCCGAGGCCTTCGACGAGACCAAGCGTGGTCGTCGTCTTGCCCTCGCCCAGCGCCGTCGGCGTGATTGCCGTGACGTCTATGTACTTCGCCCGCTTCTCGGGGCCGACACGTCTCAGAACCTTCTCAACGTCAATCTTGGCGAGGAACCTGCCGTACGGGTCCCACTCGCTCTCCTTGAGACCTAGTTCCTCCGCCAGACGAGCTGCGGTCTTGAACGTGGAATTCGACTCGGCCGCCTCCGCGACCTGCCAATCCGTCATCTTCGTTGGGTCGAGCTTCATGGTCGCCTCCTGCTTACAAGGACAAGGGAGACTGCGCTGCGTCACTTGGTCGCAGTGCGGTCGTTGTACTCGCCGGTCTCGGTGTTGATGCGGATCACGTCGCCCTCGTTGATGAAGAGCGGCACCGCAAGCACGTAGCCGCCTTCGACGGTCGCGGGCTTCGTCACCTTGCCGGACGCGGTGTTGCCCTTGACGCCGGGCTCGACCTTGACCACCTTGCGCTCGACGAGCTGGGGCAGATCAACGCCGATCACCTTGTCGTTGAAGAAGAGGGCCTTGACTTCCATCTCGTCCATCAGGAAGTACTTCTTGTCGCCCATCACGTCGTAGCTGACGCGTATCTCCTCGAAGTTCTCGTCGGTGAACACGAAGGCGGAGCCGTCGTCGTAGGAATACGTCACGCTCATCTGGATGAGCTCTGGCTTCTCGAACTTGTCGCCTGACCGATAGCTCCTCGACTGGCCGCCACCAGTCACCATGTTGCGCAACTTGCAGTTGTATATGGCCTGGCCCTTGCCCGGCTTAGAAAACGAGAACTCGGTGATCTCCCACGGCTCCCCGTCGATGAGAAGCTTCACGCCCTTGTGGAGCTCACCAGCTCCAATGACTTCGCCCATTCTTTTACCTCTTTCAAGTGGTTTGGATTAAACAAACAGGCAGATTATAGCATATTTCATGCCGTGTTTTCAATCCGGGCCGTGAGAGATTCCGGCAAAACCGCCCGTCAGAAGCGGTAAATGACGGAAAAACCGCCTGCATGCGACAGACCGCGGTGGCATTCAAGCCTGAAATCTCCGCGCGTCGGGTCCGTGCTGTGCATGGAGCTGCTCTGCATGAGAACAAGGGAGTAGCAGAGGTCGAACTCGAGATTCTCCGTCGCCTTCCACGCAAGACCCCACGAAAGAATGTGCCGGTCGCCGGGAGGAAGCATCGTCGACTCCTGGTTGGAGCTGCAGACGTTTGTGTCGTAGACGTATGACATTATGCCCGTCCAGTTCTCGGTGAAGTCGTAGGACGGCGCAAACGAGAAACGCCACGAGTCGTGCCAGCCGAGGTGCTTCGGATTGTCCTTGCGGTTCGGGCCGAGGATGAAGTGGATCGTGTCGATCGACGACCAGTCCGTCCACGTGACGGCGGAGCCCAAATGCCACTTGTCGGTGATGTCCCAGTTCGCGCCGAACGCGATGGACTGCGGAATCTCGAGGTCGGCAGAGGCGGGGCCGCTCAGGAACGTGTAGTCGTACCCAAGCCTGCTCATGCCCTGGATAACCTGCTGGTTCGAGGGATGCAGGCGCGTCTTGCCGCGAACGTGCGTAAGAATGCGGGACTTGTACACGGCACCGACCGAAAGGTCGTCGCGGATCTTGTAGCTCGTGCCGAGCTGCCAGCCCCAGTTGCGCCCGTTGTTGTCGCCCTTAAGATGCTGCCGGGCGTGCTCAAGGTCGGTGTTCATGCCGTACGCCCTGGTGAGCCTGTCGACGCCAGTGCCGGCAAAAGGATAGGAATACTGATCGAAGTCGAAGTAGAGGCACCGCGCACCCGCCGCGACGGACCACTTGTCAGTTACCTTGTAGGCGAGATTGGGGTTGAACACGAAACCCTGGATCGTCGTCTCCTGCGAGTTCCACGACGTCGGGAAGTCCTTCGTGTAGTGCGTGCCAAGACCATAGTCCGCGCCCATGCCGAAACCGAACGTGAAGTCCATCGGAAGCGGAGCGACGATATGCGCGTGAGGCAGAACGAAGAAGCCGGGATCCATCGGCGAAGCCCCTCCGTTCGCCGTCTTGACTCTGGCGCGAGGATGCTCGGTCACGAAGCCGACCGTGACCATGAAGTTCGTGATGTCGGTAAGAGTGGCAGGGTTGATCGTGTTTGCCGAGCCGTCATGCCCCCTGCCCAGAAGCGCGCCTCCCATCGCAGTCGCATACGTCGACGGCTCATAAAGCGAAAAGCCGGCGGAGTACGCCGTGGCCGTTGTGAGTACCAGCAGAGACGCCAAACATGTTTTCTTCATCGTGTCGTAACCTTTCTTGACGAATGATTGCGACATTATACCGAAAAATGTCGCAACTTGTCAATGCGACATTTTAAAAAAGTTTGTCACAAAGCGTTAACTACGCCTTAATGCACGAATAATCTGAGAAAACCGCAGTTTCGCGGCGTCTGCACTAGTCTCCGACCTAAGGACAAGCCTCACCGTGCAAGCCTCAAAACCCGCGTAGATGGCATCTGCGATGGCGTTGACATCAAGTTCGGACGAGATTTCGCCACACCTTGAGGCATGCTTCAGAAGGCGCTTTATGGCGTTGCGAGTGCCAGCGGTGAAGTCGCCGACTCCGCTCGTCATGTCGGTTCCGGACCGAACAAGCCCGCTCACAAAGTCGAAGATCGCGATTACGAACTCCTGATGCTCGAACATCTCCTCTGCCACGGCGGCGCACACTCGCTCCAGACGGTCAAGCGCCGACTCTCGCGACAGCATTATCTCGGAACAGCGGCGCTCCACCTCTGACGTGACAAACAATATCGCCGCATCCATCACCTCGCGCTTCGAGCGGAAATAGCGGTAGATTATGGTTCTGGCGATGCCCGCCTCGTCAGCAATGCGAATCAGGGATACGTTCTCGTAGCCAAACTCCGAGAAAAGATGCATGGCGCACTGGGAAATCTCCCTTCTGCGAACCTCATGATCGACTTTCTGCGCCATAGAGACTACATTCCCTCCCTCACGACAGACGCTAACGCCGCGCACCGCATCGCAGGTGCCGCAGAGTCAGCAACTAAAGCACACTTCGCCATAACAGGCGCGTAGTATAGCAGAAAAAACGCCAAACGTCACCATCCCGCCGAAACGCACAGCCACTACCAACAGGCCGCTTGGAAATGGTATAATTCAACACATGAAAACACTAGCAACCCTCGCAACCGCCGCAGTCGCAGCGTTCGCCGCCCTCGCGTCAGACGCCGAAACCGTCAAGATGAACAAGGGCGAGAACTGGTGGGGCGTAGCCAATCAGTTCGGCCGCCAGATGCCCTTCAACGCCAAGTCCGGCATCTCTGTGGATCTGCGCAAGAGCAACTACTCCAACCAGTGCGCATCGTTCCTCGTGTCCGACCAGGGCCGCGTCATCTGGACTGATGCGCAGGCAGGGTTCGAAATAGCCAACGGCGAAATCAGGGTCAAGTCGGCCTCGCCTGTCGTCGTCGAGAACGGAGGCGCGACGCTCGCGGAGGCCTTTCGCCACGCATCGGCAAGGCACTTCCCCGCAAAGGGCCGACATCCGCCGGAACTGTTCTTCACGTCGCCGCAGTACAACACGTGGATAGAGCTCACCTACCACCAGAACCAGAAGGACGTGCTCGCCTACGCCGACGACATGCTCGCGCTCGGCTTTCCCGCAGGCGTGCTGATGATTGACGACACATGGCAGGCCGGCTACGGCGACTGGCGCTTCGAGCCCTCGCGGTTCCCAGACCCGAAAGGCATGGTCGACGTGCTTCACGAAAAGGGCTTCAAGGTCATGCTGTGGATGTGCCCTTACGTCGGCATGGACCTGCCGGCTTACCGCCGCATAGCATGGGGGCAGAATCCCGACGACGTGCGCGGATGGCCGACTCGCGGAGGCCTCCTCGCCTGCAGGGACCGCTCCGTAAAGGACCACGGCGTCCCGAAGCCGCAGGCATGCGACTGGTGGAACGGCGTGTCGGCGTTCCTCGACTTCTCCCACCCCAACGCCAACGCCTGGTTCAAGGAGACGCTCGACTCTCTCGTCTCCGACTTCAACGTGGACGGCTTCAAGCTCGACGGCGCCGACCTTGCGGCATACGACCTGTCCAAATGCTCCGCCGAAGACCCTGCGGCAACAAGCGGCTCGCTCAACAACGGCTACGCTGCCTATGCGCTCATGTACCCGTACAGCGAACTGCGCAACTGCTTCAGGTTCCAGGAAGAGCCCGTTGTCATGCGCCTGCACGACAAGATGCACGAATGGGCGGCCCTGCCGCGCATCATCGCGGACATGATCGGCGCAGGACTCATGGGCTATCCCTTCATCTGCCCAGACATGGTCGGCGGCGGAGACTGGGTCGCCTTCATCCCCGGCTCCCCTTTCGAGCAGGAGCTCTTCGTGCGCTCCGCGCAGATCCACGCTCTCTGCCCTATGATGCAGCTGTCGGCCTCTCCGAAGCGCGTCCTGGACGAACGCCACCTCGCAGCCGTGAAGAAGGCGGTCTCCGTCCGGCAGGCTCACGTCCCCTACATCATGGAGTGCGTCAGAAACGCCGCGAAGACGGGCGAGCCGATCCTTCGCAACCTGGAATACAACTATCCGGGCATGGGCTATGCGGAAGTCCGCGACGAGTTCCTGATGGGAACGGACCTCCTGGTCGCGCCTCAGACAGCCAAGGGCGCAGCGGAGCGCGAAGTGATCGTTCCGCCTGGCGTCTGGAAGTCCGACGAAGGCGAAATCGTCAACGGTCCCGCAAAGATCACGGTCAGGACCCCTCTCGACCGCCTGCCCTATTTCGAAGCGGTAAGGCGCAACTGAGACCTGCGCCTAGCGTCTCCGCCTGCCGGACTTGGCCCAGCTGGCGAGATGACGAAGGACGAACGCGAACGTCTTTTCGCGTTCGTCCTCTGTTTTAAGCGCGCATTCCCAGACGACAATGAGGTTCCACCCCTGCTCCGCCCACGCCCGCTCGTGCTCGGCGTCGCGACGGACGTTGCGCCTGAACTTGGCGTTCCAGAACGCGCGGTTGGACTTAGGCCTCGTCGCCGCGGCGCAGACGGACGTCCGCACCAGCTTGCGCCCGTCCCACTCCCATCCATGCTGATGCCAGAAGCATCCGCGAATCTCGACAAGAGCGCGGCACTTCGGTATCACTATGTCCGGATGCCCGACAATGCGCCTGTCGCACACGCGGAAGCGGTACCCGTTCGCCCACAGCATCTTTCTTACGCAGACTTCAGGCAGCGTGTCGCGCGAGCGTATCGCCGACATCACCTTCGACCGTCTCTCCGCGCTGATCGTGTCCACGGGCGGGCATCGCAGGGCTCAGTGCAGCGCAGCGCCGACAAGCTTCGACACCAGCTTGCCGTCCGCCTGGCCCTTGAGTCGCGCCATCGTCTCCTTCATGACGCGGCCCATGTCCTTTTTGGACGCGGCGCCTGTCTCGGCTATGACGGCCTTCACGACCGCGGCGACCTCTTCCTCGCCAAGCTGCGCGGGCAGGTACTTCTTCAGAAGCGCAAGCTCGCTCTGCTCGGCGGCCGCAAGCTCCGCGCGACCGGCGGCGGTGAACTGCGCGATGGACTCCTCGCGCTGCTTTGCGCCCTTCGCTATCACGGAGACGAGAGCGTCGTCAGTCATCTCCTTGCCCGCGTTTACCGTGAGGTCCTTCGCCTTGGCGATGACTCCGCGTATCGCGTTCACCGTCACCATGTCATGATCCTTCATCGCGGACTTCATGTCCGTCATAAGTCTGTCATACATCTCCGACATCTTCGTTGTCCTTTCAGGATGAGATTATACCATTTTTCCGCCGGCGCAGCTCAAGCTCGATCCACGCCATGAGAAAGTCGACGATTCCCGCCTGGCGTTCGGCGGGAATCTCAACGCCCTTCGGAACCTTCCACCATTTCGCAAGGCATCCGCGGCAGCAGCACGCGCATGCATGCTGCGCGACGAAGACGGGATGCCCCCGCATCGGAGTCTGCCTCCCGTCGTTCGGAGGGCTCGCCGGCGCAAGGCGCGTGCGGACGAAGTCCTCGCAGTGGCGGCGGATAGTCTCCAGACCCTTCCCGCCGACGTACGCGACGTCGGCGTCGGAAAGGTGGAAGCGTGAACGGAAGCGAGACCTCGCGAGCTTTGCGAACGCCTTCTCGACAGCCGTCATCCGCGCATGTCACTTCGCAAAGAAGCGGAATTCCGTCGTCGAGCGGTACGTCTCGCCCGCCTTCACGAAAGTCGAGGGCCATTGCGGCTTGTTGGGCGAATCCGGCGCGTGCTGCGTCTCGATCGCGACGCCGCAGCGGAACGACAGATGCTCGCCGCCCTTGGCGATCTTGTCGTAGGACGCCCAGTTCGCGGTGTAGATCTGAACGGCGGGCTCGGACGTCCAGACGTCCACGCCGCGACCGTTGAGCGGACACGTCACCTCAGCCGCGCGAACGAGCGAACGGGACTTCCTGCCCGTCGCCATCTCGCCCTTGTCCAGCACCCAGCAGTGGTCGTAGCCCTTGCCGATCTCGAGGTCGCGGAATCCCGCGTTGATCTTCTCGCCGATGCGCATGCCCTTGCGGAAGTCGAACGGCGTTCCCGCGACGTCCTTCAGAACGCCGGTCGGTATCTGCCCTTCGTCCGTGGGAAGGTACTTCTTGGCGGGGATCTTCATCACGTGGTCCTCGATCGTGCCGCCGGCCTCGCCCTTGAAGTTGAAGTAGACGTGCTGCGTCATGTTGATCGGCGTCTCCTTGTCGGGAACAGCCTCGTAGTCGACGCGCCAGACGTTGTCCTTCGTCAGCGTGTAGACGACCTTGACGTCGACCTTCCCGGGAAAGCCCTCGTCGCCGTCGGGAGAAGTGTGGCGGAACTCGATTCCGACGTCGTACCCGTTCACGAACGGCTTCGCCTTCCAGACATACGCGTTCCAGCCGCGCGCGCCGCCATGCAGATTGCACCCTATGCCGCCAGGAGCGTTGTTGAGAGCCGGCAGCTTGACCTTCTTGCCGTTCAGCTTGAAGACGCCCTTTGCAATTCGGTTGGCGTAGCGGCCGACAATGCATCCCCAGTAGGGATCGCCCTCGTCCCAGCCTGCCGGCGAGTCGAAGCCGACGACAACGTCCTGCAGCTTGCCGCGGCGGTCGGGAGTGAACAGCTTCACTATCTTGCCGCCGTAGTCAGAGACTTCCATCACGACGCCGCCGGCGCCGTTGAGAGTGTACTTGCGGGCCTTTTCGCCGTATTTCGTGGTTCCGAATGCGGCGACCTTGTATGATGGCTTTTTCATGCTCCGTATTATATCACACATATATGAAACGGCGCAAATCCGCCTCGCCGCTGATCGCCGCCCCGACATGGCCACTCGCACACGAAGATTGCGGCAGGTGGACATATGCTGAGACGCCATCTCCGAACGGTACCGGGTAACGTATCCAATCACCTTCTTTGATTTCTTCACCCGTTTGACAGAGAGCCAATTAACTGAACCTAAATTCGTCATTTCACTTTCTATGCACTTCGTTATATCTCACGCAGATCGGATTTCCGCTAGTTGACAAAAAGAATTTTGCCGGTTGATGGAAGATGTTTTGCCGGTTGACAAAATTTCGTTTGACGGTTGATGCAACGGTAGCGCTGCCCCGCCACGCCATCCCTGATGGAGACAATCTCCATCAAATCTACCCCGCGTTTCCACGCCCGACGCTTCCGGCGGCGGGTTATGAGCCGACGGGGGCAGACCCCGACAGTTTGCCGCAGACGCGGCGAAAACCAACGTTGGAAAATCCAAAACCTACGTAGTAGTTCCGAAAAGGTTTGGGCTCTCACTAACGTTCCGCTGGCAGGGCGTGCTTCGCCGCGCAATGCTGCAAGGAAACCACTTGTCTTGTTTTGTTTTATCTGGAGGAAGTATCCTCCAGATCTCCTCAGCCGAAGGTAGCTAAAAATACAGCAAATCAAGCCCCTTTGATATGGTTTGAAACTGCGAAGCAGCGGAACGTTAGTGAGAGCCCAAACCATCGGAGTTAAGACCAAAACCGACGGGAACCCAAGTGGTCGCGCGGGGAGCGTGCAGGGCAAAGGGTCCGCTATGCGATTCTGTCTCCCCAGACCGGAACGACGGCCCTGAATCCGGCCTCCTCGAGCTTCGCCTTCGCGGCGTCGCCCTGGGCCCAGGTCCAGCGCCACCGGTTCTTCGCGTGTCCAAGCTCGTTCAGGTGCGCGACGACGGCGAGCTTCGGATTCACCGCCTTCGCCCCTTCGACCGCCTTCATACCGCAATACGGATGGAACATCCAGAGGTCAGGGCTTGCGCACTTCGGCTTGAGCTTGGCGGCGTTCGCGCAGTCGCCCGTATGGTAGATCGTAAAGCCGCACGACTCGATCTCGAACACAGTCGTGAAGTCGACCAGATACTTGTTGTGGTCGGTGTACGTCGTGCGGATCGTCACGTCGCCGAGTTCGAAGGTCTTCTCCGCACGTGTGTAGCCGCCGATGCAGCGCCCGCCGAAGTGCGCGCCGTAGTTGTCCTTGAAGTTGGAGATGACGGTCTTCCGCTGAGCGCCGTTCATCGCGTTGTAGAATCGCTCGGTGAAGTGGTCGCCGTGGTTGTGGGTGATGAGGGCGAAGTCCAGTATCGGCGCAAGCTCCTCCGCCCTTCGATGATGGAGATCGATGGCGAAGAGCGTCTTCGGCGTCTTCACTATGAAGCCCATGTTGTAGACGAACCAGACTGCGGGACGGTCGCAGACCTCCGTGGTCATGACCTCATCCACGACCTTGTCGAACGCGTCCTCGACGCGCCCGAGAGCCGGCAGCTCGGCGCGAAGGCGCGCGGCCTCGGCCGGCGCAAGGCCGACGCCGGCCTTGTAGTACATGTCCCAGACGGTCGGAGTCACCATGTCTATCTCGCGCTGAAGCGCGTCCCGGTCTCCGCACAGCGCACCGCGGCAGTCCAGCGCGGCCATCGCGCCAGCCGCGCCCGCCGCCACAATCATATCTCGCCTTGTAGTCACAGCCATACCTCCTCGATTTCCAGCAAAACGCGCGTCCTCATGCGCGTCTGCGTATAGTGTACCAAATTCCACTCGGGAATGATACGCAAATCCAAGCGAAGAGATCGGACGGGAGGCTCTCGTCAGCGGACTGAAGCAGGCCCTGCGAAACGCGCCAGCCAGCTGGCCGCCTCGTAGCTCCAGACGTCGGTCGGCTTGCCGAGCCTGCGAAGGCCGTAGCCGTGCCCGCCGCTCGGATAGATGCGGATTTCAGACTGCACTCCGGCCCTGCGCAGGACGAAGTCGAGCGCAACGGCCGTCTCCGCCTCGCACATGTCGTCAATGGACTGTATCGTAAACGACGGCGGAGTCTGCGAGTCGACAGGATACTCCTTCGCAAGGGCCATCGTCTTCTCCCAGCCCTTCCACGGATCCGTCGAGTTCAGCCTCGGCCTGATGTCCCACGGATAGATCGGCAGCATGAAGTCCGGGCGGCACGGCTGGTCGTCGGCATCGTCCACCTTCTCATACGTGCGGCTGCGCCAGTTGGTCGAGAGCCTGACGGCGAGATTGGCGCCTGCCGAGAAGCCGATTACGCCAAGCCTCGCGGGATCGATGCCGTACTTCGCGGCGTCGCGCCGCAGGATGCCCATTGTGCGCTGCGCGTCGGCGAGCGCCCCGTCACGATCGTCGGTGCGGTACAGAAGCACAAACGCGGCAAAGCCGAGCGAGTTGAGCCATTCCGCTATTTCGGTGCCCTCCTTATTCCAGCCCAGGACGTGATAGCCGCCGCCTGGAAACACAAGCACCGCGGGGCGCCGCCCCTCTCCCTTGGCCGGGAAGACGGAGAACTGCGGGTTGAGCACGTCGCCAATCACGAGATTGCTCTGGTCAAGCTCCCACTCGGTCAGGGAGAACGGCTTCTGGACTGCCTCGGGCTTCAGCCGCTCCGCCGGCCAGATGCGCACGTCGGAGGCCTTGTCATGCGTCCAAAGCTGTTCAATCTTAGCCGCGCGCTTCTCGGGTGTTGACACGTCGGCGGCGTATGGCGCAGGATAGGCCGCGGCAACGAACGCCGACAGCGCGGCGACTGCTAGAGATGTCTGTTTTACCATGTGCGAGATTATACCATTTTCGTCCGCCCCGTTCCACCAGGCCGACACAAGGCCGCGGCAAAGGCCAAATTCAGTGCTTATTATGGTATAATACGCGGCATGACGAAAGTCTCGGTAATAGTACCCGTCTACAACGTTGAGGCCTATCTCCGGCAGTGTCTGGACTCGCTTGTCGGCCAGTCTCTGCGGGAAATCGAGGTCGTCTGCGTTGACGACGGCTCTACCGACGGCTCATCCGCGATCCTGTCCGAATACGCGGCGAAGGACGGCCGAGTCAAGGTCCTCTCCCACAAGCACACGAACGCAGGCGCCGCGCGCAACGCCGGCATGGCCGTGGCGACGGGCGAATACCTCGGCTTTGCGGATTCGGACGACTGGTGCGAGCCGACGCTTTTCGAGAAGGCGTACTCAAGGGCGAAGGCCGACGACGCGGACGTGGTGCTGTGGAAGCACTGCGAGCGCGACGACGCGACCGGGAAGGTCATACGGAACATAGTGCCGAGCCTGCCGTCAGACATCCGCTTTCCGTGCGACGGCGCCGCGTTCCGCGAAAAGGCGTTCTCGTGCTTCAACTTCGCGCCCTGGAACAGGCTTGTCAAGGCGGACTTCGTCAGGCGGAACAAAATCGAGTTCCAGCCGCTGGACCGCTCAAACGACGTCGTCTTCGGATGCCTTGCGATTGCCGCCGCAACACGCATCTCATACGTCGGAGAGTCCCTTTACAACTACCGGGCAAGGGCAACGGGCAACCTGCAGTCCGCAAACCAGGCGACTCCCCTTTCCATAGTACAGGCATGGAGCGCCCTTTCGGCCGAGCTCCGCGGCAGAAACCTCGCCGAGAGGTTCCGGGCCGGCCTTGCCCTGACGTCGATGTATTCGATCACAAGGACGCTCGACGTGCTCTCTGCGCATGAAAAGGAGTACGCCGAGCTCTTTGGCGCGGTGAAGTCCCTGTTCGAAAAGGACGAGTTCTTCTCCACCGTCAAACCCGAGGACGTCCGCAACGACATAATGGCCGAGTCGCTCAGGCTCATAAAGTCATCCCCCTCCTATTCCGCATTCGCAATGCGCAACGGCTCCAACCTCGGGAAGTGGATGATGAAGTTCTTCAGAGACCGCGAGAGCAGCAGGCTGGAGCTTGCGAAGCTGAAGGCGGCGGCCGCAAAGCACACTGAGGCCAGACGGCTTCCCGACGTCGCCCTTGTCGTGACCGGAGACAACGGCGACGGCATGGGCAGGGACGCCTTTCTCAAGCACGTCGCGACGCTCTCGATGTCGAAACGGGCGGAGGCGATCTTCGCCGACAGGGTCTCGTCGTCCGTGCTGGACGGAATCTCACGCGACTATGTGGCGATTCTGGACGTAAACGACCGCTACATCAACGAACATGCGCTTGAGCGGATGGTGAACACGGCGAAGGCTGAAGGCGCGGACATCGTGGGCGGCGTGCCGGACCCCGCCTCGTCGAACGCCGCGGACTTCGTGTTCAAGACCGACTGGCTGCGAAGGAACGCCTATCTGCTCTCGACGCTTGCGTCCGACGAACAGGCGTTTGTCGCGACGGCTCTTGTCCACGCCGGAAAGATAAAGGTTCTGCCGCGCCCCTTCACAGAGCACACGCACCACGCGTCCACGCCGCTCGTCTCCGTTGTAGTCCCCGCGTACAATACGGAGAAGCTCCTGGACAGGTGCCTCGAGAGCCTCGTGCGCCAGACATACAAGAGGCTTGAGATAATAGTCGTCGACGACGGCTCCACGGATTCCACGCCGGCTCTTTGCGACAAGTGGGCCGGGACCGACGAGCGCATCAGGGTCATCCACAAGAAGAACGGCGGCCTGAGCTCCGCCCGAAACGCCGGAATGGACGCCGCAAAGGGCAAGTTCATCGGCTTCGTGGACGCCGACGACTACGTCGAGCGCGACATGTTCGGAGAGATGGCGGACGCCCTTGAGGACAATCCGACATGCGATCTGGCAAAATGCGGCGTCGCCGTCGAATACACCTACAAAGTCTCCGAGGACGAGCGGAAGGCGACGCTGGCCTATTTCGACAATCCCGTTGAAGGATGCATCCGTCCCGACTGCGACATAGTCAACCGGACCGACGTATGCGCCTGGGACAAGCTCTACAGGGCGGATTTCCTGAGGGCCAACGGCATCAGGTTCCCTGAAGGCGCAAAGAACGAGGACGAGGCGTTCTTCTTCGAGGTGTTCTGCCGCGCAAGGAACTGCTTCTTCACCGCGCACCGCCACTACCACTACCTTCGAAACGACGAAGGCATAATGGCGAAGCAGCAGAAGGCCGCGGGTAAGGGCGAGATTCCGGACGCGACGAAGATCTACGCTTTCGTCGCAGAGCTTCTTCAGAGGGAGAATCGCAGAGATCTGCTGGGCGTGCTGTACCGGCACATGGCCGGGTTCGTCCAGAGGTTCATTGGCACGCCGATCGAGGAGGCGATCTCCGACTGTACGTCGGCGATACTCCACAAGACCAAGGCGTTCCACTACGCCGACCTTGTCTGCGGGGAAAGCCGGCAATGGGTGCAGGAGCGCGTCTTTGAACTGCTCAACCGCGCCGGCGGACTCAGCCGGGAGCCCGAAGCCACGCCTGAAGAATGGTTCCCGAAAGCCCTTCCCCAGGAAGTCCGCACCGACGCGCCGCTTGTCTCGTTCATCGTTCCCGTCTACAACGTGGAGAAGTACGTCGCCGCGACGCTGGAGTCGCTGAGAAGGCAGTCAGTGCCCGACTTCGAGGTGATCTGCGTCGACGACGGCTCCATCGACGACAGCGCAAGGATTCTCGACTTCTATGCGAAGATCGACCGGCGAATCAAGGTCTGGCACCTTGAGAACGGCGGAGTCTCGCGGGCGAGGAACTTCGGTATGGAGAAGGCGTCAGGCAGGTACATAGCGTTTGTCGACGGCGACGACAGGCTGCGTCCGCACATGGCGGCGCAGACTCTGACGATGGCGGCCATGGACAGGCTGGACGCCGTGATGTTCGACTACCGCTGCGTCGACTGCGATTCGATGATGCCGGTCGAGCACTACTGGCAGCTCTCGAACCACGTCAAGGAGTTTCCGCAGAACAAGGCGTTCTCCGTCGCCGGACTTGAGAGTCTTCCTGTCTACGGAGCGTGCTGGGCCTTTCTGTGGAGTGCCGAGTTCCTGCGCAGGACAGGCGCCAGGTTCCCCGACCTCAAGCTCGGCGAGGATCTTGTCTGGGTTCTCGCGCAACTGAGCAAAGTCAGGCGGATGCGCGTCCTGAACGCGCCCTTCTACGACTACAGGAGAGGCGACCCGTCTTCCGCGGTGTCGAGGCTGCAGACGGCGGCAAGCGACGCGCCGACGCAGGCGCTCAAGGGCCTTGCGGAAGTCCTTGACGGCATTCAGGACGAAGTCATGCGCAAGGCGTTCCTCTCGCGAATGGCACACGACGTTCTCTTCTACGGCGAGAGGATGCCGAAAGCTCGCGCCTGGCTGAGCGAAAAGGGTTTCGACGCCTTCGGCGGAATCGAGCTTCTGAAGAGCGTCGTCCCCGAGATGGCCGCGAGATTCGACGCGCTTGCGGCAAAGGGCGGCTTCGAGCAGCCGATCGACATAGAATACTTCATCAGGATGGCGCCGCGCAAAGTCCAGAAGATCATGCGCGATGCGATAATCGCGAGAAACGGGACGAAGAAGGACCTTGTCATAGTCGCAGGGCAACTAAACTCCACGACAAACGAGCCAATCGACTCGTGGACGTTCTTCAGATGGCTGCAGACGCACGGCGTTCCGTGCAGATACGTCGTCTGGAAAAAGCACTGCATGGTCGACCGGATGCGCGAGGACAACGGGCTTAAGGACGTGATCCTGCTTTCCGGCAACGGCTTCGACGACTTCGAATTCATCACAAAGTGCCGCGACCTCCTTCCGCGACTGAGAGCCGTCGTCATGGAGAACACGGCGCTCAATCCCCTTACCTGGCGATATTTCCACATGCTCGACGGCTGCAGCTACATCTTCATGCAGCACGGCCCGACGTTCTGGAAGATGGCCCCGACGCTCGCCAGCTCATTTGCCGTCGCCAACTACGTCAACGCGACGTCCGAGACGGAGAAAAGGTTCCTCGAAGAGCACGTCCCCGAGCACTGGGAGACGAAACGCAAGCCCCGCTATCTCATCGCAGGGCTTCCGAGATGGGACCTCCTGAAGGACGAAAGCGCGGAGGAAGGCGAGAAAGTCGTCTTCTTCATGCCGACGTGGCGCGCAGCGTTCAACAAGGGCATGGAGGCGATAGAGAAGTCCGCATATCTCTCGGGCATACGTTCGCTTGTCTGCGAAGAGAACATCGAGAGGCTGAAGAAGAGAAATGTCCGGATTATAATGGCCGCGCACCATCATCTGGTGAACCACGTGAAGGGACTCGACTTCAGTCTGCCGATCAAGCTGGTCCCGACGTCCGAGATATCGTACTGGATACGCCATGCTTCGCTGTGCGTGACCGACTACTCGAGCGTGAGCTTCGACTTCCTGTTCCTGGACAAGCCGTGCATCTTCTGGATTCCCGACCGCCACGACGGACTTCTGAAGGGCGACGACTACGCCGAGGTCGTGTTTGCCGAGCATCAGGGCCAGAACATGTTCAACCGCGTCGGCTCAGTCGAAGAGGTCGTGTCGATGATCGAGAAGTACGCCGACGCCGGCTTCAGGCTCGAGCCGGAGAAGTGCGCAATAGCCGGACGCCATTTTGCGTATCGTCACGACATATGCGCCCGCCTGTACGAACAGATCTGCGCCATAGACGGAAGGGAGGCCCGTCAATGAAGAAACTTCGCAGAGCCATCAAGCTTCTGCCGCCGGCGTTCGCCATGCGGATATGGCTTGCAAAGCGCTACGGGATATCCGTCGCTCCGGCACCTGGCGGAGCATTTCTCAGGGCGCTGCTGGCGATTCTCCCCTTCGCGTTCACCGCAACGCTCAGCGTGCGCAAGGAATCCGACATCAGGCTCGTCAAGTTCTTCGTTCCGTACGGAAAGATGAAGGGCTTCCTCCGCCGCCAGCACAGGATGGAAGTCGGGGATGCGGCGAAGGACAGCGGCATTTCCGGCACCATACGGTTCGTCATGCCCTACGGACTTGTCCTGTGGTGGGATGCTGAGGACGATCGCCTGCACGCCGGCAACTGGCAGGGCGCGCGTTCTTCGGCTGCGGTCAACCAGGACAGCGCACTGGCAAGGAGCCGCAGATACCGGCTTTCGGACAAGGACCGGCAGGAATACGCGCGCATGGACGAAATGGGGGCGATGGCATTGCGTCTGATGATAATCCAGGGCGCGGCGATTCCATCATCCGACGCCAACAGTGCGGAGGCAAAGCGGGCAACGACATGACTTTACGCCGTCAATTGCGAATTTTGGTATAATATCGCGCATGTTCACGCAGGGGAGAATCCGCATCATAGGGCTTTGCTTCGCCGATGTCATCGGCGTCTTCGCCGTATGGGCTTTGACTGTCTGGGGCTATTGGGCAGCTGGAATAGGCGAATACGAGCCGTTCTTCTACCTCAGCTTCTGGCCAGTGGCGGTCTTTTTCGTCCTTTCCAACGCCGCGCTGGACCTGTACCACGGCAACTGGATGTATCCGTCGGCGCCGCTTTCCCCTGTCGAGGAGATGCGGCGTCTCATGATCTCGTCGATGCTGACGCACGCCGGAGTGCTCGCCTATCTCGGGTTCACCTACAAGACGACGGACGGAGTCTCCCGCTTCGTCGTCGCGTTCTCGGGCATAGTCATCGCATTCGCATCCCAGTCATTCCGCAACTGGGCGCGGTGCCTGATGCGCAAGGCGGGCGTCGGCCAGATACCTGTTCTGCTGGCGGGCGGTGGGAAAACGGCCGAATTGGTCGCCGAGGCGATATGCGGCTCTTCCTATCTCGGCATGAGGATCGTCGGCTACTTCGACAACGCGGAGCACAGCGGCGAAAGCGAGCTGGAGAAGTCCGGCATCAAGAGGCTCGGCTCGCTGCGCGACATAACGCACAAGGCGCGCGAATGCGGCGTAAGGATACTGCTCGCCTGCCAGGATCCGCGGCTCTTCCGCCTGCAGCTCGACGAATTCACGAAGTGGTTCACCTACATCGAGTACCTGCCGACGTCCGCGGCGTTCCCGGTGTTCGGCGCGAAGCCGATCAACTTCGAGGGCATTGGCGGCATAGAGATGGTCAACCAGTCCCGGATGAAGGTCAAGCGCCTCCAGAAGCGGATCATGGACACGACGCTCGCGGCGCTGGCATTCGCAGTCCTTTCGCCGCTTTTCGTGGCGATTCCCCTTCTCGTCAAGCTGACCAGCAAAGGGCCCGTGTTCTACCGCCAGCGCCGGCTGGGACGGAACGGGCGGGAGATTTCGGTGCTGAAGTTCCGCTCCATGCACGTCGACGCCGACGAGCGCCTCCGCCAGCTTCTGGAGTCCGACCCCGGCATCGCCAAGGAGTGGCACGAGACATTCAAGATCAGAAACGACCCGCGCATCACCGCCGTAGGCCGTTTCCTGCGCAAGACGTCCCTCGACGAGCTTCCGCAGCTTTTCAACGTCTTCACTGGCGAAATGGCGCTGATCGGCCCCCGTCCCATAGTAAAGGAGGAGGTGCAGTACTATGGCGACGCGTACGAGGTGTTCTCGTCGGTGCGGCCCGGCATAACGGGGCTTTGGCAGGTGTCGGGCAGAAGCGGCACCGGGTACGCGCGCCGCGTGGCGCTTGACGCGCACTACGTCCTGAACTGGTCGCCCTGGATGGACGTCTGGATACTCATCCGCACCATCTACGCGGTGCTTTTCATGCGCGGCGCATATTGAGCGGAGCAACGGCGTTTGGTATAATACGTCGAAATGCTCAAAACACTGAAAACCCACAGATTCCTGTTTGAAGAGCTGGTCAAACGGGACTTCAAGAAGAAGTACAAGCGCACCATCCTGGGAGTTGGCTGGAGCATGCTCATGCCGCTCATGATGCTTTTCGTCATGAAGCTGGTGTTCGAGCAGTTCTTCGGCCGCAACATGGACCACTACACGACATACCTGTTCTGCGGGAACCTCGTGTTCTGCTGGTTCTCCGAGTCCACAAGCCTCGGGATGCACAGCCTGTACGGCAACGCGGCCATATTCACCAAGGTGAACGTGCCGAAGTACCTGTTCCTGTTCGCTAGCTCGGTGCAGACGCTGATCAACTTCGCCCTGACGCTGGTAGTGTTCTTCTTCTTCTGCTGGATGGACGGAGTGGAGTTCACGTGGAAGTTCCTTCTGCTGGCGTATCCCATCGCCACCATGCTCGCCTTCAACACGGGCATCGGGCTGGTCCTGTCCGCCTTCTTCGTGTTCTTCCGCGACATCGACTACCTCTGGCGAGTCTTCGTCCAGCTTCTCATGTACGGCTCGGCCATATTCTACACGATAGACGGGTACTCGCCCCGGATGCAGCTCGCGTTCGCGTGCAACCCGGTGTACCGCCACATCGCGTACTTCCGCGAAGTCGTGCTCAACGGCGCGGTTCCGTCCCTCGAGACTCATCTGACGCTTGCGGGAGTGGCTCTCGCGGCGATCATCGCGGGCTGCTACATGTACAAGCGCTACAACACCGAATTCCTGTACTATGTCTGACAAGAAGGCCATGCTCGAATGCCGCGGCGTCTCCATCCGGTACCGGATAGGCGACTTCAAGAACATCGGCCTGAAAGAATGGGTCATGCGCCGGCTGACCGGCAACTACAAGGTCGTCGACTTCTGGGCGGACCGGGGCATCACGTTCTCGATCGACAAAGGCGACATGCTCGGCATAATCGGCTCGAACGGCGCGGGCAAGTCCACGCTGCTCAAGGCGGTCTCGGGCATAATGGAGCCGACGGAAGGCACCATCGTGCGCCACGGGCGAGTCTCGGCGCTGCTTGAGCTCGCAAGCGGCTTCGACGGGGACCTAACCATCAAGGAGAACACGTACCTTCGCGGAGCGATGCTCGGCTACACGCGCGCGTTCCTGGACAGGACGTTCCGGCAGATAATCAGCTTCGCGGAGCTCGACGGGCTCGAAGACCGCCCTTTCAGGCAGCTTTCGTCCGGCATGAAGTCCCGTCTCGCGTTCTCCATCGCCTCGCTCGTCAAGCCCGACCTGCTCATACTCGACGAAGTGCTCGCCGTAGGCGACGGCGCATTCAGGCAGAAGAGCGAAAGCAAGATGAAGGAGATAATCGGCGGAGGAGCGACCACGATACTCGTCTCGCATTCGATAGGGCAGATACGCTCGCTCTGCAACAAGGTCCTCTGGCTCAACAAGGGCTGCCAGATCGCGTTCACGGACGACGTCGCCGGAGTCTGCGACTGCTACGAGGAGTTCCTGCACGGCCATTCGCAGGCTGTCTACGACCCTGTCTCCGCCAAGGCGAGAATCAGCGCACGGGCCGAGGCTGCCGCGCGCAAGGCGGCGGCAGCCAGACAAATGGCGGAGGATGCGGAAAAGATCGGCAAGGTGCGCGAGCTGCTCAAGGCATACAAGAACCTATCAGAAGCGACTGGGAACATGGCATAATGCGGGCTATGGATATGGAAAAGGTTGCGACAGACACATACACGTTCGAGGAGCTGCGAGGCGGCGGCTTTACATACGTCGACAAGACGGATGCGCTCTACACGATGGCGTCTGGCGATGTCGGCAAGCTCTTCTTCATCGCCCGCCCGCGTCGCTTCGGCAAGTCGCTCGCCGTCTCTACGCTGAAGGCTCTCTTCGAGGGGAGACGCGAACTCTTCACCGGCCTTGCTGTCGAACCCAAGGGGGACTGGTCGAAGAAGTGGCCGGTCCTTCACCTCGACATGGGAAGCGCACAGGCAAAAACGGCCGAAGAGCTCAATCGCCGCTGGCGCGTCATGCTGGACAACGAGTGCCGACGCAACGGCGTCCCCTTCGCAGATGACGCCAACCCTGCAACCGCTTTCGAGCGTGCGATAAACGCGCTTGCCGCGAAATCGCCGGACGGTCACATGGTGCTCCTTGTGGACGAGTACGACAAGCCTCTTCTCGGACATCTCATGAAGCCGGACGTCACGGAGTTCCGCGACACGCTCAAGGCGTTCTACTCCGTCATCAAGACGCTGGAGGCGAAGCAGCGGTTCGCGTTCATAACGGGCGTCTCCAAGTTCTCGAAGGTGTCGATATTCTCCGACCTCAACAACCTCAACGACTGGACGATGCACCCAAAGGCGGCGACGCTCTTTGGCTACACGCACGAGGAGGTGCTGAAGTATTTCCCCGGGCGCATCCACGAACTTGGCGAGGCGCAGGGCCTTACAGACAAGGAGTCGTTCGCCAAGATCGTGGAATGGTACGACGGCTACAAGTTCCATCACGCCGCGGAGCCGGTCATAAATCCTGTCTCGCTTGGTCTTTGCTTTGGCAGGGGAGAGTTCGGCAATTACTGGTCCGAAACCGCAATGCCGACGTTTCTCGCCGACATTCTGGGAAGGAAGCCGCTCGACTTTTCGCGGATAGACATATCTGCAACGGAACTCGGAAACTACGAGCCGGGCAACCCGCGTGCCGTGACGCTTCTTTACCAGACCGGCTATCTGACCATCTGTGCGAGCAGGGACGTCGGCGGGTCCCGCCTGTATTCGCTCGACTTCCCCAACCGCGAGGTTCGCGAATCGTTCCTTCATGCCATCGCCCCCGTTTATTCCGGGCTAGGCGAGGATGCTGCCGGAGCTGCGCAGATTGCGGCCATCACTGCGCTTTACGATCATGACGTGCCGAAGTTCGTGAAGGCGCTCAAGACATTCTTCTCCAACATCCCCTACAGTCTCACCGACCGACAGAACGAGCAGATGTGGCAGACGATTGTCTATGTAGTCCTGCGGCTGATCGGCGTCAGCGCACAGGGGGAAGTGCAGACGAACGACGGCCGGATCGACCTTGTTGCGCACACGCCCGAAGACGTCTACATAGTCGAGTTCAAGCTTGACCGTCCCGCGACGGAAGCGCTGGAGCAGATCAGGGGCAAGGACTACGCAGGCAAGTACGCTCTTTCGGGAAAGCGCATCACACTCATAGGCATCTCCTTCTCCGCGGCAAAGCGCACAATCGTGGAAGACCTCGTAGAGGAGCTGCAGGGATAAGCGATGGCAATCGGGTTAACATGCGCAAGCAAGCGAACAACATTTCACAACCCATGACCGCGAACGAGAAGGTTGCGAGTTCGGAACGTTCCCTGAAAAGTTCCCTGAAAATCTTAGAAGCAATACGAGCCGATCCATATTGCACATACGATTCACTCGCAGGAATTCTTGGAATATCACGAAGAGCCGTAACCAAGCATGTGCAAAGGCTGAAAATGGACGGACGTCTGCAACGCGTCGGCCCTGACAAAGGCGGGCACTGGGAGATTAGAGCATGATCGCAGCAAGAGACGACATAAAACCAGCGTTCGAGAATCGGAACATTCCGGTCGTCATGGTGGCAGACGGCAACTACCTGCCGTTTCTCGAAGTGACGGTACGCTCAATTGTCGCCAGCACCCCGAACAGCAACATCGACCTCCTCGTTCTTCATGCCAACATCCCGCAAGACCGTTGCGACGCTGCAACCAAAGACCTTTCGGGACACAAGAACCTGTCGATCCGATTTGTTGATGTTTCCGCCGCCGTGAATGGCAGCGGACTGTCTGAGTTTGGTCAGAACAGCTATGTCACCGTGTCGACGTGTTTCAAACTTCTTGCTCCTGTCATCCTATGCAATTTTGAAAAAGCGATCCTGCTAGACATCGACATCGCAGTTAACCACGATTTGACAGAGCTTTTCGAGACGGATCTACGCGGCAACATATTTGCGGGCGTACCCGATGGAGCCGAATTCTCAAAGATGCCGCAATTCGTCGCGTGGGCAAAACAGAATGGATTCGAGGAATTAGACCGCTACATCAATGCAGGTGTTCTGGTCGTGAATTTCGACGCCTACCGGAAAGAGCAACTAATAACCACCCTTGTTCCGGTGACAATAGCCGCTTCCAAAGTCAAATGGTACAATGAGCAGGACGCAATAAACTTCTGCTGCAAGGACAAGATAAGGATTCTAGACCTTCGCTGGAATGTCCAAGTCGGCAACCACTGCATCAAGAGCCAACTTGAGGCAACAGGCGGAGAAGCTTACATAACACATTTCGTAACGTCAAGGAAGCCTTGGAGAAAGCCCGAACACATGATGGCCCACCTATGGTGGCTTCATGCAGGCATCAACGGCATCAAGCTCTGGCGAGCGGCCTTCGGCCTGTCATGCGAGGAAACTGAGTCTGGCGACGGC
Source organism: Verrucomicrobiota bacterium (assembly GCA_016288465.1). Lineage (GTDB taxonomy): Bacteria > Verrucomicrobiota > Kiritimatiellia > RFP12 > UBA1067 > UBA1067. The sequence goes on along the minus strand of JAEEZC010000066.1, from coordinate 10,139 downwards.
ATGGCTGTTTCGGTAATAGTCCCCGTATACAATGCGGAGGCATACCTATCAATGATGCTTATTTCTCTGTTGGCCCAAACGCTGCGAAATATCGAGATTATCTGCGTGGACGACGGTTCAACGGACAAAAGCGCTGCAATTCTCAATGAGTTCTCTTCTAATGATCCACGAGTCAGGGTAATCACACAGAAGAATTCAGGTGGAGCCATTGCCAGAAATCGCGGAATAGACGAAGCAAGAGGACGTTGGCTTTTCTTCGCCGACGCAGACGACTTCTGCCGTCCCGACATGTTGGCAGACATGGTATCTTGTGGCGAAGCCCAAAACGCTGATGTTGTTGTTGCTGGACGAATTCACATCAACTGCCGCAACTTCAATCAGTGTCAAGAAATGGGCATACCCGACAGCTATTTCCAAGTCGAAGGGCCAATTTCCGCGAATAAACAGGGGATAAATGTCTTTGCCGGGCTTGGATTCGCGCCATGGAACAAACTGTATAGGTCGTCCTTCATCCAGCAATGCGGAATTCGTTTCCACCAGATTCCTCCGACAGACGATGTGTTCTTTGTGCTGATGACTCTTGTTGATGCTGAAAGAATCGCGCTTCTGGGGAAGTCGTACTACTATTATAGAGCGTTCCTGCCAAACAGTCAGATGGGAAATTCGGACAAACATCCGACCAACTTTCTAAAAGCATTCTTGGAAATCAGAGACGCTATTGCTGGACGCGAGCTGGAGCTTCGAAAACAGTTCTTTAAGGCGGCAATCCGCAGTTGCTTTGACAACCTATTCCGACGGGCAACAGATAAAACGATAGAGAGGACTTTCTCCATTCTACAAACAAATGGACTGAGAGCGCTGGAATTTCCAGACATTCCTCCATCAACGGTCAACATGGGCATGTATGACGATGCATATCGTCTAGCCCTATCTGGAGCAAGCCTTTTAACAACATTATTCACGCATTTCAGTCGTAGAAATGAAGAGCTATCGTTCGAAGCTGCACGGGAAACACAGATCCGGACTGGCATGTCCATGAAAATCGACGAGCTTCGCGCGGCTAACGAAGAGAAAAAGCTTAGAATTGCCGAAGCGGACAAGACCAAGAAGACGCTGTCCGCAAAAGTCGACGAGCTTCGCGCGGCTAACGAAGAGAAAAAGCTTAGAATTGCCGAAGCGGACAAGATCAAGAAGATTCTGTCCGCAAAAGTCGAGGAGCTTCGCGCGGCCAACGAAGAGAAAAAGCTCAAGATTGCCGAAGCGGACAAGATCAAGAAGACTCTGTCCGCAAAAGTCGACGAGCTTCGCGCGGCCAATGAAGAGAAAAAGCTTAGAATTGCCGAAGCGGACAAGACCAAGAAGACGCTGTCCGCAAAAGTCGACGAGCTTCGCGCGGCCAACGAAGAGAAAAAGCTTAGAATTGCCGTCGCCAAAAAAGAACGTGAACGACTGCAGAAAATCCTTGAAAGTGTACAGGCCGCTTGTGTTTGATTGCTATTGACGGAGAAAGAGATGACAAGTAATTCCACGCTTGAGATTTGCTTCATATGCGACAACAACTATGTCATGCCGACAGTTGTCGCGATTACGTCGCTGGCCGTGAGCAAACAATCGTCAACAAAATGCAACGTATACGTGATTGCCGACGAACTGTCCGAAGAGAACGAGCGTGTGTTCAAGGGTCTTTGCCGCGATAACTTTAATATCGTAGTGGTACGAAAGTCCGCGGCCGAGTTGCGGTCGCTCCACACTGCAGTTCCCGGCTCGATGTGCGTAGCAACTCCTGCAGCATTGCTAAAGTTCTTCCTAGGCGACACATTGTCCCACCTTGACAAAGTGCTATATGCAGACGGCGATGTCGTTTTTCGTCACGACATGCTCGACCTTTACAACACAGATCTTGGGGAAAACATTGTAGCAGCGGTTCCTGACACAGGAATCATGTACTCGTCGCGTCCAATACTGCGTGCCGTCAAGACATATTTCAACTCCGGCATCATGCTGCTCAATCTCAAGAAGATGCGAGACGGCAAGTATGCGGAGAAGCTCGTGGAAGCGAAGCGGAAATCGACGGACGCTTCCTTGATGGATCAGAACATATTCAACCTCGTTTTCGACGGATCCGTACTGCCGCTTCCTATCAGATACAACTGCCTTTTTGTCAATCTTGTTCGAGCCTATGCAGCTGGTTCGTTTAGATTTTCGCTGCTCAACAAGACCTTCTCAACAACATATCGCGGTTTTTCCGAATTGTTGGACGATGCTGCCGTCATACACTATTCGTCAAAAGAGAAGCCGTGGAAAGTCTCCGGCACTCCTCTCGGCGAGGAATGGGAGAAGGCTTACGGACTGTCTCCGTTCGGGCCAGTGCCGCTCGTACGCGTCGAACCAACAGACGGCGTCTGTTTGTTCAACTACAAAGACATGGCAGACGTGGAGCGCCCACTAATAGTCTCCCTAACTAGCTTTCCTGCACGAATAGACAAGGTCCATGTCGCTTTGGAATCGATACTCGCACAAACGCTGCGGCCAGACCGGATAATCCTTTGGCTTGCCCGAGACCAATTCCCCTCACTCGAAAGGGGCCTTCCCGAGAGCCTTCTCAACCTAATTCCACAAGGCGTTGAGATTGGCTGGGCGGATCGAGATCTGGGAGCACATAAGAAGTACTGCTATGTTCTGCGGGAAAATCCAGATGCAATAGTCATCACTGTGGACGATGACCTTGTCTGTCCCAACGATCTCGTCTCGACGCTCTATCGTTCGTATCTTCGCTTCCCTAAATGCATAAGCGCCCTGCGAACGCACCTTATGACGTTCTCGCCCGATGGCCAGCTCATGCCATACAAAACCTGGCGAATGACGTGCGTCGACTATGTAAATCGTCCGAACACAGCCCTTTTCGCGACTACCGGAGCTGGGGTCCTTTATCCTCCGCATGTCGTGCCCCCTTCAGCGCTCGATCATGACGTCTTCATGAAGGTATGTCCGCATGCCGATGATGTATGGATGAAGATGATTACCGCTGCTGCCGGCATATCTGTCGTAAACCCCAGCCATCGCAAATGCGTCCTAAAAGTCGTAGACGGAACGCAGGAGAACGCGCTTTGGGAAAGCAATGTCATGTCCGGCGGCAATGACCGACAGATCGCAAATGTTGTCGAGTACTGCGACAAGGCTTTCCCTGGAACGTCTGGGGTGTTGCAGAAGATATGGCACGATTCCAGGGATGCGGAGATAACGGACAACAATCTTGCACCAGACATTCCTGTTCGCGCCGCAGGCATCCCTGACGTTTCCGTGGTATTGCCAATCAACAATGCAACTGTCTTCCTTGAGAAATGTCTGTCGTCCCTGACTGCGCAGACACATGCAAACTTTGAAGTGATTTGTCTGGACAACGGGTCGACCGACGATCCAATGCCAGTCTTGCGCAAATTCGCGTCAAAAGACGTTCGCATTGGAGTCTTTCCTCGAGTCCGCAGCACACTGGCATCTGTGCGCAACACCGGCCTGTCAATCGCGAAAGGCAAGTATGTATTGTTTTTGGACACGACATCCTTCTGTGACAAAAACCTCCTGAAGGAGATGTTCGAGTGCGCTGAGCGATTCTCCTGCGATGTAGTAGCCTGTGGAAGCCAGACATACAACGCTGATTCGGGGAAGACAGAGGAATCACGATGCTTCCCCAAGAAGATTGTCGACCTTCCGCAAGGCTTCACTCCAGAGGCCCCATACAACACGTTCTTAGACGATATGGGCAACCTGCTAGGAACGCGTCTTATACGGCGCGAGTTCCTTAAGACGCGTCACATTGCCTTCCCAGCTGTGCCAAATGACGATGATTTGTTCATGGCAATGGCCGTCCTGGTCGAAGCGTCCAAAATTGGCATTGTGAACAAAGCCCTGTATCACAAAGCTGCACTGAGATCCCGTGAATATCTTGCCATAGCCGATAAAGCGCCTACCTCCATTGAGGATTCCTTCATCGCCCTTTACGACAGACTTGTCGCCAACAATCTGTATTCGCGTTTTGAGGCTAGCTACAAACGATTCGTCATAACACAATGCGTTAACAGATTGACATCTTTTACCACATCAGCTGCGTTCATGGAGCTGTATGGGAATCTAAGAAATAGCGGATTCGAAAGGATGGGCGTCGCAGACACAATGCCCGGCGATGTAGGCTGGCCAACATGCCGTCTTTTCAAAGACATTGCAGAAAATGAAGACGTTTTGCCCTTTTTGCAGGAATACATGCTTCAAACGCTAGGGCGTATCGCTTCGCAAGGCGCGTACGGTCAAGAAATGCGACGCCAGTTCAATGAAGCTTCCTCTGTTGCCAAGAAATTAAAGGCACAGTTGTCTAAGCTCGACATCGAATCAGCACGACACAAAAGTGAACTCGAGCGTTTGCGGGCAGAAGTATTTAGGCTCACGCATTCTGAGGCCTATCGTACCGGCATGTTCATAACCTGGCCGGCAAGAAAGGCCTGGGGCGGCGTGAAGTGCCTTAGGGAGAATGGCTTCAAGTATACCGTAAAGCATGCAATAGGCAAGGTGATGCGGCTCTTCGGATCTAAGACAACATGGTAAAAAGGTTCGGCTACACGCTTTTAGTAAACGACACCTATTCTCTAGAAAAGCTGTGCTGCGATTTCATCAACGCATTGGAATTCTCAATGCAAACGAGGAATGTCTGGGCAAGCCACGAATCTTACTTAAGTCTTTCAGCGGCTAAAGAGTGTCGCATTGTTAAGCAAAGGCTTGCGCTACCGAAACCATATGTCAGGTGGTTTTGCGGCGGTTTTGAATCAGCTCTGCATACAGCCGAATTGACGGCCGTTCTACAAGATGATAAACAACGATTCCGACTAAAGTTGACACCATGACAGAAAAAAAGATAGTAACGGCTGGATTCTCCGCAACAAAAGCTTTATTGCGGCCCCAAAATATCTTAGCAAGAAGCCCAAAACTTACTGACTGCATTACATAAACCGAATAAGAATATCGTCCCAAATATCCAAGCCATTTCCGGTTAATGGCGCGATACACAACACCATCACCTAACGACATTGTCAAGAGTAGAAGAGAGAATGCGATTACGACAATGAACTGATTCCGATTCGCTAGAGGCTTGTAAAAGAAATCAATCGCGAGCAGCGCAATAGAAGACAACTCAATCGACGAGCAAACAACAGCTGACACTCCATTATGCGCACGGTCTTCTTTCCTTTGTTCGTGCATTGCCTTGCTCCACTCGAAAAACAATATCCCCATACCCATTCCCGCTAAAGCCCTCGCAAGCGCAAGCGACACGATGCCATACACTACGACTCTAGAGAAGCCACCTTTCACCGCAACCATATTGGCCATATATCCTAAATATACTATAATCCCAATTACCAAATTGCGCCGTTGTGTCGTAGTTATGCACTTAAAAAGGGCGAAATAAAACAATGATGCCCAAAAAAGAGGTGAGACATACCAAGTTATGCCATGCATATCTGCCGTAAGCCCCACACATTGAAGAAAGGCGAGATTGTAAATCGTCTGATAAAAACTTCCACCAAAGAAAACTAACATGACAATGAAGTAAAACGCTAGGACAGGCCAAAGCCGGATAAATCTGTGTTTAGCAAAATCATACATAGAAACAGCTGAATGACGGCAAAATGTCTTTGCAAAGAAAAACCCACTCAAAATAAAAAAGCATTCAACAATAACAGCCGCGTAATCAGATAAATCACGCAAATGCAGATACACGCTTTCTTTGGGCACATACGGAATAATACTCGCATGCAAAATATGAAAATAAACTATAGCCAACGCCAACAACCATCTAATAAAGTCTATCGCGTAGATCCGATCTTTCATTGCTTATCCTTTTGTCTTTATAGTAAAGCTGGTTATGGTTCGAAAATAGGGCTTCAGTTACTAGAACATCTCCACCGTTGGGGAATATTGCCGAGCACTTGAGGCGCCACGCGCAAAAGCCTGGAAGACGTTGTATGGCGAGCACATCCCTTCATTCATCCGTGAGTTTCTCTAGACTTTCCAGTGAAACACCATGAAGAACTACAGAATTACCAGCTGTCTTGCCGCGTTCACCCGCAAAAACGACTAACTGATAACACCCGTCAACGTTCGGAACGTCGGCGCAAAACGTCTGAGGAGCGCCACGTCCGAATTCAAAATAGTGCGCAACAATTATCTTCTTCCGTGTTCGTTCATAAAGCGCAACCGTGGCGAATCGGGCGCCACCTTCCGTAATGTCAATTTTCCGAACTGAGCAACTAACATGGCTTCCAGGTTTTAAATTTCCGGTTAGCGTCGCACAGTTGTACATGGATGGCTTGGCTGCTATCCGAAGTTGCCGAGTTTCTTTAACTATCGCCGTCTTCTTTAGCTTACAATCCCCGAAACCAAACATAGGACCTTCGCGCAACACCCCTGAGCCATACATAACGCCAATTAAATGCGGCTTAAACGATTGAATGTAATTTCCAACATCAACACTCACATTATGTCGCAAATCAAAAACGACTATTTCGCTGAATATGGTCGATAGAAAGGCATAAACGGGAATGGCAAAACTATCCTTGATGATTAGAATCCGCTTTTTTACTGGCGCACGGGAATTGTATATGAACATTTCCGGAAAATCATGACCATAAACACTGTATCCTCTGTCTTGTTGCCATGAAACCGGGGTTGCAAGATTCTCTCTAAAAATCCACGTGTCCCGGAAAATCCCGTGAAGAAACATCTGGTGTCGTGGAATCATAATTGACAGTTCAGTGTCGAATCTCGGTAGAAGGTACGACACGTTCTCGTCCATCCCCGCAAACCAGCATCCTGTTCGCCTTCCTACCGATCCAAGGAACGGACGCCCAAGGCCAACTTTGTCCCAGTTCTTCTCGTCAAGCTGCTGTAGATTGGCGCAATCGGCATTCTCGCCAAGCATCGAAAGCATCTTCGGCGCTATTGTCTGAAAAGCCTTGAACGCGCCCTCAAAATTCCAATGATGATCTGTCTTGGAATAGTACCGCGTGACGTCATCTGCAGTTGCCGAGATGATCTTTCGCGTGTCAACAACGTCTACGTCCGTCAACAGCTTGAGGAATGCATCCGCATTGTCGTTTGAGAATTCCGCAGGTCCACCGACGGGAAGCAACGACTTCTTGACATCTATCTTGCTAGGTGACATGACAAAAAGACACTCGACCCCAATCTTTCGGCAGAGCGATGCCAAAGAGTTCATTCTTGAAGCCGCCCCTTTTACATACGTTCGCGACATCACGCGAGATATATAGCCGTTATTGAGCTTAAGTGCACCATTGCACATCCGCTTGTCAAGAATTCTCGTCCATCCTCCATTGACGTCTATTAACTCGTCCTTGTGCCAGAGGTTGCCTAGCATCTGGCTATGAAGCCGTTTGGTCAGATTCGTCACCGAAAAAGCAGACCCTTCCGACAATCCCTTGATCTCCTTTGTCGTCATAAATGACCATGCGACGACAAGAAGGAGCCAAAGAAGAGACAAGCCGATGATAAACCTCCTGCACATCTTCAATCACCTTAGAAATTGAAATAGATAAACGGATTATGAGCGTTCATAGACAAGTAGGAGACGCCCACCACAAACAACAGAATCAACACAACACCGCCGATTGCATGCAAACAGTCCTGCAACACTGGATGGCGATTCATCCGACTCTTCACCATGTCAAGAAGCGGGACACTCGCCAACAAGCCGAATAGAAGGACGACTTTAATCTCACCAAACTCGAAAATTGTCTTGTCGTCTAGGAACCCGCAAGAGCCAAACCCAAACATCGCACCAAGATAACACTTGGCAGACGCCAAATTCACGGAACGGAAAAGCACCCAGCCAAGAATCACGAAGAACATCGTGCCGAACCACCCCGCTGCCCTGGAAACCATATTCCGATCAATTCTTTTTGGCAGTCCAGTCAGTTTCTCGACAACAATGAGTACCCCGTAAAGAACGCCCCAGAGAATGAACGTCCAGTTTGCGCCATGCCAGACGCCGGTCGCGAACCACACAACCGAAAGGTTAAAGACAAGGCGCATTTTCGACGACACGCGGGAGCCGCCCAGCGGAAAGTAGAGATAGTCGCGGAACCAGCTGCCAAGCGACATGTGCCACCTTCGCCAGAATTCGGTGATTGACTTTGAGATATAGGGATAATCGAAGTTCTCCAGAAACCTGAACCCGAACATTCTCCCTAATCCGATAGCCATATCGGAGTATCCGCTGAAATCGAAGAAAATCTGCAACGTATAGGCAACGGCTCCCAACCACGCACCGCAAACGCTCAGCTCTCTCGCCGCGAAATACTTGTCCGCTGTAACGGCGAAAAGATTGGCGAGGAGCATCTTCTTGCTGAACCCAACAAGAAAGCGCATGACACCGGAGGAAAACAGATCCCAGGTCGTACGCCTGCTCATTATCTGATCACACACCGTGGAATATCTGACAATCGGCCCTGCTATCAGCTGGGGGAAGAGTGCAATGTAAAGAGCAAGGAAGAATGGATTCTTCTGAACGCCGACAGTTCCCCGATAAACGTCAATCACATAGCTCATCGCCTGAAATGTGAAAAAGGAGATGCCGATCGGCAAGACAAAACTTGTCTGAGGGACAATCCCGTGAAGAGCCGGAAACCACGCTCTGATTGTCTCGGTGATGAAGTTTGCATATTTCCAAAGTCCGATGATCGACAGATTCCCGAGTATTGAAAGCCACAGGAACAGGCGCGCGATATGCAACCGATCTTTGAAGATGGAGATAACAACCGCCGCGCAGTAATTGAACACGATCGACAGAAGCATCACAAAGACAAAAGTCGGCTCCCCCCATGCATAAAACACAAGACTGGCAAAAAGCAGCCAATAATTCTTGAGTCCCTTCCAAGAAGGCAGCAGATAATAAACCCCAAAGGTTACGGGAAGAAAAAGGAAAAGAAACTCTAAACTGGTAAAGAGCATTTCTGTCTACAACCTACAACTTGATTTGGAACCACGAAGCCGAAGATTTTCTCTAATTTATCTATGAATCAGTCTTTCCATAGGCGCTTATTATACCAAAAATTCGGTTGCTGTATGATGCGCGCGAGAGAAGTCCCCAATCTTTTCCGACGGAAAAATGATGAATTCTGGACTTCGCGCCTTGTGCCGATAATGGCGATTTGGTATACTTCGCAACCAGATGAAGATCAAGGGGGTATACATACTCACGCTAAGGAACATAAAGCGCATGATTGCGGTTTTAGCGACCGTTTTTAGCATGTTATGCCCTGCTGCGACAACACCAGACGAGGTACAACTTGCCGATCGTTACGCGTTCGCGTCGCAATGTCTCATGCACATGAGAGGATCTCTAATGTCCGACGCGGATCGCATCATTGTGCCAGACGCGCAGTACCGCGAGTTCAAGACGCTGTATCTAATGAAAAAGCCTCCCAGAGGCGAGATTCCGCACGTTTCGGCAAAAGGCAGGCGCTATTCGACAAGAAAGACCATCTCAATTGCGATGGCCGCAAGGATAACAGGCCTTGGCACGTCGACCATAAAGCGTCTCGACAAAGACCCGAAGAACACGAATTATCCAGGACGGAACTCCTCGGCGAAGATACTCGCGGCATGGGCTCAGCTATACAGAGGCGACAAAATCGCCGCCCGCGAAGTCCGCGCCGCAAACCGTCCTCTGCACTGCCGTAGTTAGTCCACAACCCTAGAATTGGTCCAAATTTGGTCCAGGCCCTCAAAGTGATTTGAGGGCCGTTTTTATTGGCTTTTTCGCACTGGACCAGTCCGAAATTGGTCCAGAATTGGTCCATTTTGCGCGTATTGCGCGATCCCCGAATGGTTCGGGGTCCGCATCAAGGAGAAACGCGCAATGGCAACGACACAAGACGAAATCGCGGCGAAGATCGCATCCCTCGTCAGGGAGCGCAACGCCATCAACCAGAAAATCCACTACTGGCGCAGCAGGCAGAAACCTAACACAAAACCTAACACGGAACCTAACACGAACCTAACACGTTCGCGTTCCCTCTCCCCCCTAGAAAAAGAAAGAACCAAAGAAAAAGAATACACCCCCTTCTCCTTCT
>JAEEZC010000065.1 GCA_016288465.1 Verrucomicrobiota bacterium | reverse complement strand
ATGCCGCTCGCCGCGTTGGCGATGTGCAGAGCCTCCTCTGGCGACCTGCCCGCGCCCACCGCCGCGCCGAAAGCCGCAAGCGCCGTGTCTCCGGCGCCGGAGACGTCGAACACCTCCCTCGCCTCAGTCGGAACATGGAGATAGGAGGGCTTCGAGCGAAACGCGAGCAGCATGCCGTGCTCGCTCAGCGTGACCAGAACGCCCTTCAGCCCGAAGCGCGAGCAGAGGGCGCGCGCGGACGCGGCGACTTCCGCGAGGAAGCACGGGGACGACGGGTCGAACTCGCGTCCGCACACCAGCGATAGCTCCTTGAGATTGGGCTTGACGAGCGTCGCGCCGCGGTAGCGCTCCCAGTCCGTGCCCTTCGGGTCGATGAAGATCGGGCGGCGCGCCTTGCGGGCGAGACCGATGAGGCCGCGGCAGACGGGGCCCGAGAGGAACCCCTTCGCGTAGTCGGAGAGCAGCACGACGTCCGAGGCCGCGATCGCCTTCGCGCACCGCGCCTCGACGCCGGCGGGCAGCGCCTCCGCCGAGAAGTCGGACTCCTGGTCGACGCGCAGAAGATGGTTGTTGCCCGCGATGAGCCGCGTCTTCACGATGGTCTGGAAGCCCCTAGGCCTCGCGAACACGGCGTCGGCGCCCGCCTCGTCCGCAAGGCGCACGACCTCCTCGCCCGCGCCATCGCTCCCGACCGCGCCGGAAAGCGTGACTCTGCACCCGAGCGCGAGGAGGTTCGCCGCGACGTTCCCCACGCCGCCAAGCATGGTCTTCTCGCGCACGAACCGGAACACCGGCACGGGCGCCTCCGGAGAGATGCGGGCGACCTTGCCGTACTCGAAGCGGTCGAGCATCAGGTCGCCTGCAGCGAACACCTTCACCTTCGAAAAAGGACTCATGCGCATATTATACCAAATCACCAGACCGCACAGACGAGCGTCGCCCAGACGATGCCGGTCACCATGCCCCAGAAGACCTCCTTGCGCGTGTGGCCGAGAAGCTCCTTGAAGCGCTGCTGCGGACGGAACTTGAGCTCCTTTATGTCGCGGACTATCGCGTTGAGTATCTTCGCGTGCTCCCCTGCCGCGCGCCGGACGGTCGCCGCGTCGAACATCGTCACGATCGCGAAGGCTATGGCGAGCACGCAGACGGACGAGTCGAAGCCCTCGGTGTAGCCGATGCCGAACGCAAGGCCGGCGACAGTCGCGGAATGGCTCGACGGCATGCCGCCAGTCGCGACGAGATACGTGAAGTCGACTTCGTGCGTCTTCCACGCGGCGATCGCCATCTTGACGAGCGAGGCGACGATCCAGCCGCCGAGCGCGCACCAGAACACGCGGGCGGTGAAGACCTCCCAGACCTCGCAGTGCTGTATCGCGGCGACGATCATAGCGAGTCCGCCGCCTCCAGCACCTCGTCGACGGTTATGTCGGCGATGTCGTCCTTGATCAGGTTCACGGCGTTGGGCGCCTCGCGCGCCGAGCCGCGCGTAACGGACGAGAAGACGGTCACGGTCCTGGCGCCCGCGATGCGCGCCATGTGCGAGGGGCCCGTGTCGTTGCCCACGACGAACGCCGCGCCGCGCGCGAGGTCCGGCAGGTCGGCGAGCTCCGCCTTGTTCATGAAGTCGACGGCGTGCGGATTGCCCCTGCATATCGCCTCTATCTCGGCCGCCTCCGACGACGTGCCCGAGACTACGCATTCAAGTCCCCTTTCGGCGCACCTGGCGCAGAGCTCGCGGTAGCGCTCTACGGGCCACTTCTTGTACGGATGGCCCGGCGAGCACCCCGGCACGAGAAGAACGTACTTCTCGGGCAGCAGGCCGAAGTTCTTCCTCGGGCCGTGGCAGAACGAGAGGTCCGGCGGATGCGGAGACTCGACGCCCGTGCGCCAGTCGACGCGGCCAGGCGCGAAGAGGCGGGCGATCCATCTGTACGTCTTCGTGCGCGTCTGCCCCTGGAGATCGTAGACGACGCCGTAGCCGCCGCGCGCGACGACCTTGTAGCCGATCTTCCAGAAGCCGGCGTAGCGCTCGCGGTTGTCCACGACCACGTCGTCGAAGAAGCCGGTAGCGGAGCACAGCCCCGCAAACGCGCCGCGCGTGAGCAGCGTGATGCGCGCGCCGGGATGGCGCTCGCGGATCGTGCGGAACGCCCCCGTCGCGAGAACGACGTCTCCAAGTGCGCTAAGCTTTATGACGAGTACCTTTTCGTCCATTCCCCGTATTATACCACGTCGCGCATTCCGCTGCCAAGTGAGCCTGCGGCTTTAGGGCACATGACGAGTGGGCTTTGAAGGGGCGAAAGACAACCTGTTCCCGTTCCCTATCACCGCGACAATCGAAATCGTCCGCTGCGGTTATGATTGTCTCACGCGGAGACGCGGAGAGCGCGGAGTCTTCTCCATTCCCCGTTCCCCATTACTAGCGCTTACGCGCGACCACGAAAGCCGACGATGCGCCGTATCGTCTTACGACGATATTCGGCAAGAGCGCCGCGCTCTGGCTTGAGGCTTCGCCTCGCCAGCCGCGGCACTCTTGCCGAACCCTTCGGGCGTCGTCGCATCGTCGGACACGAACCCGGCTTTCGCCGGACACGAACTGACACGAACCGTTCCAGCCGGCTGTGTGAGGGAATCCGCGGCAAACCGCTTTCGTGTTTTTTCGTGTCGGGGGAAGCCCCGCTTTCGTGTCCCTTCGCGTCTGCGACAAGCCGAAGGCTGAAACGACGCGGCGAGGCACGGCGAAGGTCGTTTGGCTTGTCTAGT
>JAEEZC010000064.1 GCA_016288465.1 Verrucomicrobiota bacterium | reverse complement strand
GGACTCACTTTTTAGACTAGGGACAAATTCATTTTAGACTATAGAGAAAATCATTTTAGACTAGCGACAAATTTATTCTAGACCTATGACCAAGGGGGACTGTCCCCGTCATGGCCTTTTGACGCGATATTGCTGTCTTTTCGCAGTATTCGGGCAGTTATGGCGATCGAGGTTGGCGCGGCGGAGCGAAGGGGGATGGCTGTCACTTGAACATTTGCCGAATGTCCCTTCAGGCAGAGTTTCCTGTCGCATCAAGAAGATAGTGCTACCTTTTGCCCGTCGGTAGCGCTATCTTTGGTCGATGGGTAGCGCTATCGTTCACTGGTTGGTAGCGTGACCTTCGCCCGCCATCCATGAAATGACACGAAACGTTCCAGCCGATTGTCGTGGGAGTACCCAACATGATGCGGCGGGCTGAAACCTAATACGAACCTAACACGGAACCTAACACGAAAGAAAGAAAAGAAGAAAGGTCCCCACACCTCTAAAGAAGTAAAGAAAGAAAACACACATACAAGCGCGCGTGCGAGGATTTCGTCAAGCCGACAATGGCCGGTTTGTTGCACCACAACTGGTAGGGACGGCGTTCCATTGCCGTCCGCAACGGTCGCCGATGGAACGGCGACCATACCACCGCATTGATATAAATGCGGTGGTATGGTGAAGGGGACTTGAAACCGATTGTGATGCGTCGTCAGGCGTTGTGAAATGGTATAATACTCTCCGGATGAGAGTGTGTGTCGAGTATCCGAACTCCGTCACATGCGAGCGCGGCTATGACGTAATTGACCGCATCGGCGGGATTGCAAGGGGAGTCTGCGACGGCTCGTAGGCGGATTCTTGTGAATACTCGTGGAAGGCCGGCCTCTATTGCTTCCGCACCTGCAGGCACAAGGGGGAAAAGTAATGAAAGCATCATGCAAAGTGCTGTTGACTCGCACATTACGTGCAATACTTAAGAAGTTTGCGGCAGATATTTGATGTAAAGGAGCGCTGAATCTCCAAGAGCACGATATATGTTACCCGCTTGATTCTTCGAAATGCCAAACTTTCCTGCCGAAGACCGCATCATACTTAAATGAGGAGACATGGAGACCTGGCGCGAGGTTGCAAACAACCCCGTTTTTGGGGCATGTAGGTTGATAGCTGAATTCGGCGACCGTCTGTACACGGCCGCTGTTCGTGTTTGCGGTAACGAGGCGGACGCCGAAGACCTCGTCTTCCGCACCTTCGACCATGCGGTGCGCAAGATTGGGCAGTACGATGGCCGGGCCGCGTTTTTCTCGTGGCTGTATGCAATCATGTTCAACTTCTGGCGCATGGACAAGCGCAGGAAAGGGGCGAACGCGCTGGTTTTCGACGGCGAGATTCCGGAAACGGAAGACGTGCGCCCGGACCCTGCCGAAGAACTTGCCGCGCAGTCTGACGGCGAAAGCGTACGCGCCGCCATAGCCGAGCTCCCGGAATCGCAGCGTGCGGTCGTGGTGCTTCGCTACTACGAGGACATGAGCATGGAGCAGATGGCGGCAGTGCTCGAAATTCCGGTCGGCACGGTCAAGCATCGCCTTTTCATGGCGAAGCGGGTACTTGCCGCGAAACTCGCAAAAACTTTTCCAACAAACCCCGCATCCTACAAGTGAGGACAGCCAGTCATGAACCGATCGACAGACAACATATTCGAAACACCGCTCGACAGCGCGATATCCGCCGCGCTGAAGGAGCCGGCGGCGGCATATACGCTTCCGCGCGGCTTCTCCGAGCGCTTTGTTGGCTGCATGATGGACGCGCCGAAGCGCTCGCGCCTGCCGCGCTGGCTGAAGAAGGCTGCGTGTTTCGCGCTGCTCCTTTCCGGCGCGGCGTTCGCGGCGATTGTCGTGGTAGACGCGGTAACCGCCAAGGACGATGAAAGAGGAAAGGCTGTCGGGAGTGCCGGCCCTGGCGCGCCGCAAGCGGACGAGGGAACGGATGTGAATGCCGCGCTTGCAGCAGCCGAAACGGAAGGGCCGCGCTTCGTCGAGCCTCCTGTCATATCCGATGTCCCTTCCGATGAGACAACTCCGGCCGTTCCCAGCCAGTCTTCCTCTTTAGACAATCAACTTGAAAACGGGAAAGGAGAAAATGAGATGAACATCAAGTGGAAAGCTGTAGCCGCACTTGCTGCAGCCGCTTTGTCCGACAGTGCGTATGCCGCCGACTACACCTGGATGGCGAGCCCAGCCGATGCGGAGTGGAATGCGTCCTCGCTCAACTGGAATTCCGGCGTGGCATGGGAGGACAACGCGTCCGCTCCGAACAACGCCGTGTTTCCGTCAGCATCGTCGCAGAAGACGATTGCGATTCCCTCTGGCCAGACGCGCCATGTCAACAATCTCGACGTGCGCGGCGCCTACACGATTCAGGGGGACGGAAAACTTGACCTCGTCGGCAAATTCTCCGTCAACAGCGATTGCACACTCAACGCCGCATTTGACTGCCAGACTGTCCGATTCGGGGGGACGAGCGGCAAGGTTCTGAAGTTTGACTCGAAGGCCCAGAACTCGACGCATACGTCCACGTACATCGACGGCTCGGTCTGGCTCAATATCTATGGCGACAAATCCTTCGGACTGCAGCCGACGCAACCGACGGACAACATTTTCATCACAAGCGGCACTCCCACCATTCTGACGTGGGTGCCTTGGAGTACATCGCTCAACAAAAACCGCATAATCAGGATTTCGCCAAACGCGGGCCTTGCCTTGGGCGGTAACACGGCCAGCGGCTACACCAACACCATCAAAAGCCTTATTCTTGCGGACAACTCGCCCGGGCAGGCGTTCAGCACGAACACGGTCGTTTCGATTCCGCCGAATTGGACGGGGCAGAGGGTCTTGGACCCTGGTGAAGGGCGGACCAATATCATAGGGCGCCTCAAAGTGGAAAGCCGCCTGAAGATCGCAAGCGGCGTCACGCGCCTCGGAAGCGCAAAGATCGATACCGGTTCTTCCGCCATGCTGTACATCAACGGCAACGGGAGCAGTTACAGCGGCACCAAAGGCAGTCTTGAGATCGCGGGCGGTACGCTGTATGCGTCTCAGACCCGATATGTCGACGTGTCCAACTACGGGCAGGTGACGGTCAAGGACGGCGGCAGGGTGTACATGCCGAGAGTCACGTGGTTGAATGGCCTTAGCGGTCGTGGACGGCTGACAGTGGCGAATGGAGATTTCCTTGTTTCAACGTTGCGCATAAAGCAATCCGCGAATTCGGAGGTTCATTTGGAAGAAGGCGGGCTCATCGCAGTGAACGTTCTCGAAATCGAGCAGAGCGGCACGTCTCAGGGCTTGTTCAAGTTCAACGGCGGGCGGTTGCAGGCGCGGGACGGCACGGACCGCGGAGCAGGTCTCTTCTCGTCGGCGACGGAAGCGAGCTGGCGCAAGGTTCGATTCGCCATAGGTGAGGGCGGCGCGGTGTTCGACCCGGACAATGGCCAGAACATCTGGTGGACCCGTCCGCTCGTGAGCGACGCGGTACATGACGGCGGCGTGAAGAAGCTTGGCGGCAGCATGCTGATCTTCACGAACACCAACAGCTACAATGGCGTCACGCACGTCGTGGCCGGCGGGATGCAGCTGCGCACGGACAACGCGCTGCCGCCTGGCTCTACGTTGCGACTCGGCGGAGGCGTGAACCCTTACATCGACGCATGGACGTTCGAGAACGCGAGTCCTGCCCGTGCCACCGAACAGTGGCTCAGCCGCGTGGAGGGAACGGGTTCCATAAACAATTGCACGAAGCTGCACGTCACAAACTCAATCGCGCCCGCCGTGGATGGAAGGCTTTCTTTCGACACCAGGTGCGATCTGCGCGGCAATCTTGAGATATCCGGAAATGCGAACGGTTGTGGCTGCATGGAGATCGCGGCGGGACAGAATATCTCCGGTCTGACGCTGAATGTATGCGACATCTCTACGTTCAACAAGGATGCTCCGCGTGATACATACAAGGTTCTTGATGCACCCGGCGGTTACACTGGCGAGCAGTTCGCCGCCGACAACCTTGGCGAGCAGTGGCGCGTAAAATACACAGAGACCGGCGCATTCATATGCAGACGGAAAGGTCTTGCCGTAATTCTTCGATAGACATCTCGGAATAGACGATGAAACGCGTTCTTCTTGCGATTTTCGCTGTGACGGCATTTATCGCGCAGGCAGACGTTCTCCGCGTATCCGTCGATCCTGATGCATCTGTCGGCCTGGTGAAGCCAGTCAACGGCGTCGGGCAACCGCCGATGATAGGTGCCTTGAAGGACTGGCCGATGATGCGCTATCTGAAGGAGGCCGGCATACCGTATTCTCGGCTGCACGACGTCGGCGGAAGGCTTGGTGGCGGAATCTTTGTCGACATCCCCAATCTCTTCCCCGACTTCGACGCGGACGAGAACGATCCAGGGAACTACAGCTTCGCATTCACCGATTCGCTCATCAAGGCGCTTGACGCGAATGGCGTGGAGCCGTTCTTCCGCCTTGGCGTGACCATCGAGAACTGGGTGGGGTATTCCGGGAACTATCCCGCGCTGAGAACGAATCCGCCAAAGGACTTCTCGAAGTGGGGGCGTATCTGCGAGCATGTGATCCGCCACTATACGGAAGGCTGGGCCAACGGCTTCACGATCAAGGTCGAGAACTGGGAGATATGGAACGAGCCGGAAGGGAAGGCCATGTTCGATGCGCCGTTCGGGGAATTCATGCGCCTCTATGGTACGGTCGCGCCGTACCTAAAGGGCAAATTCCCGCATCTGAAGTTCGGCGGCTACGGGAGCTGCGGATTCTACGGCGGGGTGGATGCGGAGTACGTCGAAGCGGCTGCAATAGCGCCCAACCTCAGGCATTATGTCGATTGCGCCCGCAGGTTCCTTGCCGCCGCGCGCGACAAAGGCTGGCCGCTCGACTTCTTCTCGTTCCATTCCTATTCCGCTCCGGCAGAGGCTTTGCGACAGGTTCGGTACGCAGACAGTCTGCTGGACGAATATGGTTTCACGCGGGAGAAGACGAAGCGGGTTTTCAACGAATGGCTGGCCTATCCGTCGCTTGAATCGCTCGGCACGGCACATCAGGCGTCGGCGATAGCGGCTGAACTCATCGGGCTCCAGAACGGTCCGTGCGACATCGCCTGCATCTACGACGCCCGCTGCCGCGAGGGCATGTTCTCGCCGCTCTTCAACCCGCTTACGCAGAAGCCGCACAAGGCGTACTGGTCGTTCGTGGCGTTTAACGAACTTCGCAGGCGAGGCACGGCTGTGCGCGTGGCCGTGCGCGACGAGGAGGGAAAGAAAGCGGAGCCGGGCTGCTGCGCCGCTGCGGCGCGCGGAGCGGACGGCTCTGTCGCCGTGATGCTTGCGAATGCCGGCTCGAAGGAAAGACCATTCGCGCTGGACGTGGCGAGAGCGCGGCGACCGGGTTCACGCTGCCGCGTCATCGACGAGACTCGTACGTGGATGGAGATTCCCCAGCCTGCGGCGCTTCCGCCGCGCTCCGTCTTGCTTGTAGAATTTGATCCGCAGTGAGGAGATTGCACCGAAGATGAAGAGATTGCATTTGACGCTGGCGGCAACCGTCGCCGCGTCGTCGGCGATGGCAGCGACATTTCGCGGCACGGATGACGGACGGGTGCTGACAAACCCCGATACCGGGCTTACGATGCACTTTTACTCGAATGTGCCGGACAACTACGGCTCAAAGATCGAACCCGGCGATGACATGTCATGGTTTCCCGGGTGCTCGATATGCTATCTGCGTCTGCCGTGGAGCATGCTCGAGCCTGAGGAGGGCGTCTACGACTGGGCGACCATTGACACTCCCGCCCAGCGCTGGATAGCCAAGGGCGGTCAGATCGCATTGCGCTTCACATGTTCCGAGGACTGGATGTACTACGCGACGCCAAAGTGGGTGGAGGACGCAGGGGCAAAAGGCAAGCACTATCGCATCTGGGCGGGCAAGGGCCCGGTCCGCACGCCCGACGGCAAGACGCTGCCGTGGGATCCCGACTTCGGCGACGCCGTGTTTCTCGAAAAGCTGGAGAAGTTCATCGCCGCGTTTGCCGCTCGCTACGACGGACGACCGGAGGTGGCGTTCGTTGACATCGGCTCGTACGGACTGTGGGGCGAGGGGCATACCTTCGGCTCCAGCCAGGTGCCGGAGGCGAAGCGCGCCGTGGACATTCCCAGGCACATTGATCTCTGGTGCAGGTATTTCAGGCGAACGCAGCTCATCTTGTCGGACGACGTTGACGGCAACGCAAACAAGTCGGGCAGATATCCGATGCTGGACTACGCCAGGTCAAAGGGCGTTGGCTGGCGCGACGATTCGATACTTGTCGAACCGCCGCCGCGCTCGTGGTATCATGCCGATCAGGCGGAGCGATACTGGCGCACGCTGCCTGTCGTGCTGGAACACGAACACTACGCGCCGTCGAAGGCGACGAAGGCCTGGAGCGCGGAGCGGCTTGTCGAATCCGTCGAGCTGATGCATGCGAGCTACATGTCGATACACGGAACCCCGAAGAAGCTTCTGGACGAGAATCGCGAGGCGTTCGCGAAGATTGCGCGGCGGCTAGGCTACCGCTTCGTCCCGCTGACGGTGACCTGGCCCGACGCCCTGAAAGTCGGCAGGAACGGCGAGACGTTCGAAGTGTCGTTCTCGTTTGCGAATCGCGGCGTTGCGCCGTGCTATCGCGACGCCTATCCGTGCTTGACGGTCAAGGACGACAAGGGACGCATCATCGCCGTTCTTGCGGACAGCGGATTCAACCTCAAGGGACTGCTGCCGGATATGGACGGAGCAGGCCGCGTCCCTCCCGCATCGCACACGGCGAAGTTCCGTCTTGGCCGTTTTGGCGCACCGAAATTCCCTGCGTCCGGCATGTTCGACGTCTATCTTTCTGTAGGCGAGGTCGACGGCACGCCAGTCTACGAACTGCCGATTGGCGAGAGCGACGGTCACAGGCGCTACAAGGTCGGAAGGTTGCAGCTGTGAGATTCAGGATGACCTTCCTGTGAAATGCGGGAAGCGGTGGGCGCGGTGTGTAGCCCTGGTCGGAATCGGGCCGCACGCCGTCAGCCTCTTCTGCAATCGCCTGGCGTGATGCCAAATGCGCTTCTCATTCGCAGGCCAAGGTGCGAGGCTCCGCAGAAGCCGCACTTCTGGGCAACTTCCTCTACCGTGGCGTTGCCGGCGGAAAGCCTTTCGATCGCGGCGTTGAGGCGCAGGTGCGTAAGCTCGTCGGCCATCGTGCGCCCGAGAGCCCTCCTTGCGCGGATGTTCAGAACGGTCTTTGAGCACCCCGCCGCCCTGGCCAGTTCGGGCAGCGACGGACGGTCCTGGAGATGGCCGAGCGCGTACGCGACTGCGCGTGCGACGAAGGGGTCCGAAATCGCCTGCGAGTTGGTTGACGTTCGGGTTATGACCGTCTCGTGGCGCGTGACGATCGTTCGCTCGACGCGGCGGCGGGAGAGAAGCCTGTCCATCGCTTCGCCCACTGCCATGCCCCATTCGCGATGCGACACCGGTATCGACGAAATGGAAGGAACCGTCATCTCGCACAGAAGCTCGTCGTTGTCGACGCCCAGCACCGCTACGTCTTCAGGCACGCGCACTGAGGCGGCTGCCGCGGTAGCTATGACCTGCTGAGCCCTTCGGTCGTGGACGCAGAACAGCGCCGTTCCGCGCGGAAGCGACTTGAGCCATCGGGTGAGCGTTCCCGCCTCAAGCGCGAAGTCGTCCTGCGCACCGATCTTCGGCGCCGGGTATACGAGAGGGCTGAAGCCGTCCTCGGCAAGGCGCCGCCTGAAGCCTTCAAGCCGCCCATCGCTCCAGAAAGTCGGCCGCGCCGTGCCGATGTAGGCGAACGACTCGTAGCGCCGCTCGATGAAGTACTGCGCCGCCGTGCGGCCTTCGGCGGCATGGTCGTTGATGAATGTCACCACGTTGCGCCTTCCGCTGGGAGGAAGGGGCCTGGCAAGCGTCGGCTCGATGAACACCGCGGGCAGCCCTGTCGCGAGGTAGTCGCGGCGCTCGCGTGCGCTCAGGATGTACGCGATGATCCCCTGGCAGTTCCAGGACTTGAGGTCCTTGATGTGCTGGCGGTTGAGGTCGTGCAGGTCGAGGTGGAAGTGCCACGCGCCGGGATTCGACTCGTGCGCGTACTTGAGCAGCCCCTCCAGAAGCTGGCGCTGGGTGAGCGTCGAAGTCGGTATCACCACCAGTATGCGTTTCTCTTTCGAAGTCGTCGCCATGACGCCGAGCAGTATACCACGCCCGTCCGATTATTACAATACCCCCGTCCGGCCTTTATACGCAGGAGCGCTTGTTTCGTGTATAATACGCGGCACAAAGAGCCACTACAGGAAAGGACGAAAGACTATGAAGGGGAATGTCAGGATAGGTATCGTCGGGTTCGGCTTCATGGGGACGACGCACTGGGGCGTCTACAAGGGAATCAAGGGCGCTAAGGTCGTCGCGCTTGCCGACGTCGATCCCGCCAAGCTGAGGGGCGACATCTCGAAGGTCGTCGGCAACATCGGCGGCGGCGACAACTCGAAGCCCGTCGACCTTGCGGGCGTCACGGTCTACAAGGACGCGATGGATCTCATCGCCGATCCCGAAGTCGACGTCGTCGACATATGCGTTCCGACGGCGATGCACATGGAGTACGCCGTCGAGGCCCTTAAGGCCGGCAAGCACGTCTTCTGCGAAAAGCCGCTCTGCCGCACCGAAGCGGAAATGCGCTCGCTTGTCGAGCAGGCGAAGAAAGCTAAGGGCTTCTTCAACGTCGGCCTTTGCGTGCGCGCATGGCCGGAATACCGCGCCGCCTACGAATACTTCAGGAGCGGCAAGGCCGGCGGGATGCTGTCCGCGACCTTCAAGCGCATCTCGCCCGGAGTCGACGGCAATTCGTGGAAGAACTGGTATATGGACGACAAGATCTCCGGCGGCGCGCTTCTCGACCTGCATGTGCACGACACCGACGAGGTCAACTACTTCTTCGGCAAGCCCAGGGCCGTCACGTCGGTCGGCGCGAACGTCGTTTCGAAGAACGGAGGCATCGACCATGTCGTGACGACATACGACTTTGGCGACGGGCGTCTCGTGATGGCCGAAGGCGGCTGGGAGCAGGCGAAGGGCGCGACATTCGAGATGAGCTTCACGATCGTCTGCGAGAAGGCGACGTTGAAGCTCGACTCGTCTGGCTTCAACGTCTTTCTGAAGAACGGCAAGAAGGTCACGCCCAAGCTCGACGTGAAGAACGGCCCCACCGGCTGGCACCAGGAACTCGCGTATTTCGTCGACTGCATCCGCAAGGGCGTCAAGCCGACGAAGTACCAGACGATCGAGTCGGTCGCCGACACGATGCAGATAGTCTTCGCGGAGGAGAAGTCCGCCAAGACCCGCAAGACGGTGAAGATTTAACCTCAATTCTCCAACTCCAACTTTATACTCCAACTATTATGTACAAAGCTCTGAACTACTGGGTGTTCGGCGGGTTCGGTCCGAACAAGACTCCTTACGAGTTCATAGACTTCGCGAAGGCGCAGGGCCTCGACGGCGTCGAGCTGACTGTAGGCGACTGCCTTTCGGTTGACGTCGACGAGGCCGAATGCCGCAAGATCGCGGCTTATGCGAAGGAGAAGGGCGTCGGCCTCAGGACTCTTGCGAGCGGATGCTACGGGGCGATGAGCCTTGGCGCGGCGGACGAGGCGGAGCGTGCGAAGGCGATCGACTTCACGAAGAAGTACCTGCAGATCGCCGCATGGATTGGCGCGGAGACGATACTCGTCATCCCTGGCTCGGCGCACGTGACGTGGGATCCCTCGCGTCCGGTCGTCCCCTACAAGACAGTCTGGGAGAACTCGACCAGGTCGATCAGAGAGCTGATTCCACTTGCGGAGAAGCTCGGCGTCAACATCGCGCTCGAGAACGTCTGGATGCGCTTTCTCCTCTCGCCGATGGAATGGAAGCTCTTCCTCGACCAGTTCGACACCGACCGCGTCGGCATGTACTTCGACATCGGCAACTGCCTCATCTACGCGCCGGCGCAGGACTACGTCGAGACGCTCGGCGCGAAGCGCATCAAGGCCGTTCACATCAAGAACTGGAAGGGCGGCGACTGCGGCGGCGGACTGCATGGCTTCGGCGACTCGCTTCTTGAAGGGGAGGTCGACTACAAGGCCGTCTTCGCCGCGCTCAAGAAGGTCGGCTACAGCAAGACGTTCACGGCGGAGATGATTCCGTTCTCTCGACTGCCCGATCTGGTCCTTCCAGACCAGGCCCTTGCCGAGAAGACCGCGGCCGAACTAAGGGAGCTCTGCGTCTGAAGCGCGTTTGCCGCAAGTGATTCTGTCGTTGCGGCTTTAAGTTCGCTTTGATATACTGCCCAAAACACGAAAGGGAAGTGGCGTAGAACAATGAGATATGGTGTTTTGGGTGTTTCGCTTCTGGCGGCGTTTGCCGCGTCCGTCTGGGCGAACGACGCGGCGGACGCGCCTTCGTGCGGGGAGCCGCGGTTTCGGAAAGTCTTCGCGTTCACCGGCATAGGTGACGACGAACACGCGGCGAAGCTCGCTGAACTGAACGTCTTCGCCGCGAACTGCTGCGATGCCGCGAACCGTCCGGACCCGGAGAAGATCGCACGGGCGAAGCGGTTCGGCATCGTGCCCTGTGTCGCGTTCGGTCCGTTCTGCGATTCGCATGCCCAGGTGCTTTCGCCCGAAGAGGCGCGGCTCCAGGCCGAGCTGCAGAGCCGGTTTGACCCGCCCGAGGCAAAAGGTGATGCTGGCGAACAGGGGC
>JAEEZC010000063.1 GCA_016288465.1 Verrucomicrobiota bacterium | reverse complement strand
TGGACGCTTCAGCGGAAGACGGCCGAGCGCATCCGCACGATCGATCCCGATACGCCGATCATCGTCGAAACAAACCTTGCCGCCTCGCCGTATGCCATGCCGGCGAAGCCGTTTGATCTGAAAGACATTATCTACCAGGTGCATGTCTATATACCGGTTGAGTACACGCATCAGCGTGTTTTTGCGAATCAATATCACATGCCGATGAAATGGCCCGATCCGTCGCGCGGATGGGAGCGAGACTTTTGCATTCGCGACCGGGTTCTCAAGCCTGTGCGGGACTTTCAGCTCAAGTACGGCGCGCGCATCTACGTCGGCGAGTTTTCGGCGATATGCTGGGCGGAAGGTGCCGACCGGTATCTATCGGACTGCATTGACCTGTTTGAGGAGTTCGGCTGGGACTGGACTTACCATGCCTTCCGCGAATGGGAGGGCTGGAGTGTCGAGCATGAGGGGACGGACGCCGGGCATATCGTACGTTCGGCGGACAACCCGCGCAAGCGGGTGTTGCTCAAGGCGTTTTCAAATGGCGGCGGAATAGTGGCGGCAGATGAAGATCCTGCGCGATTTGTAAATCCGTTCATCGGAACGGCGGGGACTGGGCACACGTTCCCGGGTGCGTGCGTGCCGTTCGGGATGGTGCAGGCCTCGCCGGATTGCGGGACGGAATCGTGGAACTACTGCAGCGGATACTGCTATGAAGACGACAGTGTCTTCGGGTTCTCCCAGACCCATCTCAACGGAACGGGCGGCGAGGATCTTGGAGACGTTCTGCTTCTGCCGTTCTGCGGCAATGCGGAGGCGCGGGGCTGGAAGGAGCGGATCGACAAGAAGACCGAGACGGCTTCGCCTGGATACTACGCCGTTACGCTGACTGACTCCGGCATCCGGGCTGAAGTGACGGCAACTGAGCATGCCGCGCTTTATCGCTTCCGTTATGACGGCGAAGGCCCTGCACGGCTTCTTTATGACGGACAGTGGGGAATCGTCCATGAAGGGTGGACGTCGGATTACATGAAGTCGTTTTCGTTTGTGCAGGACGGCGACAGGGGCTTTAGCGGCCAGCGTCAGACGAAGAGCTGGAATCTCAGGGAGATCGGTTTCAACGTCGTTTTCGACAGACCATGCACGTCGTGCACGAAGTTGCCGCGTGTGAAGTCCGGCGAGAAGGGCGGGCGGTATGTTTTCGAGTTCGACCTGAAGCCCGGCGAGACGCTGCTCGTCAAGGTAGGGGTGGCTGCTGGCGGCGCACAGGAGCGGGGCGCGCTGCCGGAAAGGGCAAAGGCGAATTTGAACGCCGAGATCCCCGGGTGGGATTTTGACGTGGTCAGGGACGCGGCGCGGCAGAAGTGGAACGAGGTTCTGGGCAGGGCGGTTGTCGAGGGAACGGAGGATCAGAAGAAGAACTGGTACACCTCGCTCTACCGCCTTTGTATTCAGCCGAACAACATTGCAGATGTCGGCAGCAAGCCGTTCTATTCGACCTTCTCGTGTTGGGACACTTTTCGCGCGGCGGGTCCGCTTTACACGATACTCTGTCCCGAGAAGGCGTCGGCGTTTGTCGATTCGATGCTGGAGCAGGGCAGACGAACCGGCTATCTGCCGATCTGGACGCTGTGGGGCGAAGACAACCAGTGCATGATCGGGACGCACTCCGTCCCGATGATCGTGGACTGGTTCCTGAAGGAAAGGAGGAGGATGGAGGGAGGACGAAGAAAGTACTGGAAGGATGCGTATAACCAAATCAAGGAGACGCTGACGAAGAGTCATGAAGGTCGGTACAAGGAGAACTGGGACCTTTATGACCAATACGGCTACTATCCGTTTGACAAGATTCGCGGTGAATCCGTCTCTCGCACGATGGAGTGCGCGTATGACGACTGGTGCGCGGCGGTGATGGCAGAGAAGCTGGGGTACGCGGAAGATGCGGCGTTTTTCTTCAAACGCTCGGCAAATTGGAAGAATGTTTTCGATCCTTCGATCGGGCTTGTGCGAGGCAGGGATGCGGAAGGCAAGTGGCGTGAGCCGTTCAATCCGTACGCGCTTGGGCATGGAGCCGACCTTGACAACGATTTCACGGAAGGAAACGCTTTTCAGTATTCGTGGCATGTCATGCAGGATGTCCAGGGACTGGTTGACATGATGGGAGGCAGGAAGTCGTTCGTGGAGAAGCTGGATGCCCTCTTTGAGGCGCCGTCCAAGACGGAGGGGAAGGGTTGCGTTGTTGACATTACCGGCCTTATCGGGCAGTATGTCCACGGTAATGAACCGAGTCACCACGTCATCTACTTCTATCCGCAGATTGGCCAGCCTGAGAAGGCGGCGGAACGCATCCGCGAGGTCTTCGACAAGTTTTATCTGCCCAAACCAGACGGGCTTTGCGGCAACGACGACTGCGGACAGATGAGCGCGTGGTATCTTTTCTCCGCGATGGGTTTTTATCCGTTCAACCCGTGCGGCGGCGAATACATCATCGGCGCACCGCAGGTTCCATGCGCGAAGTTGAGAGTTGGGAGTGGAGAGTTTAGAGTTGTCGCCAGAAACCTTTCGAAGGAAAACAAATACGTGAAGTCGGTGTCGCTGAACGGCAAGCCGATTACGGACTGGAAGATACGCCATGCCGACATAGTCAAGGGCGGAGAGCTGGTGTTTGAAATGGAGGGCGCGAAATGAAGAGGAACCTGATTGTGCTGTTGTCTCTGGTTTTTGTTTCGATGACGGTTTGCGCGGACGACGCCGAGAGACACGGCTCGAAGATGATGAACGCGAAGGCGGTGTCTTCCGACAGGGTGGCCACGGGTGGCGTAAGAGTGTTGTTCCTCGGGAACTCCATTACGCTTCACGCGGCGTTGCCGGCAATCGGATGGACCAATGTCTGGGGAATGGCGGCGAGTGCCGCCGAAAAAGACTACGTCCATATCGTCACACGCGGCATCGAAACGAAGACGGGACGCAAGGCGGACGTGCGTGTCAGGAACCTTGCGGCGTTCGAGCGAAACTACCGCTCATGGGACATCGCGAAAGAACTCGCGGACATGGCTGATTTCGACCCTGCTTATCTTGTGATCGCGCTAGGGGAGAATGTTGCCGACCTCAAGACGGTGGAAGACCGTCTGGCCTACCGTGAGGCGTTCAAGAGTCTTCTGGGTTTCTTCATGGGAGACGGGAAAAAGTCTCGGCCCAATGTGGTCGTCCGCGGCGTGTTCTGGCCGAATGCGACGAAGGATTTCGAGATGGCGCAGGTGGCGGGCGAATATGCAGTTCCGTTCGTTCGGGCCGATTTCGGGACGGATGCGAAGATGACGGCAAGAGGCCTGTTCTGGCATGGTGGTGTGCAGGCGCATCCGGGGGACAGGGGAATGCAGGAGATTGCAGACCGCATCCTAGAGGCTTTCTTCCCGATGGAAAGTGTCAATAAGGTTCGGGTGAACGAAACAAAAATTCCGCGCATTGTGCACTGAATCACGATTTGCTATACTACGAGCATCTGCCTGTGAGATGGCAGTGAGTCAGACAATAGAAGGATGGATACATGAAGAGACTGTGCTTTGCGCTGGTTGCGGTATTTGCCGCGACCGCGTTGCTCGCGGAATCGTTTGGTCCTCTGTCGCCGTCGGCGAAGCCGTACGAGCGCGAGTACATCTGGCCGGATGGCAAGATGCCCGACGTGCAGCCGCATCAGATCGCCGCGAAGACAGGCGAGGTCAAAAGCCCAGGCTTCAAGGCCGACGACTTCAGGCGTCCGTACATAGACTGGTATCAGCCGAACCCGGAATGCAAGACCGACCTCTGCGTTGTCACGGTCTCGGGCGGCGGTTTCTTCTCCTGCTGCGACGAGCTGCGCCTTCAGCCCGCAATCGACCGTTTCGTGAAGGCGGGCTTCACGGTCGCCGACCTCACGTACCGCACTCCGCGCCCGGAGGGCCTTGCGATCCATCAGTGGGCGTGGGAAGACCTGCAGCGCGCGGTCCGTCTTGTGCGGTCCCAGGCCGCTAAGCGCGGGTTCAGCCCCGACAAGATCGGCGCGACCGGCATCTCCGCCGGATGCAAGGCCGTGCTGCTCGTCGCGACGAGCTCCCTCACGCCTGCCTACGCGCCGGTCGACGAGATCGACAAGTTGCCGTGCAACCTGCTGTTCGCGCTTCCGCAGGCGCCGGCCTACGTGCTGACCGACGGACAGGGCACGCCGAATTCGCGCGACGGCGACGCGCCTGACGTCTCAATCGTGCCCGAGCTCAAGTTCGACGAGAAGACGTGCCCGATGTGCTTCTTCCAGGGCGGGATCGACGAGTACTCGCCCTTCGGCTCGACGAAGATATACCGGCAGCTCCGCCGGATGAAGATTCCGGCCGAGGTGCACCTCTTCGCCGACCGCTGGCACGGCTTCCACGGCGACATGAACAAGGGCGACGAGGGCACGGCCTGGGACCACTGGTTCACGCGCGCCGAGGAGTTCATCCGCCAGATGAACTACGACGGGCGCAGGCAGGACGAGGTGGCGCTGATGGACAGGTACCCCGACAACGCGGACCGCCTCAGGTGCGAGCGCGAGGACATCTGGCCCGAGGGAAAGACGCCGCCGGCCTACACCAATCAGTGCAAGCCCTACATCGAATGGCACTTCCCGAACGAGCTGAAGACGAAGGCGATCCAGATCATCTTCTCGGGCGGCGGCTACCTGAGGAGCAAGCCCGACGGGCAGGAAGTCGCCCCGGCTCGCCGAATGCTCAACGCGAAGGGCATGACGGTCGTCGTTCTCAAATACCGCGCTCCGCGCCCGTCGGGCGGACTTGCGAAGCACACGTCCGCCTGGCAGGACCTCCAGCGTGCCGTGCGGATCGTCCGCTCGAAGGCGGCGGAGAAGGGGCTGGACCCGGACCGGATCGGCATCATGGGCGGGTCGGCCGGAGGGCACCTCGCGCTCATGGGCGCGACGTCTTCGCGCAGCATGTCGTATCTGCCCGTGGACAAGATCGACCGCGTCCCGTGCAAGGTGCAGTGGGCGATCGCGATCTACCCGGCATATTTGCTCACGGACGGCGTCGACTGCAGGAACGTCAGCTTCGGCAACGGCGACGAGGACCGTCTTGTGCCGGACTTCGCGTTCGACCTCGACACGTGTCCCGTGCTGTTCATCCACGGCGACTCCGACGGCTATTCGGCGATGGGGTCCGTGAAGGCGTGGGAGCAGCTGAGGCGCATGGGCGTCCAGGGCGAGGTGCACACGCTGGCGACCCGCAAGCACTGCTTCCAGTACCACGCCTCGCCCGGGACGGGCAGCTACACATATCTCGACCGCATCTGGGAATTCATGAACCACAAGGGCTACAACAAGTAGCCCTTTGGCGAGCGGGACATGTCCGACAATAGCCGCTGTTTCGGTTGCGCGCTTGTTCGCCGCGGGGCTCGCGACGGCGGCAATGCCGCGATCGGCGGCGTCACCTCGGCCGAGCCGTGTCGGACGGCGGATTCTGGCGTATGAAGAAGGTCCTTGTCGTATCGACAATAAAGGGGATAGCCGGCAGGAACTGCCTTACCGGCATCTTCGACTACGTGAATTCGGGCCGCGACTGGAGCATCAGGTTTCTGCAGGATCCGGACGACATCGCGCCCGAGATAATGAGGGCGGCGGTGCGCGAGGGCGTCGACGGCATAGTCGTCAGCTACAACCGCCGCACCCGTTCGTTCGAAGAGCTGCTGCGCATCGACGTGCCGGTGGTGCAGGTGCATGATCCATGCGGCGATTCCGCGGGTCTGAGGCCGAGATTCGCGCTTCTGCGCAACGACGACATACGGGTCGGAGAAGTGGCGGCGGAGTACTTCCGTAGCAAGGGCGCGTTCAGGGCGTATGCGTATCTGCCGACGGACGAGCACACGACGTGGTCAGATCTCCACCGCGACGGGTTCGCCAATGCGCTTGCCAGGTACGGCGAGACGGTGCGCGAACCTGCGCCGGACGAGCCGCTTGCGGACTTTCTCCGCTCTCTGCCGCGGCCTGCGGCGCTGTTCTGCGCGACTGACCCTGTGGCTCTGAACGCCGTCTCGGCGTGCCGCAGGCTGCGGCTGGCGATTCCGGCGCAGATCGCGATTCTCGGGGTCGACGACGACGAGATGCTCTGCGGCGCGTCGCGTCCGCCGCTTTCGAGCGTCCACACCGACGACTTCGGCCTCGGCAGGCTTGCCGCGCGCGAACTCGACAGGCTGATGCGCGGCGGCCGCCAGAAGGGACCTGTGGTGCTGCGCGTCCCTCCGTCCGGCGTGACGGAGCGCGATTCGACTCGCGCGGTTCCTCCTGCCGGGCATCTCATCCGGGAGGCGCTGGCCTTCATCGACTCCAATCCGTCGGCCGGCGTCGCGGATGTCGCGCGCCACCTCGGCGTCTCGCATTCGCTTCTGCGGCGGCGGTTCAGGGAGATACACGGCAGTTCGCTGCGAGACGAAATCGCCGCGCGGCGCATGTCGCTGGCGGTGCGGCTGCTTCGCGAGACGGACGAGCCGGTCGCCCGCATAGCGAAGAGGTGCGGCTTCGCGTCCGCCTGCCGCTTCAACCATGCGTTCAGGCAGCTTGTCGGCGCGGCGCCGCTTGCAGTGCGCAACGGGGCCGAGGCGAGGCTTTCGCCGCGGCCGTAGCGCGTTCGGGACGCGTCAGGCCTTCTTGTTGAGCGAGACCGTGATGATCTCGAACAGCCATTCCGGAAGGTCGAGCTTCCTGTTCAGCATCTCCCTGATGTAGCCCTTGAAGTCGAACGGAATGCGGCGGAACGAAATGCAGTTCGTCTCTGTGTCCCAGATGACGTACGTCGCGCAGAGGTCGTTGCGCGGATAGCCCACCGAGCCCACGTTGATGATGTAGCGGCAGTCCCTCTTCGGACGGAACGGCTTCAGCTCGAGCTTGGTCGCCGGCGTCTTGAAGAACATCCGCTGCACGATCCGCCCGTCCTTCTCCTCCCACGCCGTCGCCTGGTGGGTGTGACCGCAGAACATGAGCCTCGCGGGCGAGCGGTGGAAATTGGCCTCGACCTCGCGCGGAGTTCCGACATAGCCCCAGCTCTCCGGCTCGATGAAGTTGCCGTGCGAGAAGAGCGCGCCCTCCTCCTCGACCGTGAACGGGCAGGCGGCGAGCCACTTCTTCTCCTCTTCGGTGAGGGACTCGCCCTGCTCCATGTCGGTCTTGTAGTTCTGGTACTTGCGAAGCCCCTGGTCTGACTCGCGGCCGATGCACACGGAGTCGTGGTTGCCGATGAGGACGACGTCAAAATTCTTCCTGACCAGCTTGATGGACTCCTTGACGTCGTAGCCGTAGCCAGTGGTATCGCCGAGCATCAGGAACCGACGGCACATGCGCTCCTTGGCGTCTTTGAGCGCCAGCGCGAGCGCAACCGGATTCGAGTGCACATCGCTCATGATTGCATATCTCATATCATCACCATCACCGTTTCTGCAAATGTCGAGTATCTCGCTCTTCGCCAGTGAAGACCAAAACGACGAGAGTTTGAGTATTATACACTTTTCTGACGAAAATGGGAAGGGCCGTGCGCACGAGATTTGCTCGGCCGACGGTTGCGTCCGCGACGGGAATGTAGTATAATCCAGCAAACGGTCGGCGGCCCATGGAGGGTCCGCCGATTCACTAGAAAGGAAAAGAACTATGAGCAAATGGGTTTGCCCGGTCTGCGGGTATGTTTACGAGGGTGACGCGGCTCCCGAGAAGTGCCCGCAGTGCGGAGTTCCGGGCTCGAAGTTCCTCAAGCAGGGCGGCGGGCTCGACTTTGTCGCCGAACACCACGTCGGCGACGGCATCGTCGACGACGCCGAGGTGACTCAGGGCCTCAAGGACCATTTCAACGGCGAGTGCTGCGAGGTCGGAATGTATCTCGCGATGTCCCGCCAGGCGGACCGCGAGGGCTATCCCGAGGTCGCCGAAGCCTACACGCGCATCGCGTTCGAAGAGGCCGAGCACGCCGCCAAGTTCGCCGAGCTCCTCGGCAAGACCATCGACATCGTGACGGACTCCACGAAGGAGAACCTCCGCCGCAGGATGGAGGCCGAGTGCGGCGCGACCGCCGGCAAGCTCGCAATCGCCAAGCGCGCGAAGGAGCTCGGCTACGACGCGATCCACGACACCGTCCACGAGATGGCCAAGGACGAAGCGCGCCACGGCAAGGCGTTCCAGGGCCTCTACAACCGCTACTTCAAGTAGAGACGATGGACAGCTTCGAGTTCTGCTCGCCGACCAGGTTCGCCTTCGGAAGAGGCGCGGAGTCCAGGACCGGCGAGCTGCTCAGGGAGTGCGGCGGCACGAAGGCTCTGCTGCACTATGGCGGCGGGTCGATACGCAGGAACGGCGTCTACGACAGGGTGACGGCGTCGCTTGAGGCGGCGGGCGTCCCCTGGGTCGAGCTCGGCGGCGTCCAGCCGAATCCGCGCGAGGCGCTTGTCCGCGAGGGCATCGCGCTCGCTCGGCGCGAGAAGGTCGACTTCATTCTCGCAGTCGGCGGCGGAAGCGTCATCGACTCGGCCAAGGCGATCGCGTTCGGCGCTCTCTACGACGGCGACTTCACGGACTATGCGTTCGGCAAGGACGCCAAGGTGAGACGCCCCGTTCCCGCCGCTCTGCCCGTCGGCACCGTGCTGACGATAGCGGCTGCGGGCAGCGAGGGGTCGTGCAACTCGATCATAAGCCTTGGCCCGGAAAAGCTCAAGCGCACCATAACCGGCGACAGGCTGCG
>JAEEZC010000062.1 GCA_016288465.1 Verrucomicrobiota bacterium | reverse complement strand
CGCCCAGAAGTCGACGAGCACCTTGCCGGTCTTGACGGCCTCGTCCAGCTCCGCCCTCGTCTTCACTTCTTTGTGCATGTCTGGCCCTCCTTCGAATCCTTGACCAGCCAGCCCGCCGCCGCGATCTCGTCGCGCAGACGGTCCGACTCAGCCCAGTTCTTCGCCTTTCTCGCCTCGGCCCTGCGGTCGAGCAGCGCCTGTATCTCGGCAGGCACCTCGGCCTTCGCCGCCTTGCCGAAGAACACCACGCCAAGAACCTCGTCCATCCGCCTGAAAGCGCCGAGGACCGGGCCGCCGCCGTGCGCGTTCGTCTCGCGCACAAGCTCGAAAAGTGCGGCGAACGCCTTCGGCGTGTTGAGGTCGTCGTTGACCGCCGCGGTAAAGTCATCAAGGCACTTCTGCGCCCAGTCGGGAGTCTCGCCCTCCGTCGCCGTCTCGACGCAGCGGTCGATCCTCTCAAGCGACCTTCTCGCGTCCTCAAGCGCCGTGAACGCGAAGTTGAGGCCCTGGCGATAGTGCGCGTTGATGAGCACGTAGCGTATCTCGCGGCCGGACCACCCCTTCTCGATCAGGTCGCGCAGCGTGAAGAAGTTGCCGGCGCTCTTGGACATCTTCTCGCCGTTGACCTTGAGGTGCGCGCAGTGCATCCACGTCTTCACGAACGGCTTGCCCGTGGCCGCCTCGGCCTGCGCGATCTCGTTCTCGTGGTGAGGAAAGAGATTGTCGATTCCGCCGGTGTGCAGGTCGAACGTCTCGCCAAGGTACTTCATCGACATCGCCGAGCACTCGATGTGCCAGCCCGGCCTGCCGCGTCCCCAGGGCGAATCCCAGCCTACTGGCCCGTCGGACTCCTCCCACGCCTTCCACAGCGCGAAGTCGCCGACGTTCTCCTTGTCGTACTCGTCAGCCGCGCACCTGGCGCCCGTCTGCTGATGCTCGAAGTCGATGTGCGCGAGCTTTCCGTAGCCCGGGAACTTCCTTACGCTGAAATACACCGAGCCGTCCTCGCTCTGGTACGCAATGCCCTTCTCCACGAGCTTTTCCACAAGCGCGATCATCTCGGGTATGTGGTCGGTGGCAGCGGGATACACCTCGGCAGGCTGGATGTTCAGCTTCGCGAGATCGGCGAAGAAGGCGTCCTTGTACGTCTTGGTGTAGCTTGTCAGCGCCACGCCCGCCGCGTTCGCGCCGCGGATCGTCTTGTCGTCGACGTCGGTCAGGTTCATCACCTGGCGTATCTTCATGCCGTTGAACTGCACGACGCGGCGAAGGATGTCCTCGAACGCATAGGCGCGGAAGTTGCCGATATGGGCGAAATTGTAGACTGTCGGTCCGCAGGTGTAGAGGCGCACTGTCCCGCCTTCCAGCGGCTTCAGCTCCTCAATCCTGCGCGTAAGCGAATTGTAAACGTTCATATCGTAATATTATAGCAAAAATCGGGTCTCATAGGTTCTACGACGCGCGCGCTCCGCGCCTCAGGCCGAGTCTTCCGATTCCGCAGTCCCGCGCAGGTCGCTGGTATATCTGCGCAGCGATGTGGTATAATACGCCCGATGCGAGAGCTGACTGACGAGATTCCGAACGTGGCGATTCTCCTTGAGAGCCCGTATCCCACGCATTCGCAGATACTTCGTGGGATTCTCCGCTTCACCCAGCTTCACACGCCCTGGACGCTCGACGTGCGCATGGGCCGGGCAGGCGAGCCGTCGGGGTTCGACGAGGCGACATGGAACTACTCCGGCGTCATAGCCAACAGGACGCCCGAGAGCCTTGCGGCGCTCATAAGCCGTCACAAGACCCCTCTCGTCGTGATGAACGACATTGCGCGCGAGCTGCATCCGGCAGGCCGCATCCTCTGCGACAACGCGGCAGTCGCGCGAATCGCCGCGGACACGCTCGAGAACGCCGGCTTCACGAACTTCGCCTTCGTGGGCGAAAGAAGCAGCATAATGTGGTCTGTCGAGCGCGAGAGAGTGTTCTCCGAGGAAATCAGGAGGCGCGGGCACAAGTGCCAGGTCTACCGGACCGACTCCGGGGATACGCTCCGCGACCTCAGGCCGCTTCAGCACTGGCTCTCCGCCCTTCCGCGACCCACGGCCCTCTTCGCCGCCTGCGACCTACGGGCGCGCCACGTCCTCGACGCCTGTAACGCGAAGGGACTGCGCGTCCCGGATGACATCGCGATACTCGGCGTCGACAACGACGAAGTCATCTGCGAAACCGCCCTGCCGACGCTTTCAAGCATTCCCCTGACGGCCGAGGACGTGGGCTACCAGGCCGCAGAGGTCCTGAACATGGCGATGACGGGCGAGCTAAGGGGAAAGGCGAAGCCCGTTGACGTCTTCTTCACCGGAACGACGGCGGTCCTGCGGCGCTCGACAGAGCGGGAGCTGGTGGAAGACGAGCTGGTCCGCCGCTGCAGAACGCTTATCGAGGCGAACATAACGCGCTCGTTCAACGTCAGCGACCTCGTGCACAGCCTCAAGGTGTCGAGGCGAACGCTGGAGACCCGCTTTCGCGCGGCGATGGGGCGTTCGCTCAACGACGAGATAACGGCCCTGCGCATCCGCCACGCAAAGACGCTGCTCTCAAAGACGTCGATGACTCAGGCGCAGATCGCGGCGAAATGCGGCTTCTGCGACGCGAGCCACATGAGCGTCATCTTCCAGCGGCACTGCCACGCCAGGCCATCGACTTTCAGATAGCTGAGACGCCTACGCCTTCGCTCCGCCGGAATACACGCCGACGAGAGGCCTGCCGACGAGCCCGAAGCAGTTTCGCGGCGTAACAGTGAAGCGTATCGGCCTGTCCGACGGAAGCTCGGCGGCGGAAAACAGGCACTCGCCGGGAATGTCAGCGTCGGCCTCCGGATAGGCGAAGCCGGCCGCGATCAGATTGCGCGTGACGGGCTCGCCGCCCTCCGGACGCGCCTCGACTGTGTAGTCGAACACGCGGCTTCCCTTCACCGTCTTCGCACGAGGGAACGTGACGTAGAAGCACGGCTCGCCCTTGTGTCCCGCGATTTCGAGCGGGTGGCCGTCGGGACAGAATCTGGCTGCGAGCTTCGCGTCGGCCGCGAACTGGGGAACCGCGCCCTTCGCCTTCTGCAGCTCGGTCCTTTTCGCGAAGTCGAACGGACCGCCCTCCCTGGACGGAAGCGGAACGATCCAGGCAGGTCCGATCGGGCGCCCGAACGCGACGGACTGGCGATGGACGACAAGGTGGTCGTCGAAGACCTCGACGAGTTCGCAGCACCCGCCTTTCGCGTCGCCTCCCCATGACTTCGGGTCCGCCATCGACGCCATGAAGCGCTTCTTGAAGCTCGGGTGCCAGGTCGCGGTCACGTTGTCGTAGCCGAAGCCGCCCGCACCCTCGTGCAGGCACCCTGCGCCAATCGAGGTGAACGCCCCCTGCCATACCGTTCGCTCGTCGGAAACCGCGCAGTGGGAATGCCCCGAGAAAGCCACGACGTTCGGGAACGGCGAAAGCGCGCGGAACGAATTGCCGCGGTCGTTGCCAAGGGAATAGGAGCCGTGGCACGTCCCCTTCGGATGCGCATGCTGGCAGTAGAAGAACGGCTTCGCGCCGCGCAGCTCGGCCGCATGCTCGCCGAGATAGGCGTCAAGCGGCGGATTCAGGCTCGACCACTGCGAGCCGATGAAGGTGTAGCCCTTCACCTCGCGCCGCCAGATCACCTCCCACTTCTG
>JAEEZC010000061.1 GCA_016288465.1 Verrucomicrobiota bacterium | reverse complement strand
GACAGGCTGCTCGTATGCAGCGACGGGCTTTACCGTATGGTTCCCGAGAAGGGCGTGGTCTCGATAGTCCGCGGTTCGTCGTCGCCAGGCGACGCGGTGAAGGCGCTGATAGCCGCGGCAAACGAGGCCGGCGGCGTCGACAACGTGACGGCGGTTCTTGTGGAGGTGGGCGAACTGCCGAAGCCGATGCCGGCGGTCGAGATGCCGGTTGGCGAAGACGACGCCAAGACGGCAGGCGAGACGCGCGAGCCGAAGACGGGCGAAACCGGCGACCCGGCGACGCGCGACACCGATTCCGACAGAGGGATCGCCTTTGGCGAGGCCGTCGCTCCGGACGGCGGCGGAAGTGCGGGGCCTTCGCTCTGGTCGAGGATTCTTTCGGGGCTTCG
The DNA here is from genome assembly GCA_016288465.1 of Verrucomicrobiota bacterium. GTDB lineage: Bacteria > Verrucomicrobiota > Kiritimatiellia > RFP12 > UBA1067 > UBA1067. The sequence goes on along the minus strand of JAEEZC010000061.1, from coordinate 6,960 downwards.
TCTCAAGACGGAGGGCTGATGGCTCTGGCGGATCTCAAGGACAGGGTGATCGGCGGGTTCAAGGTCCTGCGGGCCATACAGGCCGGAGCCGGCAGCCAGGGCACTGTCTACAAGGCCGAGTGCGTCGAAGACGTGCACGGGCTCTGTCCGCCAGGCACGATGGTCGCTCTGAAGGTCATGGCGGTCCAGGACGACGGACGCGACCAGTGGCATAGACTTGAGCGGCGCACCCGCGACCTTTCCGCGCTGGACCACCCCAACGTCGTCAGATACCTCGGTTGCTTCGCCGAGCAGGGCGACTTCACCGACCTACACGTCGTCGTGCAGGAGTTTCTTCGCGGCGAGACGATGAAGGAGCGGCTTTCGCGGCATCCTTCGGGACTCGACGCGGACGAGGCGCTGGCGATAGTCGACGGGGCTCTGGCCGGTCTGGAGTACACGGCTTCGAAGGGGATCGTCCACCGCGACGTCAAGCCAGGCAACATCTTTGTCTGCCTCGGCGAAGACGGTTCGCTGCAGGGCGTGAAGCTCATCGACTTCGAGCTGGCCAAGCAGCAGGACGGATCGGCGACGACGTCTACCGGCAACATCCGCGGCTCGTTTGACTACATGGCGCCGGACTTCACCGATCCGGCGTTCCACGGCGACGCCCAGAGCGACGTCTTTTCGATGGGAGTCGTTCTGCACGAGGCGCTCACGGGCAAGACGCCGTACCTGCGAGTCGACGCCGCTGACAGCCAGGCGAATTTCGTGTGGCTCTCGCGATGGTCGCGCGGAGCTGGCGGAGAGAGCCCGATCAGAATCAGCGGACGGGTCAAGCGGCTCCTCGCGAACGTGGACGAGGTGCTTGTTCGAGCCCTTGCGCCGAACCGCGCCGAGCGATACGCTGGTTTCGGGGAGTTTCGCGGCGGTCTCTCGTCCGTGCGGTACCGCGAGCTCGCGGGCGGCGCGGGCAGATACCGGCTTCTGCAGTTCGTCGGCAAGGGAGGCTTTGGCGAGGTGTTCAGGGCGAGAAGCCTCGCCGACGGCAGGATCGTCGCGGTCAAGCATCTCCTGAAGAACGAATACGCGGAGCGTTTCCGCCGCGAGGCGAAGATCATGAAGCGACTCGACGACCCGTGCTTCGTGAGGCTGGTTGACTTCTTCGAGCTTGAGGGCGGCGGTGCGCGCGAGGCGTTCATCGTGATGGACTATCTGGAGGGCATGCCTGGCAGCTCGCTGAGAGACGCCATCAGGAGTGCGAAGGGGTCCGGACTGCCGCGCGGACACGTGCTGGCGGCGTTCGAACGATATGCGCGCGGCCTTGCCGTCATGCACGCGCAGGGCCTAGTCCATCGCGACATCAAGCCGTCCAATCTCTACTATCCAGCGGGCAGGCCCAGCCGCGCGGCGATAATGGACTTCGGCATCGCCCGCGACGAAAAAGGGTCCGTGACCACAGGAATGGTCCCCGGCACGCTCGACTACATGCCTCCGGAGCTTGTGGTCACCGACAGCAGGGGCGATTCGTCGAGCGACATATATGCGCTGGGACTGTGCCTGTACGAGGCGCTTTCGGGCAGGACTGCGTTCCCGCGTCTGCCTGCCGGCTCCGCCGCGTATCCCGAGTTCTTCGCGCGCGCCCGTCGCAGGGCCGAGCCCGCCTTTGACGACGACGGCTTGAGGCGCGACGCCGCAATGCTTGAGCTTCTGCGCGGCATGACCGCCGGAGATCCTGCGCGACGTATTGGAGACGCATCTCTCGTAGCGGCTCGTCTGCGCGCCATGGGCGAGTCGGCCGGCGACGGAGCCCAGGAGACCTGCACCGAGCCGGAGACGGTTCCGACGAACCAGCTCGACGAGACTAAAATGGAGGCGCTCGTCCGCGAACGGGACGCGGTGCGCGAGCGGCGCCGCGCCTCTAGGGTGTCCATTGCCGCGCTTTGCGCGCTTGTCATTGCGGCAGCGGTCGGCGCGGCGCTCTACTTCGGGCAGAGATTTAGGGAAGGGAGGCGAATCCGGCTTCCGGCGCCATTGCCTGCCAGTCCGTCCGCTCCCGCAGTGCAGAAGCCAAAGCCTCCGCCCGTGGATCCCGGTCGTGAGGCCGAGATGCTCAAGAAGGCGCGCGAGGAGGCGGAGCGCAAGGCTCAGATGCAGCTTGAGGCGAGGCTTGCCGAAGAGCGCAGGAAGCTCGAGGAGGAGCGCGCCAGGGTCGAGGCCGAGCGCCGCGCGGAGGTCGAGAGGCTGGCTCGGATCGAGGCCGAACGTCGTGCGGAGGTCGAAAGGCTGGAGCGGATCGAGGCCGAGCGCAAGGCGGCCGCTGAGAGAGTCGCCGCCGAGCGCAAGGCGGCTGCGGAGAGAGCCGAAGAGGAGCGAAAGCGGCGCGAGGCTGCCGAGGCCGAAGCTGCCAGAAAGGCGGCTGAGGAGGCGGAGGCGAAAAGGCTTGCGGAGGAAAAGCGCAAGGCCGAGGCCGAGGCTCGGCGTCGTGCCGAGGAGGAGGCGCGGATCAAGCGACTCGCCGACGAGCAGGCCAAGCTGGATGCCATCGCGCGAAAGATCGCCGAGGCGGAGGAGGCAGCGCGAAAGGCGGAGGAGCGTCGTCGTGCCGAGGATGCCGCACGCAGGACGGAGGCTGCCAGAAGGGCGGCGGACGCGTCGGCGAAGGCGGCGAAGGCGAGGGAGATGTACGAGTTCGAGGAGTATCGCGACGCTGTAAGGCTGTTCCACGAGGCGAAGAGCGGAGGCTATGAGCTTACTGCGTCCGACATGGAAATAGCGGAGTCGGCATACAAGGCGCAGAAGAAGCGCCTCGACACTCTTATCGACACAAGCTACCGGCTGATGAGACAGGGGCGCGCGACGACGCGCCCGGTGAAGGACATCGAGGACGAGCGCTCGGAGCTCGTCTCACGGTACCGCGAAATAAGAAGCTCAAGGTAGCCTTCGGTCAGTCGTCGAAGAGGTCGCGCAGCCATCCCGCCCTGCGGTTCTCCGCTCGGCGGCGCATGTCTATGAGAAGTCCGCCCATCGCGTGGTTTGCAAAGCGAAGGTTGTCCACTTCGTAGATCTCCCCGACAAGCTGCGTACCCGGTATCGCAGAGACCGGATCGCCCTTGCTGCGTATGTTCGTGATGCGGCTCTTCGCCTGTGCGACGACGTCGGAAGGAAGTGCGAGCAGCGTCATGCTCGATATGCCCGCCGCGTTGAAGGTCGCGCAGAGAAGGTGCCCTGGTTCTTCAAGACGCATTGTAGCATACGCGGCGATTCCACCGCCGAGCGAGTGCCCCGTGACCGTTATCTTTGCGGACGGGAAGGCTTGCCTGACGCCTGCAAGCACCTCTGCTCCGTAGATGTACTGCCTGGGCGTTCCGCCTCCGCCCTGTTGGGCATCAACCATCCAGTCCTGCACCCAGTGCTCGTCTTCGCCTGGCGAGTTCGAGCCGCGGAACGCCACGACCAGTTCTCCGTTCGCGAGCGAACGCGATATCCGTGCGCCGAATCCTACGCCTTCGACGTCCTCCAGAAAGCCGGTGCCGGGTTCGAATCGGTAGCGGCTTCCGGAAATGCCAAGCCGTGCGAACTCGTCCGCAGAGAGCGGGATGAATCCTTCCGGTAAGGCCGGCCCGCCGCGATACGCGGCGGCCGAATGCTCGCCAAGAACGATGAAGCGGTTTTGCAGCTCCGGCTCGAGGTCGTCGCCGAAGGACCGCACCTTCGCCCCGGCCCACGCGACTGTCGATCTGGCCGCCTTACTTGTGGCGGACGCGGCGTCCTGAGACGTGCGTACTACCGCGTTGTCGTCGCCGTAGCCTGTTTCGAGCAGTCGGCAGCCGCACAGTGCCGATATCGCAATCGCCGAAATAAGTGCCTGATTTCCCATTTGCGAGTCCTATCCCTTGCGCCACGACTTTGGAGTCTTTCCTGTTTCGCGGCGGAATGTGTTTGTGAAGTACGCCGGATTGCAGAATCCGACTCGAAAGGCTATCTCCGCAATGGAGAGGGCGTCGCCCTTGAGCAGCGTCTTGGCGATGTTCATGCGCTGGCGCAATATCTCCGCGCCGACGGTCCTTCCCAGCTCCTGCTCGAAAAGCCGCGCGACAGTGGCGCGTGACACGCCCGTCGCGGCGGCAATCTGTGCAAGGCCGAACGACTCGCCGATGTGCTGCCTTATGTATTCGAGCGCGTGGCGGACGATTGGACTTGTCGCCGCTATGAAGTCGGTGGACGCCCTCACGGTTATTCCCCGCGGCGGAATGAGCAAAGGCTTGCGAGGAGGCGGTTCACCGTCCATCAGGCGGTCGAGCAGCTCCGCGCCTTCGTAGCCGGTGCGCCCCTGGTCGTGCTCTATGGACGAGAGGGGAACGGGCTGGTTCTCGCAGATAAGGCGGTCGCCGCCGATGCCGAGGATCGCGACGTCATCCGGGACGGAGAGGCCAGCGGTGATGCACGCGCCGAGTGCGCGGGCGGCGTCAGCGTCGTCGTAGGCGAGAAGGGCGAGCGGCTTGGGCGCGGTTCGCAGCTTTGCGCCGAGCCAGCGCTCGAACCACGCGAAGTCGTCTATCCGGTCCGGCGGTGCCTCTTCGGAGATCACCCAGCGCGGCACGCTGTCTTGCCCTGCGAAGCCTTCGTAGCGGAGCTTGTGAATGTTGAGCCAGTTCGTCGAGAACCACGCGAAATGGTGGAAGTTGCGCTCTGCGAAATGCTCGTGCGCAAGACGGCCCATGGCGGCGTGGTCGCCGCTCACTCTGGGCAGCCGCATTTCAGGGTGGTTGAAGGTGAGGTCCACGACCGGCTTGTTGCGTCGGCGCAGGGACTTCACGAAGGCGACGGTCTCGGGATTGTCGCGAAGCGTAACGAGCACGCCGTCGCCGTTCCAGCCCTTCGGCTTCCTGGCTATGCGGTCGAGGATCGTCAGCTGCCAGCCGTGCTGCCTCGCATACCTGGCGATGCCGGCAAGCCTCGGCTGATAGGCAGGGGTGACGAGTATGAGCACATTGCGACGTTTCATGTTGCTGATTATAACATAATATGGCGTAATACGATAGTGTAATTATGCATTCCAAAATTACAAGTATTCCGGATTGCGGACGAAACGTCCGTTTTGTTATAATTTTTGGCGGAAGGAGATCTCCAATGAAAAGTCGCAGTTCATCCAACATGATACGACCGAACACTGTCGCAGCCGCGCTTGTGGCAACGCTGATTGCCTCTTCCGTGGGCGCCGGCGTCAAGTACTGGGACAACCCGGACTTCAAGTCTTTCGACGTTGGCGACTACGTCCAGGGCGGCCTCGTCGTCAACTACGACGGCATCCGCAACGCCGGCCCCGACGCCGACCACGACCCGAACGCCATGACGTGGGTCAACTGCGCCAACCCCGGCACCTACGACGCGACGCGCTACAGCACCAATGGCACGGCGGGAGCTTCCTCCTCAGCGACGGCGGCATGGAACAACGATGCGACGAGGGGCGCATGGACGGACAAGGGTTTCGTGTTCGACAAGGACGCGGCGTTCCACCAGCCCTCCTCGTTCGCGATACCGAAGACCTACACGATCCAGGCGCTGGTCGATGCCACTCCCGGCGACCAGCCCAGCATCGGTTACATCATGTGCGACTACAACGCAGCCCACTGGGCTTATTGCAGCCTAGGCATACGCAACAGCAAATACAATTACGGCGCCGGTGATGTGTTAAACACGATGTATCTCGTCTCCGGTTCCATCGGGAAGCGTCCTGCGGTGCGCGGCGCCTCGGGTGCGCCGTTCACTTACGTGACGGCCATCAACAACGCCAACGACGGCGTCACCTTCACCGGGACGAAGGCGCCTTGGGACGCCGCCTACACCGACACCTCCTACGGCCACGCCTACAATTCCTCCACGGCAGGCTCGGCCTACACGTATGCCAACGGCTTCTGCCTCGGCAGCCACTATCCGCGCACCGATGAAATGCTCAAGGGCACGATCAAGAACTTCCGCTTCTACAACCGCTGCCTTTCGGACGCGGAGGTGCTGTGGAACCGCGTCGTCGATGATGCCCGCTATTTCAGGGGCGTCCGCGACATCTCCGTGATCCCTGTAACGAACGTAGTTGAGTCTACTACAATCCCCGGCGTCCGCGACTATCATTACGCCATCGACGCCGAGGGCCAGACCTTCACCGCGCCCGCGAGCAAGGCCGCCGCCGGCAAGCGCTACGTCTGCAGCGGCTACACCCTCGAAACCTGGGACGGATCCGCCTGGGGCGCTCCCGTCGCGCACAACGGCGAGTTCTCCTACACCGCCGCCGACACCTCCGCGCTCGTCCGCGTCACCTGGCAGTATGCCGAGGCGTCCGGCGAGGGCTGGCTCAAGGTGTACGGCGTGGGCGACTACGTGCAGGACGGACTTGTCTGGAACTACGACGGCATCTGCAACCAGGGCGCGGCCGTCCCGCACGACCCGACCGCCCTCACGTGGGCGAACCTCGGCTCCGGCGGTTCGACCTACGACCTCTACCTGCAGCGCCGCAACACGGCCGGCAACGGCTACGAAAATGCAACCGAACTCGAGACGTCCGGCGGCCGCAACGCGGGCCCCGGCGCATGGACCGCCGACGGCTTCGCCTTCCAGGGCGAGAGCCGCTTCCGCTCCGATGCGCCCATCAGCGCCGGGACGAACTACACGATCCAGACGCTCGTGGATGTCAAGACGGAGGAGCAACTCTTTGACGTATCCTATTTTCTTTCGGCCTCGTGGAACAACTTCGCATTCGCCTTCCGCAAGACAGGATCCTCGCCAAAGCCTCAGTCGCTCTATTGGAACCACATGGGCGCCACGTATCGCACCTACATCTACAATGATTCCCATGAATATGACTACGCGACGGCGATCATGAACGGAGAGACGAAGACCGCCGCGTTCTTCGCCGGCACGAAAGCCCCGACCTCCGGAGGCGTGGCGGACGGCTTCCACCAGTACGATGCGGTGACGCCCTTC
>JAEEZC010000060.1 GCA_016288465.1 Verrucomicrobiota bacterium | reverse complement strand
GTAGATTCTGTAGCCGAAGCCAGAACGGTAGCTCCTGCTGCTGCACGTTATGATGATGCAAGTCGGCTCATAAAGTCGCCCGTTATCATGCGCTGCATGGCAGGCTCTCGTTCTCCCGGGTCTATAGGTTGTGCGGTCAGGTCGCCGGAGCCTGAGAGCCAGCCGTACGGCACGGAGCGTTACGCGGAATATCGGGAGAACGGATTTCTTGATCCCAAGAGCGAGCCCCTTTCGACGTTCTCCCTGGACGTTGACACTTCGAGCTATGCGCTGATGCGCCGTTATCTTGAGGATCAGAAGCGGCTTCCGCCCCCGAATGCGGTTCGACTTGAAGAATACGTCAACTATTTCCGCTACAACTATGCGAAGCCTCAAGGCGACGATCCGATAGCCGTCGACTGCGAGCTTGCGGAGTGCCCGTGGAACAAGACGCACAAGCTGCTGCGACTTGGAGTGCAGGCGAAGAGGCTTGAGGGCGACACCATGCCGCCGTGCAACCTCACCTTCCTCGTGGACCGTTCCGGCTCGATGGGCTGCAACAACGGTATGGAGCTTTTGAAGGGCGGCCTCAAGATGCTCGTCTCCAGACTGCGGGCCGAGGACCACGTGTCCATTGTCACCTACGCGGGCGGCACGGAAGTCCTTCTGCGTTCCACGCCCGGCAGCGACAAGAAGAAGATCGTCGATGCGATCGACTCTCTTCAGGCTTCCGGTTGCACCTACGGCAGCGCGGGCATCCAGCTCGCCTATGCGGAGGCTGAGCGCAATTTCGACAAGAAAACGAACAATCGCGTGATTCTGGTTACGGACGGCGATTTCAATGTCGGCATCTCGTCGCCAAGGGAGCTTGAGGACTTCATCGCGTCCAAACGCTCAAGCGGCGTATTTCTTTCGGTGATAGGCGTGGGGCGCGGCAACTATCAGGACGCAATGATGAAGAAACTCGCCAATGCCGGCAACGGCAATTACTCCTATCTTGACTCGCTGCTGGAGGCGAAGAAGGTGATGCTGAACGAGATCGGCGGGACGCTCTTCACCGTCGCTAAGGACGTGAAGGTCCAGATCGAGTTCAATCCGTCCCAGGTCGCCGGATATCGCCTTCTTGGCTACGAGAACAGGCTTCTAAAGGCGAAGGACTTCAACAACGACAAGAAGGACGCGGGGGAAATCGGGAGCGGACATTCGATGACGGCGTTCTACGAACTTCTGCCGGTCGGCTTGAAGGATAAAAGCGCAAAGGACCTTTATGTCGATCCGCTTAAGTACCAGAAGGCAACGGCAGTCGAAAGCGAGGAACTGTTCACCGTCAAGATGCGCTGGAAGGCGCCAGACGGAGACAAGAGCAAGCTGAAGGAGATCGCGAAGAGCGCGGCGGCGATTACCCGCACCGAACCCAGCGAAGACTTCCGCTTTGCATCTGCGGTCGCCGAGTTCGCCCTGATCCTGGAAAACTCCGAATTCAAGGGCGATGCGTCGTTTGAAGACGTCCTAAGACAGGCTCGCGGCGCGAAAGGCGCGGACGAAGAGGGGTATCGCGCCGAGTTCATCCGCCTTGTCGAGCGTGCGGAACTGCTAAAAGGCGTCGACAACCGTCAGGAGCAGCCGTCTGTACGCGGACGGAAGAGGGTAGACACCCCTTTTGAAATCGAGGTGGACCTGTAGGGGAAAGGCTGTCCCCTGAGCCTTTCCTCGCTGTCCCTTAAGGCTTCCCTCACTGTCCCTTCAGTATCGGCACACTGTACCTTCACAAACAATGCTAGCATTATGCTGGATAATGCTAGCACTTTCGTGAATAATGCCAGCATTATTGCCAACAATGTTAGCATTATTGGTGAAGGTACAGGGACAAAACGCTCAAGGGACAGTGAGGAAGGGCTCAAGGGACACTTGATGAGTCGACTAGTCGACTTGCCGAAGCATACGAAAGGGGTGCGCGAGTCCGTTGATTCTCGCCATGTAAACGTGGTATAATTCCCGACACCATGAAGAATTCATTTGCTGTGTTGTTAATTGCCGTTGCTGCGGCTGTGCTTAACGTGTCCTGGGCGCATGGTGGCGACAAGCCGCTGAGGGTCCTTGCAATCGGGAACAGCTTCTCGATATCGTGCATTCGCCATTTGCCGGAAGTTTCGAAGGCGTCGGGCCACAGGCTGGACTTCGCGTCCCTCTACATCGGCGGATGCTCCCTCGAACGCCACTGCCGCAATATTGACGTCGCCGCGACAAACGCCAGCTTCCGTCCGTACCGTTTCGACAGAGTGACAGAAGGGCGGCGCGCCGTGGAGAAGGGCACGTCGAACATTCAGGAGGCGCTGGCCCTTGAAAAGTGGGATGTCGTGACGGTCCAGCAGGCGAGCCATCTGAGCTGGGACAAAGCGTCATACGTTCCCTGGGGCGACCGACTTGTCGCCAAGATACGCGAGCTTGCGCCGCAGGCCAGGATAATGGTCCAGGAGACGTGGAGCTATCCGCCCTGGGACAAGCGCCTGGCCAAGTTCGGCTTCGACCAGGCCCAGATGTACTCGCGTCTGCACGCCGCGTATCGCTCATTCGCCGACAGGCATGGCCTTGCGATCATCCCAACCGGCACCGCCGCCGAAACTGTGCCGAACAGAAACGCGCTGTTTACCGCACCCGACTTCCACTTCAACAAGGGCGAGGGCGAGTATCTTCAGGCGCTTGTGTGGGACGCGGCGCTTTTCGGCCGTCGTGAAGGTCTTTGCCCTTATCGGCCTGCTGGCATGCCGGAGGAGAGGGCCCGCGAAATCTCGGCGGCTGTCGCGGGTGCGTTCGCTCCGGCGTCCGGAAGCCCTGCCGACTGCGCGCTCGGCAAATGAGCGCGCCTAGCTGAAGGCCGTCACTTGCCGCCCGCGAGCGCCTCGGCTATGTTGAGGTAGTATGCGCGGACGCGCCCGTAGGCGTTGATGATGTCGAGCTCGCCGAGAACCCTGAGCGGAGAGTCCGGATCGTCGGGCCCGATTCTGCCGACTTGCTCGCGGCGGCATTCGCGGATGAACTCGTGAAGGGCCGAGGCCTCGGCTTGGACGGCCGCGATGTCGATTTTCGGACGCGGCGAGCAGATCCACGCGGACACCTTGCCGACGAATCCCGCCACCGAGTCGTGCAGTCTCAGAAGCAGCGCCACTGACGCGTCGGACATCTTCTGTTTCTCGCGCCTAAGGCGTTTGACGACTTTGAGGACCTGCGCCGCCTCGTCGGATGCGGACTCAAGCTCGTCCGTTACGCGCAGCAGCAGTCGTGCGCGGTTCGCCACGGCGCCGGGAAGTCGCTTCTTCATCACGTCGCCGAGATATTCCGTGACCTCGCGCTGGACGTTGTCGAGAATGTCCTCTCGGTGGATGATGTGGTTTTCAATCTCGTCGTTGGCCTTGTCGGAGATGATCTTGCGGGCGCAGTCGAAGATGTCGAGGTTGGAGTCTCTCATGAACTGCACTTCGACGAGCGCAAGGTCGCATGCGACGATCGGCGATATCACGCCTGTCCTGAGCGCGGAGAGGTGGGGCTTTTCGTCCTCCTTCTGCGGGATTAGGCGCTCGACGAGGGCGGTGAATGGCTTTGCAAGGGGGAAGAACATCACGCCGCGAAGAACCGAGAAGATGGTGTCGGTCACTGCTATCGGAGCCATTATGCCCAGCAGAACCGGGCCCTTTGCCGTTTCGGTTATGGCGTTCCACCCCGGGAAGAGCGCCTTTCCGAGCGGGACCAGCACCGGAAGCACGAACGGAAGCAGCACCAATGATCCAATGAGGTTCGAGAGCGTGTGCGAGAGGGCGGTGCGCTTGGCGGCGGCGGTGCCTCCGATCGCCGCGAGCCATGCGGTCATCGTGGTTCCGATGTTTGCTCCGAAGAGCATCGATATCGCCGTCTCGTAGCCTATCAGCTGCTGGGACGCCAGCGCCATCGCAATTGCGATGGCCGCAGCCGAGCTCTGTATCACTGCGGTGAACACCGCTGCGACGAGCGCGACGAGCGCGACGCCGCCGAACGTGCGGGCGTCGAGGCTCGCGAGCGCCTCCCGGACCGAGTGGTGGTGGCGTATCGGCATCACGCCCTTCGACATGAAGTACATGCCGAGGAACACCAGCCCAAGCCCGAGTATTGCGAAACCCAGGTTGTGGAGCCGCTCGTTTCGCAGGAAGAAGTAGAGCACTCCGCCCAGGCCGAGACCTATCAGCCCGAGTGTCTGCGGGTCCGGAGCGAAGGCGACGATCCACACTGTTGCGGTAGTGCCGACGTTGGCGCCGATTATCACGTTGAACGCCTGCTGGAGCGACATGAAGCCCGAGGACACGAAGCTCACCAGCATCACCGTGATCACCGACGACGACTGCACAAGAATCGTCGAAAGGGCGCCAGTGCCCACGCCTGCCAGTCGATGCGTTGTGGCGAGGGCCATAGCCTTCCTCAGTCCCTTGCCCGCGACGGCCTGAAGACCCTCTGAAAGATTCTTCATGCCCAACAAAAACACGCCAAGCCCTCCCATTACGGAGACGGCCGCCAGAAGCGCGTCTTTTATGTCGTTCATTGCCGTATATTATACCAAATTCTGCCGTGGAGATGGTATGGAATATCCGCACCCTTGCGAACGCCAGCAGAGTTCATCGCTTCCAGCGCCGCAGAAGTCGCGTCCCGGGCGTTGCCGCGCCCGTAGCGAGCCATGTGCCTGCGTCAAAATCATGCCGGTGGGTATCTGTGAAGTTGCTCTCGTCCGACTGTCGCCCCGCGCCGCGTCACGCGCCTCGCGAGATAGCCATATTATATCAAAAATCGCGGCGCTTCGGTCATAACTCTGAGTGTGGAGACATCTACCACGGAATACAGAGAAACGCCTTTGGCGGCACGGAAAGCGCATGGACGAATTGTAAGCTCAAAATGGATGGCCCACACGTTGCGTATTACCGCGTTTTCTCCCTTTCCTTCCGTGTTTCGAGCGTTTTCAGCCTGTGCACGTAGTGTTTGCTAATGGTGTATGCGGCGTTTGCTAGGCGTGT
>JAEEZC010000059.1 GCA_016288465.1 Verrucomicrobiota bacterium | reverse complement strand
TTCACTTCGCGAATCTCAGAAGCGCCTCAAGGAAGTAGTAGTCACCGTAGACGAGCGGCGTGTCGATTTCGCTGCCTGCGGGCTTGAAGCCGACGCCGTGCTTGAGAAGGAAGTGCCCTATTTCCCCGCCTTCGGAGAAATACGCGGGCGACGAGAGCGACAGGAGCTGCTTCGCGGCAAACGCGCGGTACGCCCTGCCCGCGTCCCCGCCGACGAACTCCGAAAGCTCGACAAGGCCCGCTGCCATGACCGCGCCGGCAGAGGAATCTCGCTCCTCGCCGGGCGCGCCGTAGTCCCAGAAGGGAATTCCGTCCTCCGGCATGTTGGGGTTGTTGATCGCGAAGTCCGCCAGCTTCCTGGCGAAGTCGAGGTACCGCCTTTCTTTCGTCTCTCTGTACATCATCGTGTATCCGTAGATCGCCCAGCTCTGCCCGCGGCTCCACGCAGTGCAGCAGCTCGCGCCCTGTCCGCGCCGTATCTCCTGCACGCGTCCGTCCTTCTGGCAGTAGTTCAGCACATGGTACGTGCCGCCGTCCTGGCGGAAGTGATGGCGCATCGTGACGTCGGCATGGGAGCGCGCGATCTCGTCGAAGCGCCGATTGCCTCCCTCGGCCTTGGAAGCCCATTCGAGAAGCTCGAGGTTCATCATGTTGTCCGGAATGACGAGGAAGCTCTCTGCGTCGTTCACCGCGCCCCAGCTCCGGATTAGGCCGAGCCTGTCGCTGAATCGCGTCGAGAGTGACTTCGCCGCCTCAAGGAGGAGCGCGTCGTATCGGCTCGTCTTCAGAAGCCTCCTTGCGTTGCCGTACGAGCAGTACATGATGAAGCCGACGTCGTGGTTGTCGGTTACCTTGGCGTTTGGCGCGAGAACTTCCGTCCAGGCGGTAGCGCGCTCCCTGAAGAAGGCGTCTCCAGTCGCCTCGTACAGATACCAGAATGCGCCCGCCAGATGTCCCGACGCCCACCAGTACACGTCGCGCATGTCGAGCACGCCCTTGTCCCGGATGAAGCCGTGCGGCACGTTGTCCTTTCCGTCGGCGTCTTTCGAGAGCGGCTTCGCGGCGGCGTCGAGCGCATGGTAATGTGCCGCGCACTTTGCGAAAATCTCGGGCAGACGCTTCTTGAGCTCGATCTCGTCGCCGCCCCTGCCGGCCGCCACGTCCGCCAAGGCGCATTCTTTCCCGCTTCCGGCCGCGTTCCGGTCGCAGGCGCCTTGATTTGCCGTGGCGCAATTCGCCGCGGACGACGGAAACGCGGCTGACAGCAACACCGCCGCACCGACTACGCCTACCTTCGCTCTTTTCATAGCATCGCCTTTCGTTGTTCGGTTCACGTCGGTAGTATACCATGCCGTCTGCGAACAGTCGATTGCCAAAACAAACTTTTCGATTGTTTTTTCCGAACACCAGCGGCCTTCTATGCTGTCCAGTGGAGAAAGGTAGCCTGACCTTTGCCGACAGGGAAGACCGAGGGGGATCTAGTCGGTCTGCCTGTTTGCTCGGGTTGAATGTCCTCCCGAGGAATCGAAAATTTCCAACGTTGGAAACGGAAATTTCCTACGTTGGAAACGGAAATTTCCAACGTAGGTTTTCAATTTTCCCTACCTAGGCTTTGTCCCCGCCGACTTTAGCCCCATAGAGCGCTGTTGATTGACTTCGGACTTAAGAAAGTTCTGAAGTCTGAAGTCTCACAAAACCGCCAAAAGCGGCGTTTACGACGCAAGAAATGACAACTTTCTGCCCTGTGTGAGCGTCACTGCATCTCGGCGGCGAGCTTTCTGATGCGCCGAGACGTTCTGACTGCGCAGAACTGCTTGCCGCACATCGAGCAATGGTCATCGTCGTGAGCTTCGTCGGTGTAGGCACGAGTCCTGAGCCAGCGCTCCTTCGCGCGCTTCGGGTCGAGGCATAGCTCGAACTGGCGGTTCCAGTCGAACGCGGCGCGGGCGTCGGACATCGCGTCGTCGCGGTCGCGTGCGCCTGGAAGATGGCGCGCAACGTCGCCCGCATGCGCGGCGATCTTGTATGCGATGCAGCCCTGGTGAACCTCTTCGGCGTCAGGAAGGCCGAGGTGTTCGGCAGGGGTCACATAGCAGAGAAGCGACGCGCCGTATGTCGCCGCCGCTGTCGCTCCGATTGCGGAGACGATGTGGTCGTATCCGGGTGCTATGTCGGTGGTGACAGGGCCAAGCACGTAGAAGGGCGCCTTTTTGCAGACTTCCTGCTGGCGCTCCATGTTCATGCGGATCTGGTCGAACGGGACATGGCCAGGGCCCTCGACCATTACCTGGACTCCGCGGGCGCGGCAGCGTTCCACGAGCTCGCCGAGGACGTCCAGCTCGCCGAACTGCGCCGAGTCGGAAGCGTCGGCGAGGCAGCCGGGCCTTAGCCCGTCGCCAAGCGAGACAGTCACATCGTGTTCGGCAAGAATCTCCATCACCTCGTCCCAGCGCTCGTAGAGCGGGTTTTCGCGGCGGTTCTCCATCATCCACTCCGCCATTATCGCGCCGCCGCGCGAGACGATGCCCATCTTGCGCTTCATCGCGAGGGGGATGTGCTTCAGAAGAAGCCCGGCGTGAAGCGTCATGAAGTCGACGCCCTGCTCTGCCTGGGCGCGGATGACGTCGAGGAGGAAGGTTGGATCCATGTGCGGAATCTCGCCTTCGAGCCGGGAGATCGTCTCGTAGACGGGGACGGTGCCGAGAGGAGCGGGGCTTGCGTCGAGCATGCCCTGCCTGATGGCCTTGAGATCGTCCGAGCCGACCGAGAGGTCCATTACGAAGTCCGCGCCGGCGTCGAGGGCGACCTGCAGCTTCTCAAGCTCGTCGCCCTTGCCCGAATGCGTGACGCTTCGGCCGAGGTTGGCGTTGATCTTCGTCGTGAACATCCGCCCGACGCCCACGGCCTTCGCGTTCTTGTGGTGGATGTTGAGGGGTATGACCGCCTCTCCCGTTGCGATTGCGGCGCGCACCGCGCCCTCGTCTACTCCCTCTGCCGCCGCCACGGACTTCATGGCGTCGGTCGTTATGCCCTTGCGGGCCGCTTCCAGCTGCGTCATCTCTTGCCTTCCTCCGCAGGAATTACCCTGTTCAGGTTCTCGGGTCTCATCTCAGCCGGCGCGCACCTTGCGCCAAGCACCCCGTTTCGACATATTATACCAAATCTCGTGCGTCCGTGCTTCGCCAGCCGTCGTTATGGCGCATGCGGGCGAGGGCGAAAGTTGTCTAGACAACCGCATCAGCATGGCTTTCGTTTTGGTATAATCGGGGTCGGCAAGGAACTTGACGCCTATGATTGCAAAGATTCTTCCAAACCGCGTAAGGCGGACGTATCTCGGCGGCGGACGCATCGACGCCTTCTGCGGCGCGTCGGCCGATGTGTCCGATGGCTTGCCGCGTCCCGAGGACTGGATGGCCTCCACCGTCCAGGCGTTCAACGGTTCCGCCGAGATCGACGGCGAGGGCCTGGGAAGGCTCGAGGACGGACGGCTCGTGAAGGACGTCGCAGGGCCGCTCCCGATTCTCGTCAAGCTTCTCGACTCGGACGAGCGCCTCGTCATACAGGCTCATCCGACCGTGCCGTGCGCGAAGCGGCTTTTCGGCTCTTCCGTGGGCAAGACGGAGTGCTGGCTGTTCCTTCCCGGCACCGCGCCCGACGCCTGCGTGTACCTGGGCTTCAAGCCGGGCGTCACGCGGCGAATGTGGCGCGAGGCGTTCGAGTCGCAGAAGGGGCTTCTCGAGATGCTCCACCGCATCCCCGTCAGAGAAGGCGACTTCGTCTTCGTCGACGGTGGCGTTCCCCATGCCATAGGCGGAGGGTGCTTCATGGTAGAGCTCCAGGAGCCGAGCGACCTGATGGTCGTCGCCGAGCGCGTCACTCCGTCCGGCCGCCGCATTCCGGACGCGAAGATGCACGGCGGCATCGGCTGGGAGAGGATGTTCGAAGTGTACGAATACGAGGGGCGGACGTTCGAAGAGACCTGCGCGAAGTACGTGCGCAGGGCTGCGGACCGCGAGAGCGGCTGCATCTGCGGCCCGGGCCTGACTGACAAGTTCTCGATGTGGCGCGTCGCAGGATGCGGGGAGACGGAGATGCCCAGGCCCGTCGGAGTCGCCGTGGTCGCGGGCGAAGGAGGCGAGGTGAACGGCGTCGAGGTCGCGAAGGGCGACAGGCTGCTTGTCGCGGGAGAGCGGCGCGTCAGGGCGTCCGTCGGCGCGGAGCTGGTCCTGTGCGCGTGACGCGTCGGGACTGCTCGGGCGTATTTTGGTATAATTGTCCGCGTCCACATCAGGTAACGAGAGGGGGCTCATGGGCGAGAACAAGTTCAGGGAAATATTCGACTTGCTGAAGGCCGACATCATTGCCGGCAAGTACTCCGGCAACACGAGCCTCCCGAGCGCGCCTGCGCTGATGCGGCGTTTCGGCGTCGCAAGGGCCACTGCTGTCGCCGCCCTCAAGGAACTCGAGCGCTGCGGCTTCGCCAAGTCGCGGCGCGGGAAGGGGACGTTCCCTGCGAACAGGTCGATAGGCATGATACTGCCGGGCGTCGCGTACTCCGAGTTCTTCCTGCCTGTCGTCGGCGCGATATCCCGTCGCTGCCAGGAGGACGGATACGGCCTTCTTCTTGGCGACGCCTATTCGGAGGACCCTGTCCGCCGCGCCGAGCAGGCGAAGGCGCTTGCGGAAGATTTCGTGGCCAAGCGCGTCTCCGGCGTGATACTTCAGCCCGCGGCGCTTCTCGACGACATGCAGACCGTGAACGGCGAGATCGCATCCATCTTCGACAGGGCGAAGGTGCCGGTCGTCCTGATCGACAACGACATCGTGCCTCCTCCACAAAGAAGCCGATACGACCTGGTCGGGATAAACAACTTCGAGGCCGGGCGGATGCTGGGCGGACATCTCGTCGAAGCCGGTGCGCGGCGCATATGCTTTCTGGTGCACAGGCGAAGCGCGGCGAGCGTCAGACAGCGCTCGAGCGGCGTCATGTCCGCGGCAGGAGACGCCAGAGGCGTCAGGGCTTGCGTCCTATGCGCGGAGCCCGACGATTCGACGGCGATAAGAAAGCTTCTTTCGAAGGAGAAGCCCGACGCAATGGTCTGCGGCAACGACAAGACGGCCGCGCGTCTGCGGCAGACGCTTGCGCGGCTTGGAAGGCGCGTTCCCGAGGATGTCATTCTTGCGGGCTTCGACGACGTGCAGATCGCGTCCATCATGACGCCGCAGCTCACGACCGTGCACCAGCCGTGCGAGGCCATTGCGGAAGCCGCGTTCTCCGCGCTTCAGGAGCGCATGCGCCGGCCGAACATCCCGCCGCGCGAAATCCTCCTTCCGGCCCGCCTTGTCGTCCGCGAGTCGACGCGCAGGCGGACGCCTCAGAAAGTTGTCTAGACAACCGTCCGGTCGCCTTGTTGTTTTTGGTATAATCCGTTGCGGAGATTGCGGAGATCACGATATGAAGACTTTCTTGCTAGCTTTGACGGCCGTGTCGTCGGTCCTTGCGCCGCAGAGTCGTGCGGCTGAGGTCGCCGGCGACTTCCTGCCGTCCGGCAGGGTGACGCTTGGCGCGAACTACTGGGCGAGCCATGCCGCGACCGAGATGTGGCGGAAGTGGGACGCGAAGGTCGTCGACGAGGACCTTCGCGTTCTCGCCGAGAGCGGCATGCGCCTTTTGCGGGTCTTTCCGAACTGGGCGGACTTCCAGCCGATCCACGCCTGCTACTTGAGCGCGGGCAGGTGGAACGAGGTCTACGAGACGCGCATGTTCGATTCGGAGGAGGCTCTGCCCGACACGCCTTGCGGGAGGGCTGGCGTGGACGAGCGCATGGTTGAGCGCTTCGAGGAGTTCTGCGACATCGCGGAGAGGCGCGGCATCAGCCTTATCGTGCCGCTTCTCACCGGACAGATGACGTTCCGCAACTACATTCCTCCGGCGCTGGCGAACCGCGATCCGTTTGCGGATCCCTATGCGCTGATGTGGGAGGGCCGATATCTGGAGTGCATGGTGACGCGGCTCAAGGGCAAGAAGGCGATCGTCGCGTGGGAGTCGGGCAACGAGGCCTGCATTCTCGGGGACAGCAAGGGCGCCGCGATGTCGGAGGCGTGGCTTCGGTACGTCCACCAGACCATCCGCCTCGCGGACCCGTCTCGTCCCGTGATAGGAATAAACGGGCTCTCCGTCTCCAAAGAGACTAAATGGCCGTCGGAGATGAACGGGCGCCTCTCCGACTACGTGACAACGCATCCCTACGGATTCTGGGGAAAGGTCTACAACGACGACTTCGGCTCCGTCCGCTCGCTGACCTTCGCCGCCGCCGAGACATGCGCGCTTGAGCAGATCGCCGGGAAGCCCGCCTTCGTCGAGGAGCACGGCTCGCGCCGCCAGGAGCAGACAAGCCAGCGCGGCGTCGCGGACTACATGCGCGCAATGCTCTGGAACCTTTGGGCTGTCGACGCCAAGGCGATGCTGTGGTGGTGCGCGTACGACCAGGCCGGACTGACGATCGCGCCGTACAACTGGCGCCAGCCGTGCGTCGAGCTGGGGCTGTTCCGCCGCGACCGTACGCCGTATCCGGCCGTAGAAGTGGTCCGCAAGTTCGCCGCGCTTCAGGAGAGTCTGCCTTTCGCCGCGCTGCCGAGGGCCAAGGCGGACGCAGTCGTGCTTTCGACGGATTCCGACGTGATTCATTCATCGTACATTCTCGCTCGCCAGGCCGGAATCATGCCGCGGTTCGCAAGCCCTGAAGCGAAGCTTCCTGACGCGGAATGCTATTTTCTCCCCGACGCGCATGGACGCGCATATCTGACGATAGAGCGCTGGGAAGAGCTGAAGGCGAAGGTGAGAGCCGGCGCGACGCTCTACATTTCATGGAACGACACGTTCCTCGATTCGATGGAGGAGGTGGCCGGTGTCGAGGTCGCCTTCAGAGAGAAGCGTGGAGGACTGGACGTATGCGACTTCGGCGACTTCAAGGTCGATGTGCCTTACTACGTCAGGCGCCGCTTCAACGCGCTGACCGCAAAGACCCTTGCGAAGAACCAGAACGGCGAAGGGGTCTTCTTCAGAAACGCATACGGAAAGGGCCAGGTCTATCTCTTCGCTCACAACTTCGAGCGCACGTTCTACGATGGCACGGGCCGCTACGAGTCCGACGGATTCCGGATCTGGGCGAAGGTGCGGCCGGTCTCGCGGATCGTTGAGACGGACGACAGAAACGTCTTCGTGTCGGAGCATCCGTTTGGCGACGGACGTGTCGGCGTCGTCCTGGTCAACAATTCCAGCACGGGATTCGAGGGGAAGATCGGGCTCCGCGACGGATGGACCGTCTCGGAATCGGTTTCAGACGATCCGGCCCGCGCAAAGTTCGGAGACGGGAATCGCCTTTCTCTTTCAGACAACTCTGGCGTGCTGCTCATCGTGGAGAAAAAAGGGCGGAGCTCGTCTGCGGTTTCTGGATTGCCCGAATGAACATGAAATTGTTGCCCGATTGACAACTAATGGCGCGCCAGGTTGTGCTATAATGGAAACCAGTTGGGGAAATAACACGAAAGGAGAGTTCGGTATGTGTGAGAAGACACTCGGAGTCCTTGTTGCCTGCGCGACACTGGGCGTTAACGCCGCAACCACGGTAGTGGGCGATTTTACAATCGACCACACGCTGACAGCCGATGAACGGCCGCTTGTCATAACGGGCGACGCGAACATCACCGTCGCGGCCAACGTTGTCACGGGCATTGGCATGGTCACCAACAACGGACATTCCGTGACGATCAACCTCAATGCCGGTTCCAGGGCCAACGTGGCCTGGTTTACGGTGCGAGGCGGCGGCACTACGACCATCAACTTCAATGGCGGCGCTCTCGGCGACGGCGGCGGATGGGACACTCCTTGGTTCGACACCGAGCCTGGCTCAACCGTTGCTCTCGTTTCAGTGGACGGCAACCCGATTCGTGTCACGCATCCAACCTCCCAGCGCAAATACTGGAACCGCAATCGCGGCGGCGGAACGCCGGGTTCTGTCACGACATCAGGCTCAGGACGCTGCGACCTTCTCAGCGCGTCGCTTTCGGGAACGACCAAGCTTGCCCTGATACTGTGCGGTTGCACGCCGTCGGACTGGGGTCACACCGGCGGCACCTACTTCGGTCATACCGGCGAGGCGGGCGCTACTGGCTACGTCTGGTGCAACGAGGCCAATGTCCTTCCCCCTGGAGACATCTACCTCGGCTCGGCGAACGGACTGTCACCTGTCGAGCTGAATATACGCAGCTATTCGCAGTCCGTCGGCCGTCTGCATCTGAAAAACGCCAGCTCCACAATCATTCGTGAAAACACGGCTGCAGCGTTGAAATTCACGGCAGCGAATTCGGGCATCGTCTCGGCGGCATCGTCCGTCCCGACGCTTTCCATCCCGGCTGTCGCCGTCGAGGCCGGTGCGATGCTTACGGTGGACAAGGTCTCGGTCACCGTCGCATCCTCGTTCTCGAACCTCGGCACAATCGCCTACGCCAACGGCGGTTTGCTGACATATTCGCTCTCGAACGCGGCTGACGCGATCGGTCTTTCAGCAACGGCGCCGCTCACTGGCGCTTCCTGTCTCGTGAAGTCGGGCGCGGGAGTCTATTCGTACGCAGGCGACGCGGCGCTGGACGTCGGTGCGCTCACGGTGAATGGCGGCGAGTTCCGTCTCTCCGGTCCGCGCGGCACCACGAACCGCTGGTGGCGTTTCACCCTCAAGCAGTGCGCGGACACTTCAAGATATGCGAATATTTCCGCGCTGCGCCTTCTTGACGGCGTTCTCACGAGTGAAGGCAAATACCAGCCTGCCGACGGCACCGCGCCCGACCCGGATTACCCCAATGGGAGCCGCAGCAGCTATTCGCGGAACACCGGCGCCCCCAGCAACTATAGCAGATACAACTGGAACTTCACCTACCAGCAGGGCAATGGCACGCCGACCTACACGGCGGCTTGGACACAGCGCGGAAGTGGCCAGACACTTGAGCCGAATGTCATCTGGGTGGCAGATCCGACGACCTTGGCCTGTGAGTTCACGAACCCATATCCCAAGCAAAGCGATCCGAATACGTGGATCGTCTATACCTACCGCATTCCCGAAGGGCGTGCGATTCGCGGCTACAATCTGCGCCAGGCGTGGGGCTTCTCGAACTATCCGAAATACTGGCTGCTCGAATCGAGCGCCGACGGCGTGACGTGGGAGACGATGGACACCCAGTCCAACTACACGCTTCCGTCGAGCGGGCAGAACTGGTACAACGGCGGCGGCGCTGGCAAGCTCCCGTCGTCGATGATCGACTTCTCCAGCCAGGTGAAGCCGACGACGCAGACGGCGGGAGGGCTTTCCTCTTCCGCCAACATAAAGGTGGCGAGCGGCGCGACGTTCGACGCTTCGCTGGTGACGGGAGGGCAGGAGGTCTCGGCGCTGACGGTGGACTGCTCGGCCGGCGGAGGAACGCTCAAGGGCGTGCGGTTCGCGTCGTCCGGTACGCTTTATCTCGTGAACGTGTCCGCGGGGCTGAACCTCTCTGACTACGCAGTGCCGCTTGCATTCGTCGGCGCGTCCGACACCGGGAACGTGTCGTCGTGGACTGTGCGTGTCAACGGTTCGGCCAGAACCAAGCGTGTGTCGTGGCGCAATGGAGGGCTTTTCCTTCCCAAGCTCGGCACTGTCGTGTTCGTTCGCTGAGGAACTCTGACAGTGAAGGCAGGAAGAAGAATCCTGACGATCGGCCTTGCGGCGGCGCTCTCGGCGGGCGCCGCGTCCGCAGGGCTGCGTCCCGACGGGCATTTCGGGAAGCGTCTCGACAAGATGGTGGCGAACCACGTCGAGGCGACGGACGCCGTGAAGCTCGCATCGCTTTTCCGCGAGCGCACGAAGCTCCACTGGCAGACCGAGTTCTGGGGCAAGTACATGCATTCGGCGGTGCCGTTCTGGCGTTACACGGGCTCGGAGCGTCTTGGCGAGAAGATCGCTGCGGGAGTCAACGAGATAATCGGCCTTCAGGAGCCAGACGGATATATTGGCAACTACGCGCCCGAAGACCGCTTCGGACGCGGGTGGGACGTCTGGGGCGCGAAGTACACGCTCATGGGGCTCATGCACTACTACGACGCGACGAAGGACGAAAGGGCGCTCGAGTCCGCGAAGAGGCTTTGCGACTGCCTGATCGCCGAGCGCGGTCCGAACGGACGGCGCGGCTCTGACCTGAGGCTCACGGGAATGTACGGCGGGCTGCCGTCTCTCAGCGTGCTGGAGCCGGTCGTATGGCTCTACAAGCGCACAAAGGAGCCGCGATACCTCGCGTTCGCGGACCATATCGTGAAGCAGATGACCGAGTTCCCGGACGGTCCGGAGCTTCTCAAGCAGGCGGGCGTGCCCGTTGCGGAACGCCGTTTCTCGAAGGTGAATCCGTACCATTCGTGGAAGCCTGAGCACGCGCTCACCAAGGCGTACGAGATGATGAGCTGCTACCAGGGACTGATTGAATACTACGAAGTAACCGGTAGAAGCGAGCTTCTCGACGCGGCGGTCAAGACCGCGAAGAGCATAGCCGAGACGGAGATAAACCTCGCGGGCGGCGGGGCGGCCGGCGAACACTGGTTCCACGGCGCGGACCAGCAGTGGCGGCATATATCCTGGCAGCAGGAAACGTGCGTAATCATCACGTGGATGCGCCTCTGCGAGAAGCTGAGGGCGGCGACGGGCGATCCCTACTGGTCGGATCAGCTTGAGAGGACCTTCTACAACGCCTATCTCGGTTCGCTGAACCTAGAGGCGGACACATTCGCGGCGTACACTCCGATGATGGGGTCGAGAGCGCCTGGGCACCACCATTGCCGGCTCCATACGAACTGCTGCAACGCGAACGGTCCGCGCGGCTGGCTGTGCGTCCTCGACCGCGCCTTCACTGCGGAGGGCGGCGCGGCGACGGTCGACTTCTACATGAGCGGACTCGCCGAGGCGAAGATGCCCACGACAGGAGAGACGGTGCGGTTCCGAATGTACACGCTGTATCCGCGCGAGGAGCGCGTGACGCTCGTCTGCGCGTCGGAGAAGCCGATGGAGTTCGCGCTTCGGCTTCGCATTCCGGCGTTCGCGACTGGCGCGGCGGTACAGCTCAACGGCAAGGGCGTCGACGCCGAGGCGCGCGTCGGCGGGTACTGCGAGCTCAGGCGCGAGTGGCGCAACGGGGACATGGTGGAGCTGACGCTGCCGATGCGAGTCGAGATGCACCGCCTTCACGACCACGTCGCGTTCACGCGCGGACCGGTCTGCCTGGCGCGGGATACGCGCTTCGGCGACGGCGCGCTCGACGAGGAGGTGCGCGACTGGGCTGTGCGCGAGGACGATCTGAAGGGCTTTCGCGTGGTCCGTGCGGAGGACCCCGCGATGTACATGGCCGTCGCCGGATTCCTGCCGATGGGCTCGCACGACGAGGACAAGGACCAGGAGCGGCACCCGTCCGCCGTGCATTTCACCGACTACGCGTCGGCCGGCAATCTCTGGCGACCCGCCAATCGATACCGCGTCTGGCTGCCCGCGCTCATCCGCGGCAGACAGTATTGAAAAAGGAGTTGCGGCCTTGAGAAAGCCCATTTCGAGCCGGTATAGGGCGTTTGGACGATATATTCAGCGAATAAGCCTGGTTGAGCGCATGCATTTTGATGTACTTGCCAACTTGACTGCGGGCGGTTAAAATTGCTAAAATTCACTTTGCCAAGGGGATGGGGGCGTGTGCCGCCGACTCGCGGCAGGACAAACAGAAGGAAAGATTCAGATGGAAATCTATGTTGGTAACCTCGCGTACGCGACGACCGACGACGGTCTGAAGGCGGCGTTCGCGCAGTTTGGCGAAGTTACCGCCGTTCGCGTAGTCACCGATCGGATGACCGGGCGCAGCAAGGGATTCGGCTTCGTCACGATGCCCGACGCCGCACAGGCGCAGGCCGCGATTGACGCGCTGAACGGGCATGAACTCGACGGACGCACCGTTCGCGTGAACGAGTCGCAGCCCAAGCCCCGTGAAGACCGCGGCGGCTTCGGTGGCGGACGCGGCGGCTTCGGCGGCGGGCGTGGTGGCTACCGTGGCGGCTTCGGCGGCGACCGTGGCGGCTTCGGCGACCGTGGTCCTCGTCGCGAAACGCGCTGGTAATCGGAATCTTTCCGATTCGCAGAAACGGAGCACGGCTTGCACATGGCGCCGTGCTCAAGTTTTTTTATATGGGATCCGCGGCAGACTTCTTCAAGACTGCCGCGGAGATGAAAGGCGAAGGCCGTCCGACATCGCAAGCCTCATCGCCTTCATGTGCGCCCCGTCGGCTTTTGTCTTGACTCCGATGGTTTGGACTCTCGCGCAGACGCTCGGAGTTTCTTCTATAAGCGCCAGGGTCTAGCCCCTCGGCCTTTCAACTCTGCGTACTCAGCGTCTCCGCGTTGGACAAAACATACTTGTTCACGGGCCGCTCGGAGTGCGGCCCCTGCCCCGTTCCGTCCCTAACGTCCCATATGTCCCAAATGTCCCCTTGTACTGGCACGCGCGACCATGAGCCGTTCCAGTCGGCTCTCAGTGGGAACTCGCAACAAGCCGCTTTCGTGTTTTTTCGTGTCGGGGGAAGCCCCGTTTTCGTGTCCCTTCGCGTCTGCGACAAGCCGAAGGCTGAAACGACGCGGCGAGGCACGGCGAAGGTCGCTTGGCTTGTCTAGTTCTCTCCAGGCGATTTTGTGCTCCT
>JAEEZC010000058.1 GCA_016288465.1 Verrucomicrobiota bacterium | reverse complement strand
CGGCGCGACATGTCGAACCTCGAAAGCCACCCGCGGCACTTCACGCGGCCCATGTGCAGAACGAGCGTGTCCGCCCCGATCCCCGCGGCGAAGCGGATGTTCCTCACGATCTGGAAGTGCGCCATCTTCCGGGTTTCCTCGTCGAACGACGCAAGCAGATACAGCTCCGGATAGCCCTGCGGCGCGCTAAGCGGAATCGGACAAAACGCGTGCACCGAGCCCACGGGAATCACGCCGAGCGACTTCGCGAAGCCCCTGGCCTGGGCGTCGGTCGTGTTGTACCCGAGCTCAAGCTCGTCGAAGCCAAGCATGGCCGCAGTCTCGGCAATCTCCTCGCCGGACTCGACCATGCCGCTACACCAGTTCGTCGAAAGCGAAAACTTCACTAGCGCATATTATACCACACTCGGAGCCGCTCTGCCGCCGCTCGGCATCGGCAGCTGGCGGCCGAAAGCTTCGTCCCGCCCTTCGAGACATCCGCGCCGAGCGCGCTCCGGAGTCTGCCGCGAAGTCAGACTGCGCTTCCGATTCATTGCGACCGCCGTTCATGACGGGAGCAGCGAACGGAGCGGGAATTCGCGGCCAAGCATCGGATACTTGGCACCAGCGGCTGGGTTGTACGGAAGGAACTCGACTCGGTCGTCTCCGGCAATGGAGCGAAAAGCCCTCCTGTCCGCCTCGCCGTCGTTCACGCCCGGTATGCACGGCACACGGAATGCATGTTCGACGCCGGACGACTTCAGCCACTCCACGTTGCGCATGACGACGGAAAGGTCTCCGCCGCACCATTTGCGAAAGGCCTCGGCATCGTGGTGCTTGAGGTCCTGATAGACGAAGTCGAGGCGCGACACCACGGACTTGTAGGTTTCGTGCGGAGCGTACCCGCTCGTCTCGATTGCAAGGCCGATGCCCTTCGCCTTCAGAAGCGGAATCAGCGCCAGCAGGAAGTCGGGCTGGGCGAGAGGCTCGCCGCCGGAAAAAGTCACTCCGCCTCCGGACTGTTCCATTATGTCGGCGTTCCGCGCAAGCTCCTCGGCAAGATCTTCCGGCGTCCAGTCGCATCCGCAGGCAATCCTGCCGCCGTCCGAGCGAGTCATCGTCTCATGCTCGAACGACAGTCCCTCCGGATTCTGGCACCATGCGCACCTGAGAGGGCAGCCCTTGAGGAAGACAGTTGTCCTCACTCCCGGTCCGTCGTGCAAAGTGAACTCCCTTACCTCGAACGTCCTGCCCTTCACTCTTTGCGCCTCACGCGCACAGCTCGACGCGGCTGATAATCTGGTCCTGGTACTCCCTGTCCAGCTCGACGAAGTATCCGCTCCATCCCCAGACGCGCACGATGAGATGCCGGTGCAGCTCGGGATGAGCCTGAGCCTCCTTCAGAGTCGCACGGTTGATCGTGTTTATCTGCAGCTGGTGTCCGCCGCGGTCGATGAAGAACTTGACGAGATGCGCGACCTTGGCGACGCCGTCAGGCATGGCGAAGGCGGAGTCGTGTATCTCGATCGTGAGAGGTCCGCCATTGCACACGGGACGGAGATCCGGCTCGGTGAACGACCTGACTACCGACACCGGCCCCTTCACAGGCACGTCAAGCGACGGAGCGTAGTTGGCCGAAAACGGCTCGCCGGAGAGCCTTCCGTCAGCCGAGGCCCTAACCTCCCTCGCATGCCAGATGTAGTACATGGCGCTGCCGGTGCCCGGACGGAAGATTCCGCCGCGGTCGTTGCGCTTTCCGTCGAAGGCGCGGCCCCAGAAGTCAATCAGCCACTTCGCTATGTCGTCCGCTCGGGCGTCCGCATTGCCCATCTTCGGCGCCGCCTTCGCCGCGGCGCGCACGTCGTCGCGCCCCGCGAAGTCGGTGTCGAGAAGGCCGACCAGCTCGGACAGCGTCACGAGCCGCCTTTCAAAGACCAGCTCCCGCACGGACGCGAGGGAGTCGACCGCGACGGAGATTCCCGTGCCGTGTATGCCGAAGTTGTTGTACTTCGCGCCCCTGCAGATGTCGCGGGCCCTGTCCACGCAGCCCGTGGAGATGACGGACACGAACGGACCCGGAAGGATCTCGACGTGCCTGTACTTCTCGACAAGGGCGTCGGCGCGCCGCTGGACTTCGCCGCGGAACTCCGCCTTGACGTCGTCGAACGAGACGGACATGTCGCCGCGCTCCTTTACGAGACGTCTGAGGGCCGCGTCAAGGCAGCCGACGAAGCTGACCGCGTCGATGTTGTTGATGTCCATGCCGCAGCCAGGCACCAGGAATTCCCAGCACGCCGCGACCGAGTAGTCGCGGGCGTCCTCAAGCTCGTAGCCCCATCTCTGAAGCGCGGGGATGACGACGTCGTCGTTCGCATATTGCGGAAAGCCAAGGCCCTCCTTGGTCAGCTCGGTGCCGGCCTCGAACACTTCGAGAGGCGTGGTCTTGTCCACGCGAAGGTTGATCTTCGGATCCACAAGCTTGAGTTCGCCGCAGGCCTTGAGGCACAGCCTCGAAAGCGCGTTGAAGGCCGGAGTGCCGTCGCGGGAGAGGCCGCCGAGCATGACCGACTGGCCGTTGTCGCCCTGCTGGACGCCAATGTAGAGGTCGCTGTCGCGGTTGCACGCGATGAAGAACTCCTCGACAAGCTCAAGCGCCCCGTCCTCGTCAAGCCTTCCGGCGGCGATGTCGGCGTAGTAGTAAGGCAGAAGATACTGGTCGATGCGCCCGAGGCCGCAGTGATACTCCCCTTCGCACCACATCGCGTAGTGGAGAATCCTGAGCGACTGAAGGGCCTCGTGGAAAGTCCGCGCGCCGAAGTACGGCACTCTGGACAGCGTGTCCGCAATCTCGGAGAGGCCGCGCTTCTCGGCCTCGGCACGATAGCGCTCGGCAAGATCGAGCACGGCGAGGACCGACAGGCGCGCGTTCTCGAGGAACTCGACGCCCTCCGCATCGCCCTCTTCGCGGCACTTCGCCAGCCTGGCGTCGATTGCGCCGAGGCGCGCGCCAAGTCCGTCGTGGATCGCAGGGCCGAAGTCGGCGGTGAGGTTGAAGACGACGCCCTTCTCGCCGAACGCCGTGCCGTTCCTGCGGCGCTCGTCCATCTCCTCGTCGGAGTGAAGGTCGGGTATCTGCCGCACGGTCCTGAGAAACGCGATCCGCTCGCCTTCCATGAACGCGGGCGTCTCGGCCGCAAGCATCTCGACAAGGCCCATTCTGGCGCGGGCCTCGTCGCTCGTGCCTTCGGCGATGAACCTCTCGAGAAGCGGTTTCCAGTCGACGTCCCTGCGGAACTTCCGCTGCTCCTTGTCGAACGTCCTGTCTAGAAGAGATTTGATTCTTTCGGTCATGGGATCGCTCCTGTTCATTTATTTGCCGCGCCGGAGTCCGACTGGCGGGCAGGGCTTTCGGAGAATTCGGCGGAAAGCGACACCGTGCCGCCCGCCCCGGACGAGACGGCCAGTGCAAGCACGCGGCCGGAGGCCTCCATGCTCGGCTCCACCGACGCGCCGTCGGCCGATACGCGCGAAAAGGCGAAGCCTTCCGGAACCGCCACGCGCAAGGTCTGCGGGAAGCCCGCCACCGCCGCGACCTTCACCGTAAGTACGCCACCGCTCCACGACTCGTCCTCAAGCTCCACTCCTCCCTGCGTTATATGGCGATCGGATGTAAGGACCTGCGGACGGCCGAGCGCAGGACGAAGGCTGACGAGGCGCACCGAGCGCGGCGGCACCGCCAGCTCAAGCCGTCCGCTTATCTCGCCCAGCATTTCGCCGCGCCAGAAGTCCCAGGCGATGAAGCGACGCCCTTCGCTCTCGCCGATCTCGCTCCAGTCGCATGCTACGTCCGCCTCGGAATCGGTCCAGTTGAAGAGCGCGACGACGTGCCAGGAGCCGAACGGACGAGAGACCGCGAGATCCCAGACGGGAAGATGCCCGAACTGCGGATAGAGCTTTCCGGGATGCGTCGGAACGACCGGCAGCGCCTGCTGGATGAGCCTTACGCGGTCGGGCGCAAGCTCCGCAAGATGGTCGCCCGCGAACGTCTGCTGCCCCGGCAGCGCGACAATCGCTGTCTCGACCTCGGCCTGGCCACGCTCCAGCGCCGCCTGGTTGACGAGCATGCAGTCCGGATCGGACCAGAACACGATGGAATGGACGAAGAACTGGTTGACCGTGCAGCGCGACTGCAGCAGCAGGTTATTCCATTTGACGGGCTCGTTCGGATGCACGATGTCGGCTCCGGTGCGCGAGCAGTCGGCGTAGGCCGCCTCGGCGCCGGTGAAATGGCCCTGGCAGGCGAGGAAGATGCGGTCGTCGCCAATGCCCTCACGGAACGCCCTTACGCAGAGCTCGAACGGATTCGGACATTGCGGATCGGCGAAGCGCGCGCGTATGTCGGGGCGCTCGTAGAGATGCGCGCAGTATCCGGGCCCGCGGCCCGACATGCCGTCTATCTTGAAGAACTCGTAGCCCCAGTCATGCGACGCCTTGTCGAAGATGCGCTTCAGGTGCTCGCGCGCGGCCGGCACGGTCGGGTCGAGCGTGAACTTGCCGTTCCAGCAGGAGATCGGCTTGCCGTTCGCATCGTGGAGGAACCAGTCGACGTGCTCCTTGTAGAAGTTGGCATTGCCCGTTCCGAACGGCGCCATCCACAGCCCCGGCTTGAACCCGAGCTTGCGAATCTCGTCCGCAAGCCACTTCATCCCCTCGGGAAACTGCGCGGCGTACGTCTCGAGGTTCATGTTGTGGAAGTTCGAGACGGGGAGCTTCGGCGAATTGTCTTGCCACGATTCTATGTTCCATATCTCCATCCCGAACGGCTTGAACCACTTCGCGGCAAAACGCGCCTCGTCGAGATTCTCCTTGGAGCCGGCCTGGTCGAAGTACGTGTTCCAGCTCAGCCAGCCAGTCGGCGCGTGGGGCGCGCGTCTGCGATCGAGGGGACGGAAGTTCGGCACCCAGCGGCTCTTGTAGTAGTCGCCCTCTATCGCGAAGACTGCGGAGTCTTCGGCGGGGTCGTCGATGCGGAACGCCGCGGAATAGCGCCAGCCGTCGCCGTCAGCGACGAATCCGCCGTGCGTCGCCCGCAGCACCTCGTCGGCGCCAGGGGAGAAGAGCGCGTCGTCGCCGACAAGCGAAGCCCTGCCGCTGCGAATCGAGAGGACGCGGTCCCCCTTTCTGGGCGTCACCGAGCAGGAGAACGCGTCGGGACGGTACTTGACCTCGGCGTCGAACCGCAGTTCGCCGTGGTAGGCGAAGGCGGTGCGGTGATAGACGAGCATGGAGACGCCTCCGCCGCTCGCCTGAAAGGAAATGTAGCCGTGGACGTTGTCCTTGACGTCGACGAGGGCGAGACGGGAATCAACGCCGTCGCGGGCTTTGCAGACGCGCCACGCGGCCGTCCTGTCGTCCGCGCCCACGCCGCCGCCGGTCACTTTCTGCGGACCTGTAAAGGACAGCCGCCCTTCTATGCGGGCTTCGCCGCATTCCAGCTTCAGCGATGAGCTCTGCTCGTCGAACGAGACCTTCCAGCCTCCGACTTCGGCGGCCGCGGCCTGACGCGGTCCCGGGAACGCCGCCGAGATCGCAGACGCCGCCAGCAAAACGACAGTCTTCAGTTCCATAGCTTCTCTCTCCCCTTCCTCAGGCTATGCCAAGCCGCTTTTCGATGTCCTCGATCGTCCCGCCCTTCGTCTCGGGCATGAAGAAGACGGCCCAGACGAGCTGCACCGCCATCATGAACGCGAAGAACGCGAACGCCCACATTCCGGCCATCTCGGCCACGACAGGGAACGCCCAGCTGATGACCGTGCACATGAACCAGTGCGTGAAGCACCCAAGAGCCTGGCCCTTCGCGCGAACGGCGTTGGGGAATACCTCCGATATGTAGACCCAGATGACGGCGCCGGACGAGCAGGCGAAGAAGGCGATGAAGCCGAGGATGCCCACCACCGCAAGCGTCGAGTTGCACCTGTCGCCCAGCGAGAGCTGCCACGCGACAAGCGAATGCATGAGTATCATGAGCGTCGCCCCGCCGATGATCATGGCCCTGCGTCCGAACTTGTCGATTATGAAGAACGCGAGGATCGTGAACGTCAGATTGACCGTGCCGACGCCCATCGTGCCGGCGAGGGACGCCATCTCGCTTCCCTTGTCGAAGATCATGTCGAAGATGCGCGGCGCATAGTAGTTTATGGCGTTGATGCCCGAGACCTGGTTGAAGAAGGCTATGAAGAACGCAAGCAGGATGGGCTTCAGGTACTTGCGCTGGAAGAGCGGCACGCTCGCGCCGGCCCCAACCTCGCGAAGCGACTCGGCTATCTCGCGGATTATGTCCGCCATCGTCTTGCCCTTCTCCGCAAAGCCGATGCGCGCGAGGACCCGCTCGGCCTCGTCGCTCCTGCCAGCGCGCACAAGCCAGCGCGGCGACTCGGGTATCGTGGTGAGCAGCGCCATGAACACGACGATCGGCAGGCACTCCATGCCGAGCATGACGCGCCACTTGACCATCTCTACGGTCATGGGATTCGAGGCGAACACGCCCGCAAGCCACTGGCAGAGGTTGTTGAACCAGCCTCCGTCGACCGCCATCCACCGCGCGACGAAGTAGTTGGAGACGTAGCTGATGAGAATGCCGAAGACGATGTTGAGCTGGTTGGTCGCGACAAGACGCCCGCGCAGCGCGCCAGGCGACACCTCGACGATGTAGAGCGGAACCACGACCGACACGCCGCCTATCGCGAGCCCTCCGATGAAGCGGAACCAGCCGAGAAGATGCGGGCCCAGCGCCTTGGACGTCGGCGTGAACGCGCAGCCGACGGCGGAGACGAGGAATAGCGTCCCCATCAGCCACAGCGTCGGGCGCCGCCCCCACTTGTCGGACGGAGCACCGGCGGCGAAGACGCCTATCACGGTTCCGATGAGCGCGACCGAGACGATGAGCCCGTGCCAGAAGGCCCTTAGGCCGAACTCGGTCTGTATGGCCTTCTCGCAGCCCGAGATGACGCCGGAGTCAAAGCCGAAGAGAAAGCCGCCG
Source organism: Verrucomicrobiota bacterium (assembly GCA_016288465.1). Classification (GTDB taxonomy): domain Bacteria; phylum Verrucomicrobiota; class Kiritimatiellia; order RFP12; family UBA1067; genus UBA1067. The sequence continues at coordinate 25,775 of JAEEZC010000058.1, read as the reverse complement.
ATCGCGGCCACCGCAACTACATAGAAAAGCGATTTGCTCATGATTCCTTCCCGAGTTTGATTGCACACACGCCGTCTACAAGACGTCTCACAGTATTTTACCACATTCTGAAGCCCCGCCGCGCAATTGACATGTCAACTTTTAACGCCGCACGTGTCCCGCGCTGTCGGAGGGAACCCGCAACAAGCCGCTTTCGTGTCTTTTTGTTGGTCGCGCGTAAGCGCAACGGCGGCGGCTTGCTTGACAAAGGCAGCATATCGTGTGTTCGGCATCATAACGCAGACACAGTCCTTTCCATCCTCAAATGGCCTTTTTGATGTCTCCGTCAGCGTAGAAGGACAAACGAGACGCAATCTGCAGCTGTTCCGAAATCCCAAACCAGCGCCCACTTGACTTCAAGTGATATTTTTAAGATAATTGGGCCAATGAGAACCGAGTCAAGATATGTGCTGGTGATGATTTCGCCGTACAGCCAGCCCAGAATGAACGGCATTGCGAAATTCGCAAAGGAGCATCGCTGGAGCCTTGTGTTCGCAGACCGTCTCGAAGACTACGACAGCCTGACGGGATTCGACGGCATTCTCATGACTCTGAGGGACAAGCCGCAGATGGTGAAGACCGCCCGCAGGATTCTCGCCGACGCCATTCCGGTCGTCGACCTGACCATCGAGCGTCCGGACGTGCAGATGCCGCGGGTCGTGTCGGACCATCGCGCAATCGGAGCGGCGGCGGCGCGGCACTTCATGGAGAGAGGCTTCGACAACTTCGCATGGTTCTCTGCAAGCTGGTCGCACGTGCACGAGCTGCGCTACGAAGGCTTCAGAAGCGCCCTTCCCGAAGGCACCCGTCCCGCCAAATGGCACGCAAAGACTGTCTTGAAGGATCTTGCGTCAACGCCGAAGCCGGTCGCCGTGTTCGCCTACAACGAACCGGACGCGGCCCGTCTCGTGTTCTCGTGCAGATCGGCGGGCGTCTCGGTGCCGATGGAGGTTTCCATCGTAGGCGTCGGAAACGATCCGATCCTGTCCGAGAACCAGGAGACCACCATCTCCAGCGTTGACCAGAACCTGTCCGACGCCGCATACGCCGCGGCTGCGCGGCTCGAAAAGCTCATGTCGATGCCGCCCTCGCGCAGGAAGGCGGCGTTCTCGGCCAAGCCGGTCATGATGCCTCCTGGAGCGATTGTGGCGCGCGACTCGTCCGACACGCTGGCGCACTCCAACCCGAAGGTAAGGGCGGCGATGGTCTACATCCACTCGCATCTCGGCGGGGCGTTCGGGGCTCGCGAGGTCGCCGCCGGAATCGGCATAACGCGCCGCCGGCTCGACGCGCTCTTCGCTACCGAGTTGCACCGCTCGGTCGGCGACGAGATTCTGCGTCAGCGCATGCTGAGGGTGAAGCGGCTGATCATGGACAGGACCCTGCCGCTGAAGGCGATTGCGTCGGCATGCGGCTTCTGCAACGCCGCATACCTGACGAACCTCTTCCACAGGGAAACGGGCATGTCGCCGAGAAAATGGCGCGCCAGGCAGTCCGCCAAAGCCGACGTCGGCTGAGGCGGACCCGAGGCCCCGTCACGAGCCGAGCCGGATGATGCGCTCCTTCACGAGCTCCTTCGGCTCGCCGATCTCGACCTTGGGAGCGTGGGCGAGAAGGTATTCCTCGGCCTCCTTGCACCAGAGCCCGTTGTTCGCGGAGCAGATGCGGTCGAGCTCCGCATAGAACGGATCGCTCCTGCCCTTCTCGGCGAAGTCGTCGATAGCCGTCATCGGCATGTTGACGTGCGTGTAGACGAGGCGCTTGCCGCCGGGCACCTTGAGCATGTCGAACGTCGCCTGGGCGGCAGAGTCGAGCCCGCCGACGTGCGTTATCATCACCTCGGGATGGAGATACCCTCTGCCGATCCAGTCCACCGAGTCGGCCATGTCCTTCACGTCTCCGCCGGAGTTGGCGACAACATGGTGCATCATGTAGTGGACGTTGTAGAAGTTGAACGACGCCATGAGATGCTGGTCGGTCGGGCCCGCGAAGAAGTTGAGGCATCCGCCGAAGCCTAGAAGGTCGGAGCACTGCGTGATCAGCGCGGGAACAGCGGCCATGAGGAAGATGTCGTCGTAGCCGCCACCGGTCGACGTCGGATTGTCGGCGCGCGCGTCGTCCACCAGGTTGTACGCCTTCAGCTCCCTGACGGGATCGGCCATCTTCCCGGTGTTGACGAAGTGCACGTCCACGCCGTTCACATCGCCGTCGGCGCGTCCGTCAACGTAGGCGAGGCCGAACATGCGGGCCGCGCGAGAGAGGCGGACGTCGTCGATGTCGGTCACGACAAGGCGGCGCGGACGCTTCTCGGGCGAGTGGCAGGCGATGTCGATGCAGCCGAGCCCCATCGCGCCGCAGCCGGCCATGAGAAGCATCGTTCCCTTGTCCACGATGCCGACTTCGAGGTCGTGCGAGCAGAACGCGTTGTGGTAGTTGGTGCGGAACGCCGAGACGATGCACGAGATCGGCTCCGCGAGCGAGCACTTGAAGAACGCGTCCCCGTCGTAAGGCAGAAGGCAGCCCATCTCCATCACGATGGACGGCAGATACACGTGCGTCGTCTCGCCGCCAATCGTGTGCCATGCGTAGCCGACAGTCTCGAGCTCGTGGCCGGGGATGTTGAGGGAAGGCTGTAGGCCGACGTGCTGGCCGACGCGGAACTGGCCCTTCCACTTCTCGCCCACCTCGCGCACGATGCCGGCGACCTCGTGGCCGAACATCGTCGGACGCGTCGCGATGTCGCGCGGCACGCGCTTGTGCCCGGTGCCCAGCGTCGCTCCCTTGTAGTCGCTGAGGCAGATGGTGTTGGTGACGAGCTCGACGACGATGCCCTCCTCGCCCGCCGACTCAAGTTCGATGTCCTCAAGCCTTGCGTCCCTGGCGCCGTAAAGTCTCCATGCCTTTGCCCTCATGTTCTTGCTCCTCGATTGGTTTTCGTGTGTGGACTTTGCTGAATCCGCGATTATGATAGCATATGCGGGTTCCGCGAGCAATTGCATTTTTTCCGCGAAAAATTGCACCAGCCAACTCCGTTGCGCCGCATGCCGCGCTTGTGGTATACTTGCGCCCATGGAGAATCGCAAAGACGTTCTCGTGATGCTTTCGCCGGTGAGCCAGCCTCGCCTGCAGGGAATCGCGAAGTTTGCCAAGGAGCACGGCTGGAACCTTCTCGTCAAGGACCGGCAGCGCGCCGAAATACCCGGCTGGAAGACTGACGGGGCGATTGCGACCGTCAGAACCGGCTCGCCGATCGTGGCGAACGTACGCCGGCTTCTGAAGCGCGGCGTGCCGGTCGTCGACCTTACGTGCGAGATGCCGAGGATGGACGTCGTGCGCGTTACCAGCGACCACGTCATGATCGGCAGGCTCGCCGCCGAGCACTTCGAGCGCCACCACTTCACCAGCCGCGCATGGTTCTCAAGCGGATGGGGGCACGTGCACGCCCTTCGCTTCAAGGGCTTCACGGAAGAGCGTCCGGCCGCGAAATGGGTGGGCGAGGCGCCCGTCGAGCGCGTCCGCAGGCCGCTTGCCGTGCTGACGTACGACGAAACCGACGCGGCGTGCCTTATGCGCAAATGCCTCGCGCTCGGCATCGCCGTTCCGGAGGAGATCTCGATACTGTCGATAGGGAACGACCCGGTGCTGTCCGAGCTGCAGCCGATCCCCGTCTCGTCGATCGACCAGGACCTCGAACGCGGCGGATACGTCGCGGCAGCGGTCCTCTACGAGATGATGGAGGGGCGCGCCCCTGCAAGCCGACACACGATCATCCCGCCGAAGTGCATCGTCACGCGCAAATCCACCGACACTCTGGCGGTGGACGACCCGACGGTGCGCGCCGCGGTGCTGTTCATCCGCTCGAACCTCTCCCGTTCGATAGGCGCGGCGCAGGTGGCCGAACACGTCGGCGTGAGCCGCTCGCGCATCGACAAGCTGTTCTCCGCGACGCTGGGCCGTCCGATAGGCGAGGAGATACTGAGGCAGCGCCTCGCGCATGTCAAGACGCTGCTCAGGAACTCCGAGCTGACGGCGATGCAGATCGCCGAGAAGTGCGGCTTCTGCTCCCCGTCCCACCTGAACAACGTGTTCAAGCGCGAGACGGGGATGACGCCGCGGGCGTGGCGCCAGCAATAGCGGACGCCACGCGCCGTCCCTTCTACATGTTGCCGATTACGGCCTTGATGCGGCGGACGCCCGCCGACGACGACTGCTCCTTGACGATCTTGAACGAGCCGAGCTCCTTCGTGTTCGCGACGTGGGGGCCGCAGCATATCTCCTTCGAGACGTCGCCGATCGTGTAAAGAGACACCTGGTCGCCGTACTTCGCGCCGAAGAGGGCCATCGCTCCCTCGGCCTTCGCCTCCTCGACCGTCGTCATCTTCTTCGAGACGTCGATGCCCTGGGCGATCCACTCGTTCACGAGCTTCTCGACCTCCGCCTTCTGCTCGGCCGTCATCGGCTCGGGCCAGGTGAAGTCGAAGCGCAGGCGCTCCGCAGTGATGTTGGAGCCCTTCTGGTTCGCAGTCGGCCCGAGGACCTTGTGAAGCGCCGCGTGGAGAAGGTGCGTCGCGGTGTGCATGCGCGTCACGACTTCGCTGTTGTCCTGAAGCCCCGCCTTGAACGAGCCCGCGCTCGTCGTGCGAGAGAGCTCCTGGTGCTTGCGGTTCGCCTCTTCGAAGCCCTCCTTGTCGACGGTGAGCCCGGCCTTGTCGGCCATCTCAAGCGTCATCTCGAACGGGAATCCGAACGTGTCGTAGAGCTTGAACGCGGTCTTGCCGCTGATCTGCGTCTGGCCGTGGGCCTTCAGCTGCTCGGCGACCTTGTTGAACATCGCCTCGCCCTTGTCGAGAGTCTGGTTGAAGCGGTTCTCCTCCGCCTCGAGGTCGAGCTTGCAGGTCTGCAGGTTCTGAGCGAGCTCGGGATAGACGTGCTTGTACTTCTCGCAGATCGTCTCGGCGAGCTTCACGGTGAAGCCGGGCGCGATGCCGAGGAAGCGGCTGTAGCGCACCGCGCGGCGGATCAGGCGGCGAAGGACGTAGTTCGCGCCGATGTTGCCGGGCTTCACGCCGCCCTTGGGGTCGCAGAGTATGAACGTCGCCGTGCGCATGTGGTCGGCGATGATGCGCCTGGAGCGGAGCTTCAGCTCGGCGTCGTCCGGCGAAGCGGTGGAGAGCTCGTCGATCTTCGCCATGATCGGCGCGAATATCTCGGTGTCGTATACGGTCGGCGCGCCGCTCATCATGCAGATCGTGCGCTCGACGCCCATGCCCGTGTCGACGTTGTGGCGGCCGAGAGGCTCGAACTTGCCCTCGGCGTTCTTGTTGTACTGCATGAAGACGTCGTTCCATATCTCGACGTACTTGCCGCAGTGGCAGCCGGGACGGCATTCCGGGCCGCACTTCTCCTTGCCGGTGTCGATGAACATCTCGGTGTCAGGGCCGCACGGACCCGTCGTGCCCGCAGGGCCCCACCAGTTGTCTTCGCGGGGAAGGCGGTGTATGCGCTCGTCGGGGATGCCGAGACTCCTCCAGATCGCGGCGGCCTCCTCGTCGGCCGGAATGTAGCCCGGCTCGCCCTCCCTGCCCTCGCCTCTGAAGACCGTGACGGATATCTGGTCGGGCGAGAAGCCGAGGTGCCTGGTGAGGAACTCGAAGCTCCAGCTGATCGCCTCCTTCTTGAAGTAGTCGTTGAGCGACCAGTTGCCGAGCATCTCGAAGAAGGTGAGGTGCGCGGCATCGCCGACTTCGTCGATGTCGCCCGTCCTGACGCACTTCTGCACGTCGGTGAGCCGCGTGCCCGCCGGATGCTCCATCGCGCCCATCAGATACGGCACGAGCGGATGCATTCCGGCCGTGGTGAACAGGACCGTCGGGTCGTTCTCGGGTATGACCGAGGCGCCGGGGATGATCTTGTGCCCCTTCGACTCGAAGAATTTGAGGTACATGTCGCGGAGTTCGTCCGCAGTCAGGTTCTTCATTTCGTGCTTGTCCTTGAGATTTGTCGTTACGCAAGCTTTGCGAGCTTCGCCGCAATGCCGATGTAGTTGGACGGGGTCATCGCGAGAAGGCGCTTCTTGTCGCCGTCGGGCAGAGGCAGCCCCTTGACGAAGTCGCGCATGATCTCCGCGTTCACGCGGCGGCCGCGGGTAAGCTCCTTGAGCCGCTCGTACGGATGGTCCATCCCGACCTTGCGCATCACCGTCTGGATCGGCTCGGCAAGAACCTCCCAGTTCGCGTCGAGGTCGGCCGCAAGGCGCTCTTCGTTGAGCTCGAGCTTGCCGAGCCCCTTCTCCGTCGAGCGGATCGCGACGAGCGTGTAGCCGAAGCCCACGCCCATGTTGCGCAGCGTGGTCGAGTCGGTGAGGTCGCGCTGCATGCGCGACACCGCGAGCTTGCGCGCCATGAAGCCGAGAACCGCGTTGGCGAGCCCGAGATTGCCCTCCGAGTTCTCGAAGTCAATCGGGTTCACCTTGTGAGGCATCGTGGACGAGCCGATCTCGCCCTTGACCGTGCGCTGCTTGAAGTAGCCCATCGACACGTACATCCAGACGTCCCTGTCGAAGTCGAGCAGCACCGAGTTCCAGCGGCACATCGCGTCGAAGAGCTCGGCGATGCCGTCGTGGCTCTCGATCTGCGTCGTGAGTCGGTTCTGCCTGAGGCCGAGCGACTCGATGACCTTGCGCGAGAGCTTCTCCCAGTCGACCTTCGGATAGGCGGAGAGGTGAGCGTTGAAGTTGCCGACGGCGCCGTTCATCTTGGCGGGCATGACGAGGCGGTCCATCTCCGCGGCCTGGCGCTTCAGCCTGCGCGAGACGACCGCGAGCTCCTTGCCGACCGTCGTGGGCGACGCCGGCTGGCCGTGGGTGTGGGCGAGCATCGGCACCTTCGCGTACGCCTTCGCCATCTCGGCGATCTTGTCCGTCATCGAGTCCATGGCGCCGCGCAGCACCTTCTTGCCGTCGCGAAGCATGAGGGCGTGCGCCATGTTGTTGATGTCCTCGCTCGTGCAGCCGAAATGGACGAACTCGTTCTGGCCGATCTTCTCCTTGAGAAAGTACTCCACGGCCTTGACGTCGTGGTTGGTCGTCTTTTCGATCTCCTTGACGCGCCGCGCATCCTCGACCGAGAAGCCGGAGACGACGCCGTCAACGGCCTTTCTCTGCGCGGCGGAGAGCTTGCACTCCGCGACGCCGGGCTCGTCGGCAAGAGCCTTAAGCCATGCGCATTCGACGAGAACGCGACGTCTGATCAGCCCGAACTCGGAGAACACCTCCTGCAGTTCGGAGCACTTGTTCGCATACCGCCCGTCAATCGGGCTAATCGCCAGCACCGTGTCTAGATTCATAAACGCGTATTATACCAAAAATCGGCGGCTTCTGGCACAACCTGGGGTTTTCGGAGATAGCCTCCTGGTTTGCGAAACGGCATTCGGAACCAGAATCCCGCGCACTGCAAGCGGCCGAGACGCCGCATTGCCGGTTCGACTTTTTCCCGCGCGCCGGCACTCCCTGGTCACGCGCAGTCCACCGCCGCCGCCGAATTCCTCGACGCGACGCACCAGCGTCACCGGCTCTGCCCCTTCTGGCGCCCTTTGGCTCCAAGGGCGCGGCGGAGGGCGCGGAGGTACGCGTCTCCGTTCTTTACGTCAGGCATGAGATAGCAGCCTTCGGTATATTCGTTCCAGGCGTTGACGAGAATCGCGCCGGGCTTCTTCGGGTCCGTTTCGGCCTGGCGCCTCACTATGCCGACGCTGCGCGCAAACGCCTCCGGAGAAAGGTCGCGGATGATTCCGAGATACGGATACCACAGCGTGCGCCATGGAAACGGCTCGTCAAGGCGGCAGCGGGGCGAAGGATCCCAGCCGCGCGAAACGACGGGGATGAACGGAACCGGCGAGCCCGCCGCGACCTTCGAGTTGAAAGTCGCGTGCAGGTCGGCGAACTCCTCGTGCGTGAAGAGCTGCCGGCGCTCCCCCGTCTCCTCGACGACCTTGGAGTCGTCGAACTCGTAGGGCGTAATGTTGTATGCGGACACCGACTCGAACCCAGCCGCGGCCATCCGCGCTGCAGTCGCGGCATCCCGCACCATCGCCGAGAAGTGAAGCGGCGGCAGCCCCGCCTTCGCCATCCGTTCCTGCGCCTCGGCAAACACCTTGCGAGCCGCATCCGCGCCGCCCAGTCCCTTCACGAGCTCATGCGCCGAGTAGATCGAGAAGAAAGTCTTTCCGTCCTTGCGGTAGTATTCCGGCTGCGCGAAGTAATGCACAATGCAGTAGTCGACCGCGGCAAGGAACTCTTCGCGGTCGTACTTCAGGCGCCACCAGAAACGGTCGTTGCACCTGCCCGGCGCAGTGCGGAAGACGTCCGCTCTGTTGTGGTTCGCCCACATCAGCGCGAATTTGATCCGCCTGCGGTTCGGCGCTTGCAGAAAGCCGCGCTCGAGCGCTTCGTGCTGGATCGGATGCCCATCCGCCCAGTACCAGTCATAGACGAAAGCGTCGACGCCTGCGTCCGCCGCGAGGTCTATTTCCTTCGAGACGTCGGATGGGTTTGAGTCGTCCGGATGCCCGGCGAGAAGAAGCAGCGGCTGCTCGTGTCCTTCGAAGCGCGGGATCGCCGAATCGACATAGTCCCATTCTGTGCGCCCTTTGCCGAAGATCGCCTCCCCTTCCGGATAGACGTGCCATTCCGGATAGTAGATGCAGAGCACGTCGAGAGCGCCGCATGGCGCGGCGGAGAGCGAGAGCGCCGCGCAAAAGGCGAGAGTACAGACTGAATTGAGTTTCATCGGCGGATGCTTGTTTTGCCTCTTTTGCTATCGCACGAACAGGACAAAGCCAGGAATCGCGGACTTCACGACGGCTCCGTCTGCTACGAGAGCCCCTTTTGATCCTGTCCCCGTCACGGTTTTCGCGTTTGCCACGAACGCCGATGCCGCCGCCGCGTCCGCGAATGTCATGACAGGACGCACTCCGCTGTCGCTGGCGGCGCGGTCGATGCGCACAAGGTATTTCGCGCCGGCCTTGGAAAGCGCGGTCGCGGAAAGGTCGACGACCGGGCTGTTCGGCCCGACGCCCAGCGCAAGCATCGCGCCGTCGGCAAACGAGACGGACGCGCCTTTCAGCGCATCGGCATGCTGGACCTTGAGAGCACCTCCGTTCACCGAAATCGCCGCGCCATTTGCCGTTGCGCCGCCTTCGCCATAGGCAAAAGTTCCTGTGCCGTTCTTTGCGAAAGCTCCCGCAATCACGATGGGCGTCTTGACCGTGAAGTCGCCCGAAGTCGTATCGACGGAAGAACCGCCTGCAAGCGTGACGCCGCGGTTGGCGTCGTCGAAGACGATATCGGCCGTCGGCGCGAACGTCACGTTCGCGCAGAGCTGCCACGCGTCCGCCGAGAAGGTTTCGGGATTCCCGCCGAAGTTGGCTTCGGACGATGCCTTGAGCGTCGATGTGACGGCGTTTATGTAGTTGGAGACGATCACGCGACCGGTGAAAGCCGAGGCGTCGCCTGCCATTTCGAGGTAGAGTCCATTGTAGGGGAACAGCAGCAGGTTGCCGCGCCCGGAAAGCGTCGCGTCCAGCCGCATGTTGGTGGCGTTTGCGCACAGTCTGGCGTATTTTGAGCGCGACGTGCGGACATCCACCCACCCGCCAAGCGCCAGTGTCATGTCAGCCCTGCTATGCGCCGGCACGAATCCGGTATCGTCGAGTAGGCGGAGGAACGGGAACACCGTGCCGTAGTGCTTGCTCTGGTAGTCGTAGTAGGTCGCGCCGGACGGGTTGAAGAGGACGAACCGGCCGCCTTGCACGTTGTAGGGGTTCTGCAGGTCGGCGCCGCCGGTGCGCAGGTTGTTGTTCCAGACAATGTAGTTCCCGGACGCCGAGGGAATGCCGGCGGGCGTCCACTGTCCGGAGTTGTCCATCGTGACAATTGCGCCGGCCGAGGCGTTGGAGCGGGCGAACGGGAAGACTCGCACGGAAACTACCGTGTCGCCGTTGCCGTCGGTCGAGAAGACGATCGAATCGGCGTTGGCCGTCTGTGCCCCGGCAACGCCCCATGGGTCGAAATCCGCCTCGGTGAACTGGTTGGCGGATGAGCTGTCGATTACGAAGACGGGAATGTCCGTCGTCGCGGAGACGGAAGGGATCTGCGAGAGGGCGACGGCAATCGGGCCCGGCACGTCGAACGTACCGCCAATGCGAATGGGCGTCGAGGAGGTGCCGTCGGCCGATATGGTTATGGTTGCGGCAACCGGATTCACGCTGGAGAGGCCGTTCGTGACGGACGCGCCGGAGACCAGATGGAGCGACACAAGCTGCGTCACGGAAAGCGGCACCGCGCATTCCGAGCTCAAATAGAAGGTGCCGCTTCCGATCAGCTGGAACGTCCCGGCGCCGCCAATCGGCCAGCCAAACACATGGTTGGCGCCGTTGATGAGGACGTATGTGGCCGAAGAACCTTCCGCATCAAGCCAGAGGCCGCGGTTGTCGGACGCGAGGAACGCCCTGCCTGCCGCCTCGTAGCGAAGCGTGGCACCGGACTGCAGAACGACTCCCTTCGGATTGAACGTCGCAGGAGCCTTGCCGAATGCCTGCGCCGAGGTTCTGATGGAGCCGTAGCTTGTATTGTAGGACGGCCGAAGCTCGACATTCTCGCCGACGATCCACGAACCAGAGTAGGTAGCCGACTGGTCCGCGTAGAGGAAGATTGGGCACTTCTTCGTATAGGCCCCCGAAAACTTGACGGCGCTAGTGTCGCCGCCGGTGAAGACGAGGTTGAAGTAGGAATCGTAGTCGAGTCTCATCAGGAAATTGAACGGGTCTTCCGCCGTGGAGAAGACGGAGGCGTTGCCGGCGAATCCCACCGATCCGTTCTGCGCCGGGCTGAAAAGCCCCTTGTAGAGGCGCAGATCGGGGAACGTGACCCAGCGGTTGTTGCCCTTGATGTAGAGCGTCCCCGCGCTCGAGAAGTCAGATGCGCCGAACTGGACCGAGTTGCCGCCGAACGTGAGCGCGACACTGTTGTCGGGAAGGAACACGTCGTAGCCGTTCGCGATGACGAAGTCGTAGTTCCTCGACGAATCGTTCGCTGGCGAGACGCCGCCGGTCCACTTGCCGTTGGTAGAATAGGCGTTGCGGCCGGAGCTGATGTCGGCAACAGTGATCGAGGATGACGCCGCGGCAACCGCCGCGCCCGTCGCGAACATCGTCGCCGCGCACGCAACCGCACTGAGCTTTTCTGTGATCATCATGGAACACCTCCTTTGCATCTGCCTTGATTATATCATTTTCTCAGCCGCAAACGTTATACATTTGCGAAAGAACTGACGGCATCGGCCTGGCCTTGGGCGCAGGCGAATCCCGGCAAAGGAGAATCGAGCGCACCGGCACCGATCGGCTATATGCTGCGGTTCTGCCTGCGCCAGGCGAGGAGCGACGCTCCGAAACGGCGGCGGAAGAGCTTTGAAAGCGCAATGTCGCTCTTGAATCCGCAGAAGGCGGCTATCGCGCCTATGGGCGTTTCCGTGCGGGAAAGCAGATGGCAGACCCGCTCCAGGCGCACACTCAGGATCTCGTCAAGCACCGAATGCCCCATCGCCTCGCGAAATCGCATCTCGAAAAGGCGGCGCGACCCATTTATGCCCTTCATCGCCTCGCGCGCCGTAAGCCCGTTGCACGCCTCGCGGCGGATCAGCTCCACGACCGGCAGTATCCGCTGCTCGAACCGCCCGAAGCCGCGCGTCGACTCGCGGCGCACGACCATCATCGGGCCAAAGCGGTCTTCGACGGGACGAACCGCTCTTCCTGACATCACGTCGTCCAGCATCTTCGCGGCAGAATACCCCGCCCGCTCGAAATCCACCTGGACACTCGATATGTGCGTCTCGCCGTTCTCGCACACGCTCGCCAGATTGTCTACGCCCAGAAGCGTCATGTCTGCGGGGATGCCCTTCCGGCACTCCCGGCACGCGGCAACGACCTCTGCGGCGGTGTCGTCATTCACCGCGAACACCGCGGTCTTCGGCGGAAGGCGCCCGATCCACGAGACAAGCCGCTTTGCCCGGGGCTCGGCAGACTCGTCGCGCCTTGCGAAAGCGATGCACTTCCTGCCGGTTTCCCGCACAAGGGAGCGAAACTCCCTTTCGCGTATGTCCGACCAGAAGCGGCGCTCCCGGTAGCCGACGACTGCGTAGGCCTGCGGACGGTTTGACGAAAGCTCGCGAAACGCAACGCGCGTCGTCGCCTCTCCATCGTGGACGACCTTCGGCATGCGGCCTCCGTAGAGGCTTCGCGCACAGTCGAGATACACCACGGGAATCTTGCGGAAGAAGCGAGGCGGGAGGTCTCTGTGCGCGGCGGCCGCCTCGACGATAACGCCTACCGGCTCGAGTCTGCCCAAGGCAGGCCTAAGCCTGCCCGGACGCGACTCGTCTTCGGAAAGCACGTCGACGTTCCACCCGCGCATCGCGGCATACCGACGGATGCCGGCAAGCTTCATCTCCTGGATTCGCTCACCCTTCCACATGTCGACGTAGAGGATGGTGTCGGAATCACCCATCGGCAACCCTCTTGCCGATTTGCAGGCACATCAACGTCCAGAAGGACGAGACGAATCCGAGCATCTGAACCTGAAGCGAGACGGGGAACGCATAGACCGCGATCACGGCCGGAATCCACACGCACCAGCTAGAGACGAGATTGGGAAGGATTATCCTTCTCACAAAACCTTCACGGCATTTGCCGAACGCCGCCTGAAACGAGAAGTCGCAGCCCAGCCAGAGGAAGAAAGACGAACTCAGAGGCATGACGACAAACGGCGTCCATGCGAACTGGTCGAACAGCATCTTGCAGACCAGCGCCGAGATCTCCGGTCCATCGCCGAACATCCGGAACTGGAACGCATAGAACCACAGGTACACGATTCCCCACGATCCGCACCAGACAGTCTGCGCCGCCACCTTGATCCATGGATGTTTTGGGCGTATCGACTTCACCGTGAGAAGAAAGATGGCGGGAAACATGCCGCAGAAGAAGGCCTGCGTCGCAAAGGCCGCCAGTGCGCCGTATTCGCACTGCCATCTCCGCACAGGCTCAAGCATCTGGGCGAAACCCGGCACAAAATAGTAGGACAGCGCCGTCGCAAACGCCATCAGCCACAGCAAAATCATCGGCAGAAGGTTAGCCTTTGCCGACGCCAATCCTATGAGGAAAGGATTCTCCGAAGGACTGTCTTTGTGCTTCTCACCCAAAACGGCGCCATTATATCATAAAGATGGAGCCCTATTCAATGGAAACGGCCGCCAGCTCCAAAAGCGCAGCCGCGCACGACGCCATGCAGTTCAGCCAGTCGTAGCGAACGCCCGAAAGCCAATTGTCCTTCTCGGCCCAGAATGTCGGAACGCGGCCAGACGGCTCCTGCATCTGCGTGATGGCGTCCGCGAGCGCCCGCGCCTTCGCCAGATCGAGCGGATTCCCCTCCGCTCCGTGCATGGCGAGGTAGGCGGCTATCATCTTCGAGGCAGATGCATCTATCGCGATGTAGCAGCTGTACTGTTCGAAGACGGACGGATAGTGCCACTTGCCCGGGGCGAACGGCCTGCCGCTCCCTGCGCAAGGCACCTTTTCTTCGGCCCGGCACGGAGCTTCCCAGAACACGAACTGGTCTTCGCTCCAGCGCAGCAGTTCCCGCGCCTGCCTGCACGCCGCCGGGTCGTCCGCACGCCGCCCGAGGAGATGCAGCATCGTCTCTATGGCGTTGTGCTCCGTCAGGTCCTGATATGGCGGACGGGGCTCTATGTCCTCGAACTGCCCGTCCCAGTTCCAGTCCGCAAGCGGCCCATTTTCAAGCCAGGCGAAGCATTCGTCCGCTGCCTTGCGCCACCTCTCGTCGCCCGTCGCCTCGGCAAGCCGCTCGAAGAACGCCATCGGCCTCGTCGGCACGAGCGGATTCGGGCACTGCACTTCGCCCGTCGCCAGCCAGTACTTGAGCGCCCACGTGCCGTCGGCGCGGCGAATCCTGAGATATGTCTCGCCAATGCCCCTGGCGGCTTCAAGATACTTCTTCTCGCCTGTCGCTTCGGCAAGCGCGACGAACTGCGACCCGACGTCCGCCGGGTAAAGCGACATCACCTGCCCGCGATATCTCGCCGCGCCTGCAGGATCGTTGCCGACCATAGACTCGCGCATCTTCCCGCCGTCGGTCCTGGTGTCGTACTCCAGCGGCTTGCGCCCGTAGGTCGGCGGCCAGAAGGCGAGCGGCGCGTCGGCAGGCTCCAGCTGCGAGAGAAGGTATTCGCCCGACGCACGGGCGAAGCGCATCGCCTTGTCGCGGTTCTGCGGATCGGCCTTCGCCCATCCCAGCATCGCCTTGATGTGCGCCGCATGGGTCTTCGACGGATAGGCGTTGTGCTGGTAGTTCTGCTCGGGCACGCCGGTCTCGACAAGCGTCTTCATCGCCGGAAGGGACGTCATGTACTCGTAGATTCGCCTCGCCGCCTCGCGGTACGGCCGGGCGGCCGGAGCGCAGCCGCCGGCATATGGCGCGGTCTTCACGAACGACCGCTCGCCCGCCTTGCCGACAACCGCCCCGTCCGCGCCGATCCCCTCGCAGACAACCGTCCACTGCGCGTTCGCCATCCGCTTCCAGACCGGAGAAAGCGGCGCCTCGGGCGAATCAGCCTCGAAGGACTCCCCGGCGCCCCCGCCCTTCAGCGAGAACCTGTATCGCACGGCCTTCGGCACGGCCTTGAAGTCGAACGACGGCGCATAGCGAAAGAACGCCGCGTGTGCGTTCCAGAAAGGGACTCCCCGGCCGGAACAGCCTGGTCGGACAGGCACAGAAACGTCTTCCGCCGCGCTGGCGGCCATGGCCACGGCCGCTATCATTCCAATCACGACTGACACTTCCATCCCCCCACCCAGAGCTTTTCTGTGATCATCATGGAACACCTCCTTTGCATTCGCCTTGATTATATCATTTCATCAGCCCCGGACGTTATACATTTGCGAAAGGACTATACGATGCCTTCACAATCTTAACGCTATCCTCACATGAGTTTGTGAAGATTGGAAAGCGAGAAAAGGCAAAAGAATCGAAAGGTTCTTTCGCCTTTTACGCACATACAACACACACATTTCCAATCTTCACAATCTTCACTCACGAACACATGGTTTTTCTCAAGAGTGTAAGTGCCCCCTTGTGAATTGTGAATATTGGAAAAATCTTCCGCCGTCGGTGAAAAATTTCGCCTCTCATGTAACTAACATATACGGAGAGGCTGGCTGGCTCCGCCCCTCGTACGAGGATGTGTGGCGGAGAGATTCGCCCGATCCCCGCCATTTTCGCAACAAACGAAAGAAAGGAAGCAAGACCATGAAAATCAAGACGAAGAAGCAGTTCAATGAGCGGGTTGACGCGGCGTTCGAGACGCAGAAGATTCGAGACGAGGCGAAGGCGTGCCACGACTTCAGCCGCGTGAAAGCCGATGGGGACCCATCTGAGTTAAGATCAAAGCCGCCCTCATAGGTTTACGCAGGGCACGCAAGCGTCTGCGCGAGAGCCACACCGCCCGGAGTTTATCATTCAGCGAAAGCCCGAAGCAGCAGCCGTCAGACGAAATTTTGCCAACCGGCAGAACATCTTCCGTCAACTGACAAAAATCTTTTTGTCAACTGACAGAAATCCGAGAAACAACCAGAAAACGAAATGAACAGGAAAATGGGCAAAGTGAAAATGCAGTACAAGACAACCGTCTTGCGGGCGAAGGTCGCATGGCGGCGGCTGCGACAGACACTTATGCGCGACGCCCCCTTCCCAACAGGTTATGGCGTATTGCGGCAAAAGGGCCGCAGGCTCAGGCTATTTGCCTTGCGCCGAATCCCGGCAAAGCTCGAGGGCCAGCATCGCAAAGGACGTGCAAAGGACGGGATCCGCCTCCCAGAAACGGTTGTTGTCGTTCGCCCAGCTGCCGTCCTCTCGCTGCAGAGAGATCAGCTTCGCCGACAGCTCCTTCTTCCATTTGTGCCCGCCGACGTCGTCGACGCCTGCCGCGGACAGCGCCCGCGCCATGATGTCGTAGAAATAGTAAAGGCCCTGTCCGCCCATTCCGGGATTCTCGTCCACTGTCCAGTTGGACGAAAGATACGCCAGAGACTGCCTTACGCGCGCATCGCCGCGGTCCAGCTTCGCGGAGCACATCGACAGAACCGCCGCGTATGTCATGGACCCGTATGCGCGAAGATGCACCTTGCCCTGCGAATTCGTCGCGACTCCGGCCTGCGGCGTCCGGAGGTTGTACGCGGCGCCTCCGGAATCCGGACCTTCCCTCGCGACAAGGCCCTCGACGAACGAAAGCGCAAGATTCCAGTCTATGTCCACCTTCTTGCCGGAAGTCCTGAACTCCTCAAGCGACGCGGTCTTCGCCATGGCGCTCATCGCGTACGACGTGTTCGAGAGGTCCGCATACCTCCGTCTCGAAAGCCTGTCGTAGCCAAAGCCGCCGGCCATCGTGTCGTCGCCCTCCAGCTGCGAGGAGGCGATGTACTCGCGCGCCTTCAGAAGCGGACCCTTCGGCGAAAGGCCGGAGTCGAAAAGGGCCGCGAGGCAGACAGACGTGTTGTAGTTGCCAAGCCCGGAACCGCCGCGACCGGGCTTCGGGACGTAGAACCCGCCGTCCTCGCGCTGCGTCGCAAGCACGAAGTCCGCCGCCTTCCGAAGCGGAGAAGGCTCGCCATCGCCCCCCTTTCCACCGCCTGCGCCGGACAAGGCCCAAAGCGGCAGCGCCGTCAGCGCGGGCATCTGCGGATCGCTCCAATGCCCGTCTTCCGCCTGGCATTTCAGAAGAAAGTCCGCCCCGTTCGCAATCGCGGCCTCAAGTCCGACAGCCGCAGCCAGCATTGCACCAATCATGTCGATCTCCTTTCCTGTGCGACGCGCATCCGACGCGCCTACTTCAGCCTGAACGTCAATGTAATGCGGGCGGTCGACGAAACTGCCTCACCGCCCGACTTAGCGGGCACGAATCTCGCCATTCTTACGGCCCTTACTGCCGCCTCGTCCAGCTCGGAATGTCCGCTCGAACGAGCCACGCGGACGTCTTCCACGGCACCCGTCGCGCCGATCCGCATTTCAAGTGTTACGTCGCCCTGTTCGCCTCTCTGCCGCGGACCGCGAGGATAGTCAGGTCTGATCGAGGCGGCCGGACGAGGCGGCGCATCCACCTTCGCCTGTCTCGGAGCGGAATCTGGCACGGGCGCCGCCTCCGCAGCCGGCGCGACGGGCGTCTCGAACCGCTCAGGCTCGGTCGCGGGACTGGGCGGCATTGTCGCGAACGGCATGCCCGGAAGGTCGACCGGCTCGTCGGGAACAGGCATATCCGGCTCGCGCGGAGCTGGAGCCGCGGCCTTGGAGGGGACTGAAGGCGGAACGAACGAGGCCTCCGCAGTCGAGTCGTCCTCCTCCGCAAACGAAAGCTCGACGCTCGACACGTCCAGCGCCGCGGACACGTCCGCCGCGCCTCCGCGCCCGAGCCAGGCCGCAAGCGCCGCGGCGAGCGCGGCGTGGACGAGTCCGGAGACGGCAATGGCGGTCGCGAAACGCATGGCTCACCCGCCCGGACGCCTGTGCGCCGCGTCTCCCTTGACCTGAAAACTGGCCTTGACGACGCCAGCGGCCCTCAGTTCGCCTAGCAGTCCTATGCCAGCGCCCAGCGACGCCTTCCTGTCGCCCGATATCAGCACGGGCAGATCCATCTTCACCGACTGAAGCTCTTTGACGCGCGCGACTATCTCGTCCCTGGCGAGGTCCATGCCGTTGAGCTGGAGGGAGTCGTCCGCCCTGATGGTGATGACGATGCGTTCGCCCTTCTCGTCGGCGCCGTCGGCGTCAGGCAGATCGACCTTCACGCCCTTGTGCACCGCCATGTCGAAGATGCAGTATATGAAGAAGACGAGAACGAGGAACATGACGTCCATGAGCGACGTCATCTCAAGCCGAATTCCTCTTCTGCGGCGGCTCATGTCGCGAAGCTCCCGTTCCGCGCGTCAGTCGCCCGAGTCTTCGGCCTTGCTGTCGAGCACGTTGTACGGGAAGAGCAGCAGCAGAGACGCCACGAGCCCCGCCGCCGTCGTTATCAGAGCCTCGCCAATGCCGGAGGTCGCGGCCATCGGACTGGACATTCCGTCGGCGCCGTTAAGAGCGCCGAACGTGCGCATGATGCCGGTCACCGTGCCGAGTATCCCGAGCATCGGCTCGGCCGTTATGATCGTCGAGACGACGACAAGCCCGCTCGGGCTGCGCCGCCCGGCCCTGAACTCGAACGCCTTCCATATGAGAATGGCGAGCCCGAGCACGGAAAGCGCGAGTATCGGCCACATCACCGGGCCGCCCTTCCTGAAGCACTGGAGAATCTCTTCCATCGCAAGCAGTTAAACGCCGTCGGACGACCGGAGGTTCACGCGTCGGTCAGAGGCCTACGGCCTTGCGCACCTTGTCCATCTGGACCGCCGCGCGCTCGCGTGCGCGCCTCGCGCCGTCACGAAGGATGTCCTCAAGCATGTCGGGATCCTTGACGAGCTCGTCTCTGCGGGCCTTGAAGGGATCGAAAAGCCTGTGGTACGCCGCGAGCAGCGCCTTCTTGGCCGTTCCGTAGCCATAGCCGCCGGCGCGGAAGGCCGCAGCCATCTCGGCGACCTCGTCGGGCGTCGCGAAGAGCTTGTACAGCTCGTAGATCGAATTGCCGTCGGGCTCCTTCTTCGCCTCCATCGGCTGCGAGTCGGTGACGATGCTCATCACCTTCTTCTTGACGGACGGGTCGAAGAGCTCGATGGTGTTGTGGTAGCTTTTGGACATCTTCTGGCCGTCGGTGCCGGGGATCGTCGCGACAGTCTCGGGAATGTACGCGTCGGGCAGCGTGAATATCTCGCCATACGCGTTGTTGAACTTCTGGGCGAGATCGCGCGTCACCTCGAGATGCTGCTTCTGGTCCTTGCCCACAGGCACGAGGTCGGAGTTCATTATGAGGATGTCGGCCGCCATCAGCACCGGATAGGCGAAGAGGCCGTGGGTCGCCTCGAAGCCGTGCGCCATCTTGTCCTTGTAGCTGTGGCAGCGCTCGAGAAGGCCCATCGGCGTCAGGCACGAGAGATACCAGGCCAACTCCTGGACCTCGGGAACGTCGCTCTGCCTGTACATGACCGTCTTGGCGGGATCAAGCCCGCACGCCAGATAGTCAAGCGCGACCTCCTTCGTCGCCTCGCGAAGCGCCGCGCCGTCCCGCACCGTCGTCATCGCGTGGAAATTCGCGATGAACATGAAGTTTTCGCCCTTGTTCTGGAGATCGAACATCGACTTCATCGCGCCGAAGTAGTTGCCCCAGTGAAGCTTGCCCGAAGGCTGGATACCCGTCAGAATTCTCATAGCTACGTATTATAGCAAAAATCCGCCGCCGACTGCGAGCGAGCCAGCGGCTCCATTACGACTCTCTTCCGCTTTCCACCTGCGTTCACTTGGCGGAATTGATGAGATCGGCCATCTTCCGCCCACGATGCGTGCGGGCGTCAGGATAGAGCTTCAGAAGCTCCGCGCGGATTGCGTCGGCCTCGGACTTCCTGCCCTCGCGCTCGAGCAGCGCCGCCAGATAGAAGCGCGCGTAGGCACCGACCTGCGCACCGTCGCCGTACATGCAGTCGCCGAACTTCTCGATCGCGAGGCGGAACCACTTTCCGCCGTCCTTGCCCTGCGACCGCTGGCCCGCGTACATCACGGCGCAGCCCGTGCGGTTCGCCTTGGGGAACTTCTCGAGAAGCTTCTGCAGGTGTTCGTTGTCGACGTCACCGCTCTTCGAATACGCGCGGTACGCCATCTCGATCTCCCTGCATCCGTCCCGTCCGTACAGAGCCAGGTCGGCCTGAGTGCGTGCGAAAGTCTTCGCGCGCATGGCGTCGCGCCATGCATCCGTACGCTCCTCCGCTGCCGCGCCGGCGCCGCCTTCGGTCGCTCCGCGCCGTTCCTCCGCGACTTCCGTCGCAAGAGCCCCGCACATGCCGGCGACCACAACGGCCGCAATTGCACTTCTCATGATGGTCCTTTCATTTGCATGGTCATTCTTCGTCGCGGTCGATCGCGCCAAGGGCAAGACCGACGGCTTCGAGAAGCGTATCTCCCGTCGGCGCGACGGCTCGAAGCCTGTCGGCCGAGTGGCCGCCCTGCGCGCAGAGCACGCATCGTATCCCAAGCGCCGCAGCGACCTCCTTGTCGTGCGTCGCGTCGCCGATCATGACGAGGTCGAAGCCCGAGAGCCTGTCGACGAGCTGGCGGGCTCGGTCCAGCTTGCTGCCTCCGTACAGGTCGCTCGAGCCGTACGCGAGGTCGAAGTAGCCCCTGACGCCGAACGAGTCTAGCGCGGCGTCGAGAAGGTCCTGCCGAAGCGCCGAAAGCACGCACTGCCGCGCCCCGGCCGCCCTCACGCGCTCGAGCGCTGCGATCGCCTCGCGGTTCAGCGCCTTGGGCTCCGCCGCGTACGAGGCGTGGTATTCGCGCGCAATCTCGTCCCAGTCCTCGCGGTCGGGGTCGACACCGCACAAGGCGTAGAACGGCTTTACGGGGAACGCGAAGTGCGCGCGGTAGAAGTCCATGCCGACACGCGCCGCGCCGCGCTTCTCAAGCTGCGCGTTGAACGCGGCAAGCGACGCCTCCGTGTCGTCCAGAAGCGTTCCGTTCCAGTCCCAGAGAACACATGCGCGAGCGGTCATTTCCTGTATCGGTGCGAGCACTCGCCCTTGGCCAGGCCGCACTCCTCCTCTCCGACGATGCCGATCTCACGGACTCCCGGCGTGTCGATGACCATCGCGCCGGACGGAAGCATCGACAGCTCCCTGACAGTCGTCGTGTGCCGCCCCTTGCCCGACCACTCCTGTATCTCCTGCGTGGCGGAAAGCTCCTCGCCCGCGAGCGCGTTCAGAAGAGTCGACTTGCCGACGCCCGACGAGCCGACTAGCGCAATCGTCCTGCCGGGCCGCGCATACCTTGCGACGCCGTCCATGCCATCGCCGGTGAGAGCCGATATCGCGATCACCTCCGCACGCCCGTCCGCCGCCTTTCGCAGCTCCGCCACGCGCACGTCCGCCTCGTCCCGGGCGAGGTCCGTCTTCGTCAGCACAACGACCGTCTCGCCGCCGGCGCCTTCCGCAAGCGCGAGATAGCGCTCAAGCCTGGGCACGGAGAAGTCCTCGTTGAGAGACATCATCACGAAAAGCGTGTCGTAGTTTACGGCAAGCGTCTGCGACGAGCGGCGCGCCGTCGGGTCCCTGCGCTCGAAGACGGAGAACCGCGGCAGCACCTCGAGAATGAGGGAGTCGCCGCGGTCGTTGTGGCGGAACCGCACGAAGTCGCCGGTAACGGGCCTCACGGGCGCGTCGGGATGCTCTCCGGCCCGCTTAACCGCCCTGATCCCGTCCGGCGAAGCCACTTTCATGCGAGCGAACGCGGACTTCTTCTTGCGCGCCAGCAGCGGCTCCGGCGACTCGTTGCAGACGATGCGGTAGTAGTCGCCGTGGGACGAGACGACGCGCGCGATACCGGGCTCCACAGCGCCGCGCCACCCGAATCTCTCGATAAGGGTGGGTTCGCCGGCTGCGGGACTATGGACGGCCCCGCTCACGCCTGGTACGGGGCGAGAAAAGTCTCGCGAAAGTCGTATCCGCCCGAGAAGCTCTCGGCGGAATCCTCGTCGTTCTTGCGGATTCGCCGCGCCTCGACGAGATTGAACATCATCTCCCCCACGTCTTCCGTGCAGGTGAGGCCCCATTCGGTCAGCACGGTATACGTCATCGGACCGTACTGGTCGAGCGCGCGCTCCTTGAATTCGTCGAGGATGTCCTCGCCGCTCACGTGCTTGCCCTCCTCTCCGCTGAGGTAGTGGACAACGTCCATGAGCAGCGCGTAGGCGCGCGCGTCGTATCGCTTGTCCTTCGCCACGATGTCGGCGAAGTCGTCGGACTCGAAGTCTATCTCTTCCATAGGTTGTCGTAAATTATATCAAACTTTGCGCACCGCGAGCGCGGCATAAACAGCAAATGTCACGCAAAGCGGCGCAAGAGTCACGGATGTGACCGCTATCATCCAGCCCGGACAGCCTAGCGGCAGCATGGCGGCGCAGACGATGAAAAGCGAGACCGTATACGCTATCTGCCCGACCATGACGGCGTCGGAGCGCTTCGCGGCCGCCGCGATGCCCTCAATTCTTCCCCTCACGGCGTGAAAGATGCAGAATATGGAGTACAGCCCTACCGCAAGCCGCGCCGTCGGCAGTATCCGTTCGGGCACGTTCTGGAACACTCCGAAGTACCAGTTGCCGACAAGAGGCGTCGCGAAGAGGATAGGCAGCAGACCGAGGACGCTCCCTGCAACCACCGCGTATGCGAGGAGTCTCAAGTCGCCCGGGTACTCCGGCAGGAACTTTACCGAGACCGTCTGGATACGCAGCGCGGCGGCCGCCATAGGGTTCGCGATGCCGAGCGTCACGTAGTGTATCGCAAGCATGTCGTCTGGGTTCGCCGTCCGCGCCACAAAGGCGGCGATGACGAGAGGCGACGCCGAAAGCAGAAGATAGCCGACTGCAAGCGGCATGGTGAAGCGCAGCTGCTCGCGCACGCCGCACGGCTCCTCGGCGCCCGAGGCCGCACGCGCCTCGATCTTCTGCGCGTACGGCCTCGAATACACCCAGCCAAGCCCGGTTTCGAGCCAGACTCCGACCGTCAGGGCGAAGAGCCCCCATCTTGGACCGACAAGCCCGAAATGCGGAAACGCCACCGAAAGCGCCGCGGTCAGCATGATGCGCATGAACGTCGCCCTGTTCGCCTTGCCGCTCTCGAGCGAATCGAACAGCGCGACAAGAGGGACGTTTCGCACGAAGAAGCCGGCGTTCATGACGGACCCGTAGAGCAGCGTCTCGCGCGATATCTCCGCAAGCTCCGGCGTCATGCCGAAGAACCCCCCGAATATCCAGTCGGAGAACGGAGGCAGCGACGCCAGGCACTCTATCGCCACGAGCACCGACATCATCCGCACGTTCAGCCTCCTGAACGCTGCGAAGCCGCGGGCCGTCTTCGCGAAGACGAGCCCCGTCGTCACCAGCCCTCCGCCGAGAGAGCCGATGGCGAACATTATCATCTGGCCCTGGCTGAACGCAGTCAGGGCGTTGACCCCGTGCTCGCCGTGGGTCACGATGCCGGCGACAAGAGGATACGCAAGGGTCTGGGATATCGCCTGCAGAAGAAGCGGCACGTAGAAACGCGTCACCCTCCCGACACCGAATCTGGGCTCCTGCGGCATCTGCCCCCTCGGCTCAGGCGGACATCATGCCGTCACTTCTCCGCAGGGGCGGCTTTCGCCCTGCCGAAGATGTTGCCGTACTTGTTGAGGTTGAGCGCCTCCACGAACGACGATATCTTGGTCACTGTCGAGCACGGGTCGATCGACGCGTCCATGCAGTCCCCTTCCAGCGTGAGCAGCGGACACCCGATTGAATCGAGCGTCTCGCGCAGAAGCTTCGAGAACGCGCGGTCGGCGAGCGAGCAGCGGCCGAACCCGTGCGTGTAGAGGATGACTCCGTTGAACTTTCCGGCCGCTACGGCGCCCTTCACGTATTCCACGCGAAGCGCAGGGTCGAGGAAGCCGGACTGCAGAAGCTTGCGCGCAAGCGAACGGTACGGGTCCTTCGGGTCGAGCGGCTCCCACCCGACGAAGTTCGTCTCCTCGAAGATGATCGGCGCGTTGCACGTCTTCTCGATGAAGTCGAGGTGCTTGGTGTCGTAGAAAGGCGGCAGATGCAGCCAGAGCAGGCGGTGCGTGCTGTCGATCGTATAGCGCTTCTCCGCCCACTCCTTCTTCGCCTGCAGCTCCTCGAGATAGGCGCGCTGGATGTCGACGAGGTCCTGGGTTCCCCAGAGCTGGGAGAACACGACGGCGTTGTAGATCGCCTCGCCTCCGCGCACGAGCGGCGGCGACGTGAAGCGCAGCTCCGCGCACTTCTTCGCAAGCTCGGCGGCCTCGTTCGAGAGGACGCATGCCTGCTCGAGCCGGGCGGGGTCCAGCTTCATGCCGAACGCCTTCTCCATCAGCGAGACGGCCTCGGCGAGCCCGTCTGCGATCGTCTCCTCCGCCTTCCGGCTCTGCGCGTTGACCGGCGTCTGCAGGGAATACAGGCGGTCGGGTATGCCGTACTCGCGCACAAGGTCGGCGAACACGCGCTCGGCCTGCTGGCACGGCTGCATCGTCGAGACCACGAAGTCGGGCTTCTCCAGCTCCATGCCCTCCAGCATCCTGAGGAACGAGCACGTCTGGCCGTCGAAGCCCTTCTGCGCCGCACGCCCGAGCGCCTCCTTCACCTTGTCCGCCTTGCGCCCGAAAAGCGCCGCGTATGTCTCCAGGGTGCGGATGCGGCAGCCCATCGCGTTGAGAATCTCGGTCGGGAAGAACAGGTTGCGCCACACAAGGGGCTTCGACTTGTCGGTCGAGAAGAAGTCGCGCTTGGTGGACTTGATTCGCAGCACCGCCGACTTGCCGCGCGTCGGCTCGTATTCGACCTTGGAGAGGTCGAGCGCGCCCTTGGCCCTCAGATCGTCAAGCTGCCGCGCGATCACCGCGGCGCCGAGGGCGCCCATGACCTCGTGGTACTGCGGAATGACGATTTCGCTGCCGGTGAGCTTCTTGAGGAAGTACGCGACGGCGCTGTTGAACGCCACGCCGCCCTGGAAAAGTATCTTGCGGCCCGGCGCGTTGAGGAGCAGCTGCCCGACGGAGTTGAGAATCGTCCTCGCCTGAGCCTTGCACGCGCCGGCCAGAAGGTCGCCGACGGGCACGCGGTTCTTGAACTTGTTGATGGACGTCGCGGAAAGGACCGCGCACACCGAGCTGAACTCGGTGGTGGAGTCGTAGTTGACCTTCTCGGCGACGTCCTCTATCCTTACGCCCAGCTTCGCGGCCACCGAGTCGAGAAAGCTCCCCGTGCCCGCCGCGCACACGCCCGACATCATCGACGTCCAGAGCTTCATGGTCGGATTGTAGACCATGCACTTGGAGTCCTGGCCACCGCAGTCGATGATCGCGTCCACGTCAGGATGCAGAAACTTCGCGCCCGCGACATGCGCCGTCACCTCGCTGACCTGGAAGTCGAACGGAATGAACTTGCGCGTATCCTCGACGATCTGGCTTCCCGTGACGACGATGGCGGAGACATCCTTGAACGACTGTATGCCTGCGACCTTCAGAAACTCGAGGGCGAGCCGCTTAGACGCGCCGCCGCCGCATGCGCCGCAACCCGAACACCGACCGGTGCAGGCGACCTTGCCTGCGTCAACCGGCTGCGTACGCTTGTAGACGGTGCGCTCGACCTTGCCGTCCTCCGCGACCAATACCGCCTTGAACGTCGTCGAGCCGATGTCTATGCCAAGATAGCGCTTCTTATTGCTGTCCATTGTTCTCCTCTCGCCCCTACTTAGGCGATAAGGTGATATTATAGCATATTTTGCCGCGATACGAAATACGCCAGGGCGCTGGAATATCCACCGCGATTCGTGCAACGCTGTCGAGCACATGGAAAGCCTTGCGCTTTTTGCGCCTACCGGCGCGACCACGAACCACGGCGCTTGTCGAGCGGCTTTGCCGCTGGAATGCCGCGTCGTCGTTTTGACTTGAAGGTCCAATTGCCAATCATGTGGCTTAACATTGGCTTTCT
>JAEEZC010000057.1 GCA_016288465.1 Verrucomicrobiota bacterium | reverse complement strand
TGTCTTCCTCCTGGCTTACATACTCGCCGTCGGCATACAGTTTGGTGGTATGGTTGTTTGGCGAATAGGTGAACGCCGCCGTCACCCAGCGCGACCGTTCCGTCCCCATGTCGGTGCGGTAGAATCCGGCAGGCATGAAGATGCTGCCTGCGACCGTCGAGCGGATGGAGTGCAGGTCGCCGTGCTCCGTGCTGATTTTCACCAGTTTGCCGCTGTTCCATCCGTTCGGATCGCCCCACATGACAATGCCAGGGTAGTAGGCTTTGGATTGCGTCTTGTCGGGCCGGTAGCGGACAACCACCGTGAACGCATTGGATGACGTCGGGATGGCGGACGGGAACGAGTCGAGTTTGAAATAGCCGCTTGACGACGAGAATCTGGCCGCCTTGCCGCAGATGGCGCCGCCGGCTTCAAGCGTCACCGCGCCGCTCGTCGTGAGATTGAGCGCGTTCGCCGATGAATCGGCGCCCGGCGCCGCGTCGTCGTCGAACGTCCAGTGCGCGACGGGCGCGGGGAGAAGCGTCTCCGCCGCAACGAGCGCAGGAGCCTTGCGGGCGTATTCGTTCGCGACTTCCCCAGCCGTCCACGCGCCGGCGATGACCAAGAACTCATCCATGCCGCCGGAGTATGTCGTGGAAGTGCCGCCTGACCGGGAACCAATGTAAAGGCTTGTTTCACCATCCACGGCCACTGCTTGGTTCGCGTCCGCCGCATACGCCGTGCCGTCCACATAGACGGTTTTCACCCTCGTCGTGCCGTCGTAAACCGCCACGACATGGTGCCAGTTGCCGTCGGCGAGATTTCCCGCCGCAGCCACGAAGTTGTCGCCCCAGTGCGTGAACATCACGCCGCCGCCGGAGTTGCCGCCGTTGAGCCGCATGAACGAGGTTGTGGTTTCAGTGCCGTCCTTGCCCCAGCAGTAGAGCGGACGGTTGTTCGAATACGCCTCTGCCGTCGGCTTGATCCACATTGAAACGGTGTAGGAGTCGTTGCCGGTCGGGAATGCCGAATGCAGGTAGTCCGTGGATTTGAGATACGCCGAGCCGCCGAAATTGAGCGCCTTGCCGGAGACGCCGTCCGTAATCTGCGAAACCGTGCCACTGCCTTCCTTTGAAAGCGTGAACCCGGCGGGCGAAGAATCCGCGCCGATTGCGGCGTCATCGAAGCCGTAATACGCGGCAAGCCCCATGCGCGCCGTCGGGCGGCGCAGTTCAAGCGTTCCCTCCTTCACGACGACGTTCGTGACCGCCGCCGCAGGGCCGGAAAGCGTGAGGGCGTAGTCCGCGCCCTCCTTGACGAGCGTGGTGTCGCCGCCGCCGATCCTGCCCTTGAAGGTCGTCGCCGCCGTGCCGGCCTCCGCGCCGACCGTGAGGATCGAGCCGGCCTCAAGCATCGTCACGCCACCTGCGAGCGTACAGCCAGAGAGGGTTTTCATCGTCACGCCGCTTTTCGCAAACGCCACCTCGCCGGGAGACCGCGCCTCAACCGAGCCGACGCCGACCGTCGCCTTCAGTCCGCTGGCGTAGAGGGCTGAGATGTCGTCCGCCGTCATCTCGTAGGAACCGATCAGGAAGTCGTCGAGAAGCCCCGTGTAGGGGTTCGCGCCGTTGTTGACCCAACCGCCGTAAATGCTCCCGATGTAGAAGTTCTTGTTCGGCGGGAAGTAGAAATCCTGGGTGAACGAATCGACAAGCATGTTGTCAACGTAGATGCGGAACGCCTTGTTCCCGTTGTAGGTGACCGCGAAATGGTGCCAGTTGCCGTCGCGCATGTTGCCCGTCGTAAGTGTGCGATTGTTCCCCCAGACGGTGAACATCAGCCCGTTAGACGAGTCGTTGTTGAGGCGAAGCCCTGCTGCCTTGTAGGCCTCCTGGTTGCCGCCCCAGTAGAATATCTTGCCGAGATTGTCGCAGGTGGCATCCGGCTTGAACCAGAATGCGACCGTGTAGGCGTTGTTCGTCGTCTGCTGCTGGAGTTCGGCGAAGCCCGCATTCGCGTCCGGCCCCTTGAAGTATTTGCCGCCGGAAATTGAAAGCACCTTGCCGCGTATCGCGTCCGTCACGACTTCCGGGACGCCATTGGGGGCGAGAAGCCGCGCGCCCGCGCCCACGTCGTCCCGCATCGGGTCGTCCTCGTCGTCGAAGAGCCAGCGGATCGCCGTGCCTGCCGCGTCCACGCGCACGTCGGCGTGATCCACGGCCAAAGTGCCGCCAATGGGCAACCCGCGCAGATAGACGCGGCGCTCGTTGCGGTATGCGAGCGTCCCGCCTTCGGCGAACACCGCGCCGGGCAAGTTGTTGGTTGACCAGGAGGCAGACTCGCCGCCGACATTCAGGGTCGTCCCGTGGAGATCCACCCGCCCATTCGCGCGGCTGTTGCCCACAGCGGTGACGTAAAGCCCGTGGATGTCGGTGCCGTCCCTGCGGGTGGAAAAGGCGGGCGTGGCGCTCTCATACGGCGAAAAGGCCATCCCGATGACGATGTTGGCCTCTGCGTCGTTCTCGGCGACCTCCACCTTCCCGTTGATGACGACAACGGCGCGATGCTTCGCATTTGGCTTCTTAAGAGCGAAGGCAAGAGTCCCCGTGCCGTATTTGACGAGATTGCTTCCATTGTTGTCGCCCGAAAGATCGACATTCAGCGTCAGCCGAGAATTGTCCTGCAAGTAGATGGCGCTTTCGCCAGCAAACTTCATGGTTCCGCCGTTTGCCGTGACGAACGTGATCGACTCCCCGTCGGTTGTCGGCGGGTTGAACGCCAGCGCGGAGCCGATGACGACGGCCATGTCCTGCGTCACGACAAGGCCATCGCCCCAGCTGATCTTTGGACCGTCAGCCCGCTGCTGCCCGAAATTGTAGGTGTAGGCCGTGCCTGGCGTCGGCGCGGCGGCTGCAGGATTGCCTGCCGAGTCATTCCAGTTCCCGGCGGTGGACCACAGATGGTCGCCCGCCGCGCCTGTCCAGTGGTAATCGGCCGCTGAAGCGCCAATGATCGTCATCCCCGCCGCGCCTATCGTTATCAGTAGTCTTTTCATGGTATTTGATCCTTCCTGAATTGTCACTTTACATCAACAAGCTTCGAACGATCCTTGCCGTCCGCGTCTTTCCATGTGAGACGATAGCGGCCGCGAAAACCGCGGAACGCGACCTTGCCGCCGGACGCCTTCGCGGTCATGCGGGTTTTCCACTCGCGGTTTATAAGGTCATCCATCGCAAAGTAGGCCGTCTTCGGGCGCATGTCGCGCGTGAAGAGCCCGCTGATGGACGGCTCGCCCGGTGCACCGCAGTCGTCCACCACGTTCCACCACGTTATGCCGTTCATCTTCTCGACTGAGAACCATGCGCGATAGAGGTTGCGCATGATGATCGCCTGCACCATCTGCCCGCGCGGCGACATGTCGGGCGCGGTGATCGTGATCGCGGAGAGGTGGATCGGACGATTCGCCTGCGAAAGAACGCGGAAGCGCTCGGCAACGGCGGCGGGGTGGGT
>JAEEZC010000056.1 GCA_016288465.1 Verrucomicrobiota bacterium | reverse complement strand
GCATACCTGTCGGAACGGTGAAGTCGAGAATGTCTAATGCGCTGAAAAAACTCAAGGAGGTTTTTGATGACGAAGGATCTTGATGAGACACTTGCGGAGCTTGGTCCCGAATTCCGATCCGTCGCTCAGCGTCTTCGCGAAGCGCCCGAGCTCGAGCCTCGCCTTGCGTGCGCGCGTCCGCCGAGCCGAGTCCGCGCCGCGGCAGTCCTAGTTGCCGCATCGCTTCTCGTCGCACTGGGCATGTCCGTGGTCTTCGGCCGGTTCTCGGCCGCCCGCCAGCCTCGTCGCGAAATGCCACGCCTTCGCGTCTCGAACGAGTACTCCCTCGCGTACGCCGGCGGCAACGAGGCGCTTCGCGAGATTATCCGCACCCAGAACGCGGACGGCGGGTGGAAGAACGACTTCCTCACCAGACAAAACGCCGCTGCGCTCGCGAAGTGCGACTTTCCCGAGGCTAGACTGGCGCATCGCAAGGCGCTGCGCAACATGCGAATGCGCGGTTTGCGCTGATTCCGCGTTCACTTCCGCGGCGTTTTGTGGTAGAATACACCTAACGAAAGGAGTCTACCTATGTGCATGTGGTGCATCGCAGTCGCTGTTCTCGTCCTCGTCCTGTCGGCACTGGGCGTTGTGGCAATCTACAACGGCCTTGTGAGGCTGAGAAACCGCTACAGAAACGCCTTCGCCCAGATTGACGTCCAGCTGAAGCGCCGCTACGACCTCATTCCGAACCTCGTCGAGACGGCGAAGGGCTACCTTGCCCACGAGCGCGAGACGCTCGAGGCGGTGACGCTCGCTCGCAACCAGGCTGCAGGCGCCGCCCAGGCGCTTGCGAAGACGCCTGGCGATCCGTCCGCCGTCAAGGCGTTCGCCGCCGCCGAAAGCGGGCTCGCCGGCGTTCTTTCGCGTCTGCTCGCAACAGTGGAGCAGTATCCGGAGCTGAAGGCCGACGCCCAGACCGCCCGCGTCATGGAGGAGCTTTCGTCCACCGAGAACCGCATCGCGTTCGCACGCCAGGGCTACAACGACTCCGTGACAGAGTACAACACGAAGCGCGAGATGTTCCCCGCGTCGATTGTCGCCGCGCTCTTCTCGTTCGCACCGGCGGCGCTTCTGGAGCCAGTCGCGTCCGAAGCCGAGCGCGCCGCGCCGCAGGTGAAGTTCTGAGATGGACTTCTTTGCGCAGCAGGACGCCGCCCGCCGCAGATCGACGGCGCTCGCCGCCTTTGCCGCGCTTTCGGCGGTCCCGGTCGTCTTCCTGACCGGGTGCGCGCTGGAGACTGCGTTCTGGGCGATTTGCCGCGCGATGCGCCCTGCGCTGTCGGGGCCGATGCCGTCGCTTGCCAGGTTCGCGTTTGGCAACATGGGCTATTCGACGTCCATATCCTTCGCCGCCGCCGTGCTTCTTGTAGGGGTGTCGTGGTACTTGGCGTGGCGAGGGATGTGCAGCGGCGAGTCGATAATGCTCCGCGCCGGCGCGAGAAAGCTGAGGCAGGGCGAGGCTGCTGTCTACCAGAACGTTGCCGAGGAGATGTCGATAGCCTCCGGCGCCGCGATGCCCACGCTCTGGGTCCTGGACGCGCCAGAGAGGATCAACGCCTTCGCGGCGGGCTTCCGCGACAGCGACGCCGCGCTCTGCGTGACCACGGGCGCACTGACGTTCCTGACGAGGGACGAGCTGCAGGGCGTCGTCGCGCACGAGTTCGGCCACATGCTCAACGGCGACATGGCCCTCAACTCCCGCCTTGCAGCGCTCGTCGAGGGACTCGGCGCAATCGCCTGGGCTGGCAGCGGGCTCCTCCGCATGCTCAAGCCCGATCTCGGCGACTCGGACGACGACGAGATGCTTCTGCCGAACGGCGCTCGCATGGACCCGATAGGCAGGCGGCTCACCAGGCTCGGCCCGTTTCCGCTCGTCGCGTTTCTTGTCTGTGCGCTGCTTGGCTCGGCTCTCTGGCTGATCGGGCTCGCAGGCAGAGGCTTCGCGCGGCTTCTTCAGCACGCGGTGTCTCGCGAGCGCGAGTATCTTGCGGATGCCGCCGCCGTGCAGTTCACCCGCAATCCGGAGGGCCTAGCAGACGCTTTGCGCTTCTCCCGACTCCTCGGCTGCGCCTGGAGCGCGCACACCGTGACCGCGGCGAACGTCTCGCACATGTTCTTTCTCGATGCCGAGATGGGCGTCGCCGGGACGCATCCGCCTGTGGATGAGAGAATCCGCCGCATATCGCCGCATGGCGTCGATTCGCGCCTTGAGAGGTTCCGCGACCGCATCGAGCGCATTCACGCTGAAGGGCGGCGCAGGGTCGCGGAGAACTTCGCGAAGAACGAGCAGCGCAAGGCGCACGAGCTCGCGCACAATCCGTCGAGCGCCGTTCTGCCGCAGGCGCTTGTCGAAAGGATGAGGAAAGCCGGCGGCGCGGGCAGCGTCCTCGTCTCGCTTCTTTCGGGCGAGACTCTGCCGGAGTGCCCTGAAGGCCTCACTCCGTTCGCGAAGCGCCTCGTCGCCGCGAAGGCAGTCGGGGCGATTAGACAGTGGGGCTCGGCGGCCGAGGTCGCCGCCTGGGCCGACAGAATCGAGTCTCTCTCGTCTGCCGATGTCGTGTCCGGCGGCAGCGCGGCGGCATTCGACTTCATGGTGTCCTGCGCAGTAAGACGCAAGCTGAGACCGTCCGCTCCGGAGCGGAGCGTTGACAGGTCTCGTCTGGCGGAGGCCGCGGCAGGCGTGATCTCGACGATCGCGTCGCTCGGCGCGAACGGCGACCGCGCCTACGCCCTCGCAGGCGAGCGCCTTGCATCCTGCCTCGTCTTCTGGCCGGACCGTCCCCAGCCTTATCTCGACATGGGCGAGTTCCGCGCGGCGCTTTCCGATCTCGGCACGATGATTCCGCTTATGAAGCGCGAGTTTCTGGAGGCCGTGAAGACGGTTGTCGAAGAGGACGGCGTTGTCGCCGACGACGAGGCCAGCTACCTGGCCGCCGTTGCGGACGCCATCGGCGCCTACGGCTGGAAGATCGTCTGACGCGATGTCCCGCGGCAGCGTCCGCCGCACCTTACCGCAGAGCTTCCAGCGCGTGCATGCCGTCTTCGGCGGCCGTTCCGCCGCGCTTTGGCAGGTGCTTCGCCCCGACGCCCCACGCGACTGTCGTTCCGCCGCGCTCCGCGAACGCCTCGACGTATGGCGCGACTTCGGGATATACCTTTTCGTACTGCGCGGCGTCTCCGTCCGGCAGCACAAGCGCGTCGAGATGCTCAAGCCGTCCTGCCGTTATGTCGTCGTTCTGCACGGCCACTACGTCCAGCGCCGGATCCTTCTCAAGCGCGGCAAGCGTCTTCGCGGTCTCGATTCCGGCCATGGGCGGCGTGTAGAAGCCGACGCACGTTGCGCCTCTGCTGCGCGACTTGAGCTCGAACTTCGGCGCGACGCCCGTCAGATACCTGAAGCCGCCTACGACGATGTCGCGTGAGCGCGGATAGTGCTCGGGATGCCCGGCCGTCACGAACACGCGCCCCTTGCCGTACCTCCCGCAGACCAGCGCCGGATGCCCGAACATGCTGACGGAGTTCGTTCCTTTCTCGCTGAGGTCGCAGTTCCACTTGCCTATTACCTCGTATTCCGCGTCCTTCAGCGGCTTCGTCGGCACGAGCATCGGCCCGTTGTGGTATCTGACGGGATGGTTGCCCGCCTTGATGCCCGTCAGCTCCTCCCCGCGCTTCGTGACCTTCATCGTCAGGGCCTCGCCTCCGCCGCGCGGACTCTTCGGATCGCGCGAGAAGGGAATCACCCTGAGCCTCGTCGCCATCGGCTCGTTGAGCGTTAGCGAACATCCCGCACACGTTCCAAGGTATCTGCCGCCGTTGCGTATGTAGCGCCGTATCGCCTCGCGCCCCGCCTCTTCGAGCTGTTCGGACTCCACAATGCTGTGCCCGCCTGGCATCACAAGAACGTCAAGGCCTTCTAGCGCGCCGCCGCGCACAGCCGGTCCGTCCAGAAACGTCGTGTCGAAGTCCGGCGACGACGTGAGCAGCCTCACCCACGCCGCGCAGCCGTTGGAGCGCGCGCCCTTGTCCACGAACACTCCTACGCGGAGCGGCGCGGCGAGCGCCGCTGCCGCGGACAGGATCGCGAGAAGGGCAGTGCAGACTCTCATCCGGCTTACCTCACGAGGATTAGGCATCCGGCCAGTGACGCCCTGGCGTAGAGAACGCCGCCTTCGACCTTCGTCTCAACGCGCGTCTTCTCCCCGCCGCTGCTGCGCAGCCTGAGCGAGCCGGGCGCCGTGATCGTGCCGGAGGCCGCGGCTATGGCGCTCCAGTCATCGGGAATGGTGGCGCCGCTGCCGAAGATCACGCTAGTGCGCGGTCTGATCTCAAGGTTTCCTTCGACGGAGAGGAAAGATCCATTGGAGGTCGCCAAGATGGCGTTGGTGACGACGAGCGAGCCGACGACTGCGCCGCTCGCCGCCGCAGAGCCGACAGTGACCGTGCTGGCGCCGAGGTCGAGAACCGCGCCGTCGGCGACTGCAATCGAGTCGGAAAGGGCGTCAGCGCTGCTGGCAACTAGCGTTCCCTCCTCCACGCGCACAGGGCCCGTGAAGGTGTTCGCTCCGGAAAGCGCGAGCGTTCCCGCGCCGCGCTTCACAAGACCGCCGTCCGCGGCGCCGTTGAGCGCAGGGTCGGTCTTCAGCGCCTGCGAGACGGTGTACACTTTGCCTGCTGGAATGTTCTCGGTGGAAATCACCGCGCCGCCAGTCGATACATACACCTCGTTCGGGTACGACATCGTGCGGTTCGCCGCCTTAGCGCCGTATGGCGCATAGACACCGCCGTTGAAAACAACCTGCGGCGTTGAGGCCGAGGTGGCGGTCATCATGATGTTCTCCGCCTTCAGGACGCCGCCGTTCAGCCAAATGCCGAACTTTGTGTTGTAGGCTTGATTCCCAGGATTCTGCGCATTGCGCGACATGTCGATGACGCCCTTCACGTCCACCTCGCCTCCGTTCAGCACGATGGAGCCGGGAGCCGTAAAGGCGCCCTGCGTATCGTCGTAGAGCAGATAGAACTTGCCTCCGACCGCGACGCGGCCATTGTTCACCGTGAGGCGCGAATACAAGTTGTCGCCGTTTTTCGAACGGTTGTAGCCAAGGCGGACGTCGCCCGCAACATCGAGAAGGCCTCCGTTCACGGTCGCCTCGCAGCCAAAGCGGCAGTCGGAGTCGTTATTGTCTGTCATGCCGGGACGATAGATGGAATAAAACAGCGGAGTGGTGATCGAACCGCCGTTCAGCGTGAGGAATCCCTTGTGCCAGTCGTCCTTGTCCACGCCCGGCGCGGGATTGTACCCGAGGTACAGGCCCTCCGATGCCGTGACGTTGCCGGAAATCGTCAGCGAAGTCTCGCAGACGGAGTCGGCCTCACCGTTCCACGCGCCGCCGACGACGATGCTGCCGACGGCGGCATTCTCAGATACCGTGAGCGGAGTGGGATGCAATGTGGAGCCCGTGACGACGATGTCGTTGGCGATTGTTACGACGAGAGCCTTGCAGCCGGCATAGTCACCGGCGGTGAGCGTAACCTCTTCGGCAGAAAGCGTTGCGCCGCTGGGCGCGTTCGCGGGAAGCCGGAACAGCGACGGATTGACGCTGCACGACGCCTGATAGACGAGCGCGGTGTAAGTGCCGGATGAAAGGGTGGAATCCACGCTCCAGCCTGGCGTAACTGAAAACTCCACCGGCGAGAGGATGGAGAGCGTGTCGGTGACGACTACGCCGTAACCCGTCGTGCTGTTCGAGCAGTCGAAGGCAACAGGCTTCGTCGCACCCGCTTCGCCAAACGTGAGGTCGCCAATCATGATGGTCGTCGTGTTGTAGGGCCGGAAGCGCGAACCGGGTTGGAGCGTGAGGGTCTGCCCTTCAAGACCGCTGGTGGTTGCGGCTACAATGGCGCCGTCTTCCGCCAGAATGCCGCCGGTGAGCGAGGAGCCGTTGAATCGGCCACCGAAGCAGACAAGTGCCCTGTCATCGCCCGTCGCCTTCACCGTGATGCCGCCGTCCGCGCCCACGCAGTCCGGATCGTGGTTGACATTGCCCTGAAGAGTGCTGCGCACCCAGATGTCGTATCCGACGGGACGCGACCATTTGGACAGGTCAATCACCATGCCGTTCTCACCGACGAGAGCGGTCTGGTAGTTGAGGAGATAGCGCAGACCACTGGCGGCATCGTCCTCGAACGCGACGGGCTGGATCGTACCGCCGTTGAAGTGGAACATGGGCGTCCCTATTGCCTCGTTCATGGCCGCGCCGGAAGTGACGCCATAAATCTGGTTTAAGACAAGCGTTCCGCCTTCGTTGAGGTAAAGGTGGAACGAGTTCCCGCTTGCGTTAACGGGGCGGATGTTGTCGCCGGAAGCGTCGAGCGTACCGCCGTTGTTGATGGTGATCGAGCCGCCAGTCGTCGTGCCGTAGATGGGCGAAGCGGCAAGCGTCGCGCCGCTGCCGATAGTGATGTCGCCGCTGACGTTGAGCGCCACGACAAGCGCCGTATCATCGGAAACGGCAAAAGTGCCAGAAGGAGCGGCGGCGATTGTCATCGAGAGCGTCGCCGTGTCGCCGCTCGTCGCCACGGAGAACGTGTAGGACTTGCCGCTCGTCGCCGTCGCGCACGACCATGAGACGGCGCGAAGCGCGTCGACGTAGGACGCCGGGACCTTCAGGACGGCGTATGTGCCGTCGTCGTTATTCTTGCCCGTTGTCGGGTTCGCGTTGTTGTAGAGCGCGATTTTTGCATGCGAGGGGAGCGTGACGCTTTCTGAAGCCGTCAGGGTATTGAGGTTCAGCCCAAAGCCGAGAATTGCTCCATCCTGAAGAACAAGCGAGGAAATCGTTTTGGGTTTGTTCTCTGACCCGCACACGCAAAGCTCGCCACCGGACGCGACAGTGACGACGGAGCCGGACGGGATTGTGCCATTGCTGTAAAGGAAGAGCGCAGCACCTTTCCTGATAACAGTTGGCCCCTCGTAGTCGTTCCCAGCGACATAGTAACCCCAGTCGCCAGTTTTGAATATAACGCCTTTCGCCGTCTCCCCTTCGCCGGCAGCCTCGGCGAGAATTGGCATGCGAATCTGCGCGAGTCCGGCGCCTGCCCCATTGTCCGTCGTGAATGTCGCGCCTCCGGGGCCGACCTTGAATGAAGTGAT
Organism: Verrucomicrobiota bacterium; assembly: GCA_016288465.1. Lineage (GTDB taxonomy): Bacteria > Verrucomicrobiota > Kiritimatiellia > RFP12 > UBA1067 > UBA1067. The sequence goes on along the minus strand of JAEEZC010000056.1, from coordinate 3,000 downwards.
GCTATCTTTTATCCAGCCAGTGCCATTGCTCGTCGTGCGCGCCGAACTAATCCCTGTCGTGTCGTTTGCAAGAGTTCCCCCGTCGACGTGCAGGGAAAGCGCTCCATCCGATGAAGAGTTGTAAATGGAGCCGAACCCTAACGTTCCGCCGTCGCGGACGCTGACGGCAAGCGAGTTGCCGCTTCTCGTATGGGTGTAGAAGTTGCCGATGTTCCGCAGAGCTGCGCCACCGGAGATGTCGACTGTCGCGGAGGCATTGGCGACATTGTAGCCTACCAGGGCGTTCTTGCCGTTGACATCGAAAGAGCCGCCCGTCATCGTGAACGACGAGCGGGAGCCGGCCTTGTAGGAGAACTGGAGGTTGTTGGCACCCATGGTGACTGAGCCGCCGGACTGAAGGTAGCCGACAGGCTCGTCGCCAGCTGGCAGAAGATACAAGTGCTTGCCCAGCGTCGTAGTTCCGCCGGCGACTTCAATGGTGCCTTCGGAAATCGTCAGCGCCTCGGAGAAGGTGTTGTCGCCAGACCATGTCCAACCATCAGGCGCTTCAACTGCGAATGCTCCCGTTCCCGTGATGTTGCCGCCGAAGGTTCCGGTGCCGCGCAGGGTGCCGCCGGAGACGGTGAACGTGCCCGCGCCGACTGGCGAGCGGTCGCCGGTGAAGTTGCCGGACATCTCAAGGGTGCCGCCCGAAAGCGTCGTGCCGCCGGTGTGGCCGTTGGAAGGGTTCAGCCGCACTGTACCCGGCCCTGCGATTTCAACCGCCGTGCTGCCTGTGAACAAGGCAAGCGCGTTCGTGGTCGAACCTGCGGCAGGACTGAGCGTTACTGTCTCTCCGCATGCATAAGTAGCAGCAACAATCGCGGACATAGCCGCAACAAGACGCTTCATTGCACGAACTCCTTTCTGTAGTACAAAAGCCTAAAAAGCGCTTTCCGAAACACGTACCTGATCCATATTATACCACAATTGAGCTTGTTTTGTGATAATAAGTTTGGCCGCAGTCACCCGCCCGTCGCGCGTGACCGCAACTAGAAAACCCCATATCGTCGAAAGCATCTCTGCATACTCTGCGTCTTTGCACCCCTGCGTTAAAGATAAAAACACCCCAGAACTCGAATTAATTTGTGAAGACATGTGTAGATTCGTGGTTAAATAGATAAACCACAAATTTTCAATTATCGACACAAATCAAGATGAACCGACAAGACCCCTTGGAGAGTTAGGGGCGGAATGACGACCTTTTCGTCGATCGGTAGCGCTACCGTTCACTGGTCGGTAGCGTGACCTTCGTCCGCATTGTCCGCGGCGGTTTCGGGGTGAGTGAACGGACCTTGCTCTGCCTGTGTACGAGGCGTTTCCTTACGGTGTACGCGGCATTCCCTAACTGTGTACACGGCGTTCCCCGCCTGTGTACGGAGGAGTTTTGACGTCACTTCTGTGGTGAAGTGACGTCAATATACCATTGAAGTGACGTCACTTCTATGGTGTAATGACGTCAAAACTCCCCCGTACACGCCTAGTAAACGCCGCGTACACCATTAGCAAACATTCCGTACACAGGCAGAAAACGCTCGAAACACAACTGGAAAGGGAGGAAACGCGTAAATACGCAGCGTTGGCGTCAGGGACTTCGTAGCGTTGTGTTCCGAAGGCCGGACTTGAAAGGCGACGCACTTTCCCCTAAAAATCGTCCCGAAACCGCGCAGGTGTCAGCAACCCCTCGCCAGCCTCCATCCGTCCAACGTTTTTTTCACATACCCCCTTGCGCAACGTCGGCTAATATGATATACTACACCCAATTTCAAAACACCTGCTCGGGTGGTGAAATTGGCAGACACGCATGCTTGAGGTGCATGTGGAGAGATCCTTGCGGGTTCGAGTCCCGCCCCGAGCACCACCCAAAAACTCCCCCTAAAATCAGATCAAGATTCGTTTGCCGCGTTCATGTCGGCCTTACGTTTTGCTGTTAAATGCGGGACGCGGAAGGGACCTGTCGTGAAGGCGGCAAAAAGACGGCGCGGCGACCTGATGGACGCCGCGCCGAGTCTGTCTTGGCTGCGTTGCAGCCGTATGAGCCGATCAGCCCTTGATGAAGGCGCGACCGGCCTCGACGGCCTTCATGTTGAGGTCGAGGAGGTTGGCCTTGCGCGCGGAGATCGTCTCCTTGAGCGCCTGCGCGATCGTGTCGCCCTTGACGCAGCCGAGCTTCTCTACGATTGCGCCGAGGATGATCATGTTGGCGAGCGAAAGGGCGTTCATGTCCTTCGCCATCTGCGTCGCCGGAATGTAGACGGCCTCTACGTCGGTGCGGCGCACCTTGCGCGAGATGAGGGACGAGTCCACGAAGATCGTGCCGCCGGGCGCGACGGTGTCCTCGAACTTGTCGAGGGAGGGCTCGTTCATCACCATCAGCACGTTCGGATGCGCGATGATGGGGGAGCCGACCGGCTCGTCGGAGACGATAACCGAGCAGTTGCACGTTCCGCCGCGCATTTCGGGTCCGTACGACGGGAGCCACGAGAGTTCCTTGCCTTCGATGAGCGCCGCGTGCGCAAGAACCTTGCCCGAGAAGAGCAGTCCCTGTCCGCCGAAGCCGGCCATTATTGTCTCGTAAGTCATCTTACTTCACCTCCTCCGCCGTCGCCGTGCGGTCCTTGTAGCAGCCGAGCGGATAGAACGGAATCATCTTCTCCTCCACGAACTGGCACGCCTTGTCCGGCGTAAGTCCCCAGTTCGTCGGGCAGGTCGACACGACCTCGACGAGCGAGAAGCCCTTGCCCTCGACCTGGTTCTTGAACGCCTTTAGGATGGCCTTCTTGGCCTGGCGGACGTGCGGGACCGAATTGACCGCGACGCGCTCGAGGTAGGCCGGCGCGTCGAGCGTCGCGAGGAGCTCGCAGATGCGGATCGGCATGCCCTGCGTCTTGGGGTCGCGCCCGTACGGCGAGGTCTGCGTGACCTGCCCGATGAGCGAGGTCGGCGCCATCTGTCCGCCGG
>JAEEZC010000055.1 GCA_016288465.1 Verrucomicrobiota bacterium | reverse complement strand
TGAAGCATGCACTTGAGAACCGCATTATTGGCACGAAGTCGCGCGGCGTCTACGAGGCGCCTGGCATGGAAGTCCTTTCGTGGGGCCTCAAGTACATCTACGAGGGCATCATGGACCGCCGCTCGACGCTGCTCTTCCAGCAGCTCTCTAAGCTTGTGGCCGACCAGATCTACGACGGCCGCTGGTTTGATCCCGCGACCCGTGCGGCGCGCGCCGCGATACAGGTCTGGGCCGACAAGGCGACTGCCGAGGTTACGCTCGGGCTCTACAAGGGCAACATCTTCTTCGAGTCCCTCAAGGGCCTCAAGGCGACGATCTACAACGAGGCTGACAGCTCGATGGAGGCGTCCAACGGCCTTAACCCGCACAGCTCGCAGGGCTTCGCGGAGATTCAGTCCGTCGAGGCGAAGATGCTCGCGAAGGCCGGCCAGATCAAGGCTTGATGATGTTCTTCGGCAGGGAAAGAAGGCGCAAGTTGGAAGAATCTGAGGTGACGGAGAAGGAAGAACCCAAGCCCGTTGAGACCAGCGAGTCTGACAATCCGGAGGAGCCCGGCCAGGCCGAAGGCTCGCCTGCCGAGTCGGACGCGCCGGCTCAGCCTGGTGAAGCCGCGGAGAAGCCGACTGAGAAGCCGGCCGAGCCGCAAAAGCCGGCGGAACCGGACTGGAAGACTCTCTACGCGCTTACGCTGGCCGACTTCGACAACTACAAGAAGCGTGCGGCGCGGGACCGCGAAGACTCCTACCGTTTTGCGGAGGCCGACATCCTGAGCGACGTTCTGCCTGCGGTGGACAATCTGCAGCTCGCGCTCGCAAATGCGGCGGAGAAGAAGGACGACCCCTTTGTCAAGGGGGTGCAGCTTGTATACGATACGCTTCTGAAGTCCCTGAAGGATCATGGCGCGGAGCCGTTCGACTCCGTGGGCAAGGAACTCGACACTGAGAGGATGGAGGCGATAGCGACGCTTCCGTCGGAAGACGTCGAGGAGGGCAAGGTCTCCATTGAGTCAAAGAAGGGCTGGATGCTGAAGGGCAAGGTCCTGCGCATCGCGCAGGTCGTCGTCTCGTCGGGCAAGCCTGCGTAAGGTGTTTCCAGCGTCAGACTATGGCAGATAAACGCGACTATTACGAGGTTCTTGGTGTCAGCAGGACGGCGACGGCGGACGAGATAAAGTCCGCGTACCGCAAGCTGGCGATGAAGTACCATCCCGACCGCAATCCCGGCGACAAGGCCGCCGAGGAGAAGTTCAAGGAGGCGGCAGAGGCGTACGATGTGCTGCACGATGCCGACAAGCGCGCGCGCTACGACCAGTTCGGCCATCAGGCGTTCTCGGGCGACGGCGGCTTCGGCGGCGCGGGCGGGATGAACATGGAAGACATCTTCGCCGCGTTCGGGGACATCTTCGGCGGCGGACGCGGAGGCGGCTTCGGCGGCTTCAGCGAGTTCTTCAGCGGCATGGGCGGCGGTCGCCAGGAGCGCCGCGCCGACCCGAATGCGCCGCGCCGTGGCGACGACATGACGTATCGCCTCGACATCGACTTCGACGAGGCGCTTTTCGGCTCCACGCGGGACCTCGAGCTTACGATGCCCGCGGAGTGTCCGGAATGCCACGGGAGCGGGGCCGCGGCCGGTTCGCGCCGTGTGACGTGCAGGACCTGCGGCGGGCACGGAGTGGTTATAGGCGGCTCGGGCTTCTTCCAGGTGCGCCAGACGTGCCCGACTTGCGGCGGAGAGGGGTCTGTTATCGAAAAGCCGTGCAGGAAGTGCCGCGGCACCGGTCATGTGACTGCGCCCCAGAAGATTTCCCTCAAGATTCCGGCTGGAGTGGACTCCGGTTCGCGGTTGCGTCTTTCGGGGAAGGGCGGCGGCGGCCTTCGCGGCGGCCCGAACGGCGACCTCTATGTGCAGGTCGTAGTGCGCGAGAGCGAGCTGTTTGAGCGCAACGGACAGGATCTCTTCGTCGACGTGCCGGTTTCGCCTTTCGTGGCGGCCCTTGGAGGCTCCGTCGCCGTGCCTACGCCCGAAGGCGAGGCGCAGCTGAAGCTGCCGGCGGGCACACCGAACGGAAAGGTGTTCCGTCTCCGCGGCAAGGGCGTCCCGTCACTTCGCGGCGGTTCGCCCGGGGATCTGGACGCGCGCATAGTGTTCGAGGTGCCGGTGAGCCTTGATCGCAAGCAGAAGGCCGCTCTCGAGGAGTTTCTGAAGCTTTCTTCGCCCAAGAACTTCCCCGAGGCGCAGACGTTCGCGAACAAAGCGCGGGTTTTCTTCCTGCACAAGGAGAAGCTGGGCAAGTGACGCTTCGGCGCCAATGCGCCGGTTGATGTCTTTCAGTGGCGCACCTGTGGTGGAATGGCAGACACGGCGGATTTAGGTTCCGCTGCGAAAGCGTGGGGGTTCGAGTCCCCCCAGGTGCACCAATGAGGGGGCGGCAAAGTTTTTCCGCCGCTCATGCAGATTTTATGATATAATAATAAACCACTTGACAAAGTGCAGGTGGGTGAATTGTATACTGGAGAAACTATGGCCAAAGCAAAGAAGGCGTTGAAGGCTGCGGGAAAAGGCGACGGAAAGGGGTCCGCGCCGAGGAAGAAGGAGAGAATCCCTCATGCGGAGAGCGTCATAGATGCAGAGGTAGACGACGTTGACATTGACGATGAAGACGACTTTGACGAAGAGATGACCGTCAGGCGGCGCACTCGCCGCGGCGGTGCCGACGATGGCGACGACCTGCCTCCAGACGAGATCGAGGAGGAGGCCGCCAAGCTCGACGCCGACCAGCTCGCCGCCGAGGTCGAGCGGTCCGAGGCGAAGTCCGCGGCTGAGGACGACTCCGCCGAAGTCATCCAGGCGCTTGCCGCCGTGGCAGACGCCGACTTCGGGGGCGATGCAGACGCCGACACGGTGCTTCCCTCGATGGAGGGAATGTCGATCCTTCGCGAAACCGAGCTCAACGACGTCATACAGGACGTGAAGCGCCGCAGCGAGGCGAACGGCGGCTACGTGACGTACGAGGAGCTGAACCAGATATTGCCCTCTAACATCGTCGACGCGATCCAGTCCGACAAGTACCTCAAGATACTCGAGGCTCTTGGCGTGCAGGTCATCCGCGAAGACGACGTGAAGAAGTACCTCGAGAACAAGAGCTCCAAGCAGACGGACCCGAAGGGCCGCGTCGCGGACATGATCGAGGATCCGATAAGGATGTACCTGCACCAGATGGGCCAGGTGCAGCTTCTTTCGCGTGACGAGGAGGTTTCGATCTGCTCCACGATCGAGGAGGCGGAGGCGAAGACGAAGGACGTGTTCAACAGGTTCCTCTTCGCGCCGTCCATGTACGCCAGGCTGCTGGACAAGCTCGAGGGGCAGTGCGAGAGGTTCGACCGCATCGTCACCGACAAGTTTGACGACAACCGCGACGCCTACATGGAAATGATCATGGGCTTCCGCAAGCAGATCAAGGAGGTGGAGAAGCGCCTTCAGGAGGCTAGCTCGAAGCACATGGAGATCATCTCCAAGAAGAATCCGTCTCCGGCGGCGGTGCGCGGCGCCGAGAAGGGCCTTCAGAACGCGCGCGCCGCGCTGCGGAAGTGCTTCGAGGACCTGAGCTTCAAGCAGAAGGTCCTCGAGACGCTCTGCGCCGAGGCCGACGAGCGCATATACCTGCCTTATCGCGCCCTGGTCGCCAAGCACGCCCAGCTGCTTACCCAGCGCCCGTCGAAGAAGAGGGACACCGAGCTGGAGGCCGTGAAGGCCAAGATGGCTCGGCTCGAATCCCTCTTCGGCATGCCTGGCGAGGAGTTCGTGACGACTTTCGCCGACTTGAGACGCGTGCTCAAGGCGGGGCAGGCGGCGCGCACCAAGATGGTCGAGGCGAATCTCAGACTCGTCATTTCGATCGTCAAGAAGTACATGAACCGCGGTCTCAGCTTCCTCGACCTGATACAGGAGGGCAATACCGGCCTGATGAAGGCGGTCGAGAAGTTCGAGTACAAGCGCGGCTACAAGTTCTCGACATACGCGACGTGGTGGATCAGGCAGGCGGCGACGCGCGCAATCGCCGACCAGGCGCGGACAATCCGCATACCCGTCCACATGATCGAGACGATCAACAAGCTCATGCGCGTCCAGAAGCGGCTGATCCAGAAGCTCGGCCGCGAGCCGGACGAGAAGGAGCTTGCCCGGGAGATGGACATGCCCATCGACCAGGTGCGGGCCGTCAAGCGAATGGCCCAGCAACCTATATCGCTGCAGTCGAAAGTCGGCGACAACGACGACGCTCACTACGGCGACTTCATACCGGACCTCTCAAGCGAGAATCCTTTCGAGGTGACCGAAGGCCACCTTCTCAAGGAGCGCCTGAGAGACATCCTGAACACGCTTACGGACCGTGAACGGCAGGTCGTGGACTTCCGCTTCGGTCTTTCCGACGGATACAGCCGGACCCTCGAAGAGGTCGGCCGGCTGTTCAACGTGACCCGTGAGCGTATTCGCCAGATAGAGGCAAAGGCGCTGCGCAAGCTGCGCCACCCGAGCCGCATGAAATCGCTCGGCGACTACAGACAAAGCTGAGCCCGTTCCAATCGCGGGCTTCGGCAAAAACGAAACGAGAAAACAAGGAAAGTGAAGAAAACAAGATGAACTGCATTCTGAATGCGTTTGAGCTGTTCAAGACCAACACGTGCCAGGCCGTCGTGATAGCGGTCGTGGCGTTTGCGCTTGGCGCCGTCGCAATGTGCGTCGCCTGCAAGATGCTCTGCCGCCCCTGCTCAAAGCGCGGCGAACAGGACGATTCCAAGCGTCGCCTGCAGAAGAAGGGCGATGAGAAGCCCTTCGAGAAGCGCAAGCCGCACCCCGCACCGGCCGACGGCTCGGTCGAGATATACGTCGGCAACCTGAGCTACGAGATGACCGAAGACCAGCTCCGCGCCGAATTCGAGAAGTTCGGCAAGGTGAACTCCGTCAGACTCGTCGTCAACCGCTACTCCGGCAAGTCCAAGGGCTTCGGCTTCGTCCAGATGCCCGATCGCCAGGAGGCCGAGAGAGCCTGCGAGGCGCTGAACGACACTGAGGTTCAGGGCCGCAAGATCAAGTGCAACGAGGCGAAGAACCTCGTCTGAGGTCCTTCTGCCGGCAAGACTACGGGAGGTGTGTCGTGATCAAGGTTCTGGTTCCGCTGGCAAACGGGTTTGAGGACATCGAGGCCGTCACCATCGTCGACGTGCTTCGTCGCGGCGGCGTGACCGTAGTCGCGGCCTCGATTCACGACACGCCCGACGTCGCGGGCGCGCACGGACTGCGCGCTCGCGCCGACGCCGTTCTCTCCGAAGTCGCAGGCGAGGACTTCGATGCAATCGTCATTCCCGGCGGCAGCGTCGGCACCGAGAACCTCAAGAACTGCGACGCGTTCGTGCGGATGATCATCCGCCAGCGCGAGCGCGGCGGGCTTCTCTGCGCGATATGCGCGGGGCCGACCGTGCTGCAGGAGGCCGGCCTGATCTCGCCCATGCACTATGCGACGTGCTATCCGACGTGCCAGATGGAGCTGAACTGCAACTGGGTGAACGAGCCTGTCGTCGAGCACGACCGCATAATCACGGGCCAGGCCCCGGGATCCGCAATGATCTTCTCCCTTGTCGTCCTCAAGGCGCTCAAGGGCGAGGCGGTCGCGAAGAAGGTTGCCCGTGGCATGGTTTTCGATTTCTAAGCTTCTGTTCGCCGGAAGCGGTCTCTCTTTCCGCACCGGAAAGTATTTCGGACTCGCGACGATCGCGGGTACGTTTGCGGGTGTAGTCGTTGTCGCGTTTCGCCATCTCATAGACCTCGGCAACAAATGGCTGTTCGAGGGCGTCGGCGGCGGCGACAGGTGGGTCATGGCGTTTCTGCCGGCCGTCGGCGCGCTCCTGGGCTACATGCTCATCCGCCGCTTCGACTCCCTTGAGCACATCCGCGGCACCGACAGCGCGATTCTGGCCTTTCATCGGCGCCACGGCTACGTCCCGCCAGCCGTTCTTCCCGTCAAGTCCGTCGCGTCGGTCCTCACCGTCGCATCGGGAGGCTCCGCCGGCTACGAGGGCCCCGTCACGCTGATAGGCGCAGCCTGCGGCAGCATAGTCGCGTCCTGGTTCGGCCTCTCCCGAAGGGCGCGCAGAATCCTCATGACAGCCGGCATATCCGCGGGCATCGCGGCTCTTTTCCAGGCGCCTCTCGCCGGTGCCATATTCGGCTTCGAGGTCCTTTACTCTTCCAGCGACATCGAGTACGACTGCATCCTGCCGTGCTTCGCCGCCTCGACGATCTCCTACACTATATACGCCTATTTCTTCGGATGGGGCGCGCTCTTCCCGATGCCGGGCGACATCGCCTTCCAGAACGGGCTGAGGCTTTTCCCTTACTTCGTGCTGGCGGTCGTCGTGGCCTTTGGTGCCAGGCTTTACATCAGCGTCTTCGGCGGCGTCGCAAACAGGTTCTCGGCGTTGCGCATGCCGGGCGAGGCAAAGGTCGTTTTGGGCGGACTTCTGACTGGCGCCGTCGGCCTGCTTGTGCCGGAGACGCTCGGTACGAGCTATCCCGTCATCCAGAAGACGCTTTCGTCTCATTCCGCCGGACTGCTCTGGCTTCTCGCCATCTTCTTCGCCAAGGTCGTCGCGACGTCATTCACTGTCGGCTCGGGCGGTTCAGGCGGAGTCTTCGCGCCGGCAATCGTGTGCGGTGGCACCCTCGGCGGCGCAGTCGGCGTCTTCTTCGCGCGTGTGCTGCCATTGTCGTGGGGAGTGCATCCCGCCGCGTTTGCTCTGGTCGGAATGGCGGGCTTTCTCGCATCTGCGATACGAACCCCGTTGACCGCGATAATCATGGTCGCCGAAATCTCCGGTAACCACCAGCTCATCGTCCCTGCGATGTGGGTGTGCGGAATAGCCTTCTGGCTGAACAACGGCTGGACTCTCTACCGTAGCCAGCCTCACAACCGCGAGTCGTCGATGATCCATCAGGCCGAAAGGCGCACGGCCTAGCCAAGTCGGAAGAAGACGCGGTGCGCACCAGATGCAGGGGCTGAATTGTCGCATATGCGGCGATCTTACTGGTCACCGGGATGATTTGGCCGTAGCGGATCGGGCATTCGGGCGGCGCGGACGACTCTGGCGTTCGCGAACGGGACGGATATGGTATAATATGCGCCATGTTCATTAGACTAACTAGACTTGACAGCACGCCGATCTGGATCAACGCGAGCTTTGTTGTGACCGTGGAGCCGCGTCGCGGCGGAGGGTCGATAGTCGTCCCGATTGGGGACGGCCTCGACTACGATGTGAAGGAATCGCCCGAGGCAGTCCTTGAGATGCTCGGCGGCGCCCCCGCGCCCGCTGTCGTTCCTGTTCCTGCTCCGAAAGGCCTGACTGTGACGCCTGAAGATGTTTCGCCCGCCGATACGTCTCCTGCCGACGATCCGGTCGAACCCCAGAATCCCGCCCCGGCCGCGGAACCTCCGGCTAAGCCCGTGAAGAAGGCCGCGCGCTCAAGGACCAGGAAGTCGGCAAAGGCCGAAACCTCGGAATCGTCTGCCAAGTCCGAGGAAGCCCCTGCCGGCGGCGATGCCGCCGAGTCCCCTGCGCCCGCCGAGCCCGCCGCCGAAGAAAAACCGAAGCGTGCGAAGACGACGCGCAAGCCGCGCAAGCCCGTGTCGACGCTGACCAACGATCAGATTGAGCGGCTCGTCAAGATGGCGCCCGGTTCCATCAGAAAGCTTCAGAACACTCTCGCGGCTCAGTTCAGGGTCGAGGACATCGAGACCGAAATCGCCGCGCTGCAGTCCAACGGCGTGTTCACTCTCGACCGCGACCACATAGTCTGGGCGACGACAACCTGAAGCCCGGGCGGTTCGTCCCGCCCGTCCTACGCTTTCTGCCTGCCCAGGAGAATCCGTCTGACAGTAAAGAGCGCCCCGTGCTCTTTCAGGCAGCGGATCGCATTCGCGACTTTTTCGGAGAAGGGGTATTCCAGCGCCGTCCTGAAGGCCGAAAGCTCTTCAGGACGCATCTCCCTCTCTGCCGTCGCCGCCATGTCCGGATGGGTCCAGGCCATCTTCCGCAGGTGCATCCTGTAGACGGTCCTGCGGTCGACGAGCGCGGCGCGCGTGCGACGGTCGAACGTTCCGCCAGAAAGCGTCTCGCAGACGTCGGTGAAACACGCGAGATAACCCCGCAGATGCCGCGGCGTCGGCGCTGACGTGACAATGCTTCCGGCATGCACCCTGCGGCAGTAGAGCTGCCACGGCACGTGCCTCGCCCGTTCGGCCGCCAGAAGCACATGGGTCGTGAAGATGTTGTCCTCGTAGAACACGTTGTCCTCGCGAAAGCGGATGGAGCTCCTCTCAAGAAACCCGCGGCGCAGAGCGGCCAGCCACACGACCGGCGTGAACTCGCCGTGGCGCAGAAACTGCGCGAAAAGCTCGCGTCCCGTTCGCGCGGCGGAATAGTCGTGTCGCCGTATGTACTCCTCGGCGCGAACAAGCGACGGCGAGGCGGACATCCCTTCGTCGAAGCGCGTGGCGGCGTCGAAGAAAAGGGCGTCCAGCCCTTCGCGCTCGGCAAGGTCCACGAGCCGCTCAAGCGCGTCGGCCTCGCAAAGCTCGTCGTCGGCGTCCACAAAGAGCACATATTCGCCCTTTGCAATCTCAAGACCGCGGTTTCGCGCGGCGCCCAGTCCGGCATTCTGCTGCGAATGGACCCTTATCCGCGCATCTTTCGACGCGTACTCCGACAGAATCGCACCGCTTGCATCCGTTGAGCCGTCGTTTACGCATACGACCTCGAAGTCCTTCATCGTCTGGCTCGTGATGGAGTCCAGACACTGCCTGAGGTATGATTCGCCATTGTAGACGGGGATTATTATCGAGGCCTTTGCCATGGCCATTATTATACCATAACGCGTTTTCCCGGTGGCTGAAAAATGAGATTGAGTCGCAGAAGGGCGGTGCCGCGCCCGTAGCTTCCCCTCCATCCCTTGCTCTGTCGCGCGCGTCAGCGCAAGCCCCTGCGTTGACCAAATAATGGCACGGCTGTTTCCCCAGCCCGTCGGAAACGGTCACCTGACCGTTAGGCGAATGGTAGCGCTACCTTTTGAGGCAGTTGCAAAACCTTCTTTGGTGGCCGTGTAGAACGTGTAGATCGTGTAGATTTGGATGCGGAGATGTTCCAGTTGGCACACGGCGCGGATTGACGAGGCGAACACATGGACGATAAGAGCGAAAACGGCGTCAGATACAGGCTTGGACGCCATTGGCAGACAATCCAGCGCAGTCTCTTTCCCGAATGGGAGAGAGAAATGGACATGAAATTCATTTGAGCTTCTGCGCCGCTATCACGAGGATTCCGAACATCAGGTGAAGGAACACCTTCTCGTGCCCGCGCACCCTGACCGTGCAGCCGCCGTGCGAGTCCTTGAGCATCCCGAACACACGCTCCACGCCAGTGCGGATTCTGTAGCGGACGGCTTCGGCCGGGACGATGTTGACGAACTTCGCGCCCACGTCGTCGATCTGCTTCTCCCCGCGCCTGGGATTGCCGTCGATGAGCGGGACGTGGTTCAGGCTCTGCGACACGGCCTCGCCGCGTGAAGCGCCGCGTCGACGCACGGCTTGAAGGTCAAAGGCCTTATGCAACCGCCTGCAAAAGTAAAGAAAGCCGAACGACCTTCGCCGTGCCTCGCCGCGGCGTTTCAGCCTTCGGCTCGTCGCAGATGCTTCGGGACACGAATGCGGGGCTTCCCCCGACACGAATGAACACGAATGCGGCTTGCTGAGGGATTACCACAGTAGCCGACTAGTCAGACGGGCTGGAACGATTCGTGAATATTCGTGTCCGGCGAAGGCCGGATTCGTGTCCGACGTTGCGACGACGCCCGAAGGGTTC
>JAEEZC010000054.1 GCA_016288465.1 Verrucomicrobiota bacterium | reverse complement strand
TTCAAGTCAAAACGACGACGCGGCATTCCAGCGGCAAAGCCGCTCGACAAGCGCCGTGGTTCGTGGTCGCGCCGGTAGGCGCAAATCGCGCAAGATACTCAGAGGGCTCGGTAGCTCTTCTCTGAGGTGGGGATATTACAGACAGACAGAGGCGAGACAGACAGAGGCGAGACATGGTATAATATAGCCACCATGCTTCATGTAGTTGCTACTCCAATCGGAAATCTTGGCGATCTTTCGCCTCGTGCGCTGGATGCTCTGAAGTCGGCGTCGGCCGTGGCCTGCGAGGACACGCGGCGAACCTGGGCTCTTCTGTCGCACTTCAGCATAACGCGTCCGCGCGACATGTTCTCGTACAGGCAGGGAAACGAGGAGCGCGTGACGGGGAAGGTGATGGAGCTGCTGAGCGCGGGGGCGGAAGTCGTGCTTTGCTCGGACGGGGGATATCCAGGCATCAGCGATCCCGGCTACCGTCTCATACGTGCGTGCGCAACTGCCGGTGTGAAGTACGAAGTGGTACCGGGAGCCTGCGCTGTCGAGGTGGCATTGTTGATGAGCGGACTTTCAACGTCATCGTACACATTCAGGGGATTTCCTCCGCGCGGACCCGGAGCGCTAAGGAACTGGTTTGCGGAAGATCGCGACAAGGAGCACACTATAATCTGCTACGAATCTCCGTTCCGCATAGCCGCGACGCTGGAGGCGGCGCTGGATGTTCTTGGCGACCGTGAGGCCGCTGTTTGCATAGAGCTTACGAAGCTGCACGAAAGGGTTTCGCGCGGGTATCTGTCGGATCTCGTTGAGGAGTTCCGCGGCGTGAAGGTGAAAGGGGAGGTTGCGCTCGTCGTAGCAGGGTGCAACCCGAAGTTCTCGAGGCCTGTGCCGGAAGGCGGCGAAAAGGCATGATAATCGTTGGCATAGACACGTCTCTTAGATCGACGGGATACGGCGTTCTCGAAACGTGCGGATCGCGCATGAAGGCGCTCGACTACGGCAACATACGCAACTCGCCCGGGCTGCCTCTGACGCAGTGCCTGGTTGCGATATACGCTAAGGTGAACGAGTTGATAGAGACGTACAGGCCCGACGTTATGTCAATCGAGTCCGTCATATACGGGAAGAACGCAGGCACGATGCTTGTTTTGGGAGAGGCGCGAGGCGCTGTTCTTACTGCTGCCGCAGTCGCCGGGCTGCCTGTTTACGAATACGAGCCGCGTAGAATGAAGAAGGCGATCTGCGGCAACGGGCTTGCCGAGAAGGATCAGATACAGCGGATGGTCAAGACTCTCCTGTCGATGCAGGAGCTTCCGCAGAACGACGCGGCCGACGCGCTAGGTCTTGCAATTTGCCACGCAAACTCACGCACAAACCCATTGGCATCCGAGCCGATTTAGGATGGGCCTCAGACAAAACACGGGAGGTTGAAGAAATGGCGACGGAAGAGACAGACGAGAGCAGACCAAGATTCAAGGTCATACGAAGCAAGCACACAGCGGCGCTTGCCGAAAGCAATATCGACCGTCGCAAGATAAGGCTTACCGAGGAGAAAATAGAGAAAGAGGAAAAAACGCTTGAGCGAGAGCGGCGGAAAAGGATAGTTGGGTCAGTATTCTTGCTGTCGTTTCTCGGGGCAATCTGGTTTGGGATGATCAAATACAACGAATACAGAAAGAATTCCGAGCTAGAGGAACTGAAAGCTCAGAAAGCGGACGATGACAACGTGAGGAAGCTGCGTGAGCTTCGAGAGAGGAAAGCAGATCGAGGGACGCCGAATCAGGAGGCCAACACGAAGACGCTATACGTGAAGATGCTGTCGGCGCTGAGCGAAGGAAAGTTCTACCTCTTTGCCCCGAGTGTTACCAACGGACTGGCGAAGTCGGGGGGAGCGGCCTGTCTTTGCCTGCCCGAGAAAGAGCGTCCCATACCTCTATACAAGGTGGAGTTTGCAAGAAGGGGCGCCGCGGCGGAAATCTCGAAGGTGAGGGATGACGGCAAGATAGAACCTCTTTCAGGGAAGACTCTTTCCGAGATGCTTGATGGACAGGACTTTCTGCTCGCGAGCGGCGGCAAGGTCTATTTCGGCACGAGCCGGAAGGACAAGCGAACGGGCCTTCTTGACAAGACGAGAGGCGGTGATCCCGCTAAAGCGTTCTTCGGCACCATCTGGCCTGCGCTTGCGGAACTGAAGCCGAAGTACGAAGGTCTCGCGTTCGACATATACTTTCTGCCGAAGGGTTCTCGAAGCAAGATACTCTGCGAAAGGGTGGCGTTCGGCGGGAAGTACACCATCGCGTCGGTGAAGAAGGCGGTCGAGGCCTCGTTGTCGAAAGGCGCGGAATCTGGGCCAGGCACGGTCGAAAAAACGATAGGCGAAGGACGGCTTGTCTACCGTCTCGTCCGTGACTGAGCGGACGCGGCGCTTGCAAAACGTCACCAATGCAAGTATAATATCAGGAAACCCCGAAAGGAGACAAATACAATGGCATGTTCGTGTGGAAAGAAGGGCTGCTCTTGCGGCGACGCCGAGTTCATCGCGCCTATGGGTGCGCTCTGGCAGGTGTACGATGGAATCGGATCCAAGGCTGACGCCGACATAGTGTCGATTGCGTGGGAGCGCGAGGAGGGCAAGGTATACCGCTATGACCTCCCCGTTCCGAAGCGCCTCGATCCCAAGGCCGCGAAGTTCGTCTCGCATGTCGTCGAGCGCATCGCGAAGTTCTCGCTCTGGGCGGCCGGCGGCTGGAAGCTCTATCTTTCCGGGCCCGACGCCGTCGTCAAACCCGTCGCGAAGGCCTACACGAAGAAGGGCGCGCGCGCGTTCGACTTCGACTTCTTCAGCTCCATCTACGGACGTCCGGTCGAGGCCGTCGTCGTGCCGCAGAGCAAGATGCCGGAGTTCTCGGAGAAGCTCCAGCAGGTGAAGACGGTCGCCGACGGCTGCCGCATTGGCTTCGACCTCGGCGCGAGTGACTTCAAGATCTCCGCCCTCAAGAACGGCAAGGTCGTCTTCTCGAAGGAGTTCCCGTGGGATCCGCGCAACAACGCCGACCCCGAGTACCACTACACGAAGCTCACGGCCGGTCTCAAGGAGGCCGCGGCCGCACTGCCGCGCGTCGACGCGATCGGCGGCTCGACCGCCGGCGTGCTCGTCGGCCAGAAGATGGGCCTCGCCTCGCTCTTCCGCGCGGTGAAGGAGAAGAATCCCTCCAAGTTCGAGGTTGCGCAGAATATGTTCTACCGCATCGAGAAGGACTGGGGCGTTCCGTTCGCCGTGTACAACGACGGCGACGTCACCGCTCTCGCCGGCATGATCTCGATGGACAAGAACGGAATTCTCGGCGTTGCCATGGGCTCGTCCGAGGCCGTCGGCTACGTCGACCCGAAGCGCCGCATGACAGGCCGCATCTGCGAGCTTGCGTTCGCGCCTGTAGACTTCAACCCGTGCGCGCCGAAGGACGAGTGGTCGGGCGACTACGGCGTGGGCGCGATGGCGTTCTCGCAGCAGGCCGTCAACTGGCTCGCCGAGAAGTACGGC
>JAEEZC010000053.1 GCA_016288465.1 Verrucomicrobiota bacterium | reverse complement strand
TTCAAGTCAAAACGACGACGCGGCATTCCAGCGGCAAAGCCGCTCGACAAGCGCCGTGGTTCGTGGTCGCGCCGGTAGGCGCAAATCGCGCAAGATACTCAGAGGGCTCGGTAGCTCTTCTCTGAGGTGGGGATATTACAGGACTTCGCGGGCGGAACCTCCGGCGACACGGACCGCGGCGCTTCAAGCCCCGCAAGCCGCCGCAGAACGCCGACCGCGGCATGCGTCACGTCGTTCGTCCCCTCGAACCAGCGCCCGTCAGCTCTCTGGGACGACACCAGCGCAACCGCCGCGTTGGCTTTCGACAGTCCGTTCGTCTCGTACAGCTTCGCGAATGCGGCAGATGCGGCGGACGGCACCGGCGCAGGGGTAAGCGCCTCCGCCCGCTCGAGCGCATGCTCGACTTCGTTCAGGACGCTCGGTTCAAGGACGTCCTCGCCCGCCGGCAGCTGCACGCTTATCGCCGCAACCGCCGCAATGCTCCTGAGAGACGCCGCCGCACGCGCAACTGACCATATGATAACGTCTGCCATAAAATCTGCCGCCTTTAGCCTTCTTTACGCATATTATACCAAAGTCTTGGGCTTTTTATGGCCTGAATGCGAAATTTCCGTTGGAAATTCTACTGTTACTTTCACTTCTGATGTTACATTCCGCCCGTTTACGCACTGCGAAAGGCCCGTTCACGCACTTTGAGGGTTTTACGGGGAACGGGCTAAAGACGAAGCGGGCGGTCGCTGATGCGAACGCCCGCTTGACGAGTCCTGAAAGAAGCCGCCTGCTATTCGGCGACGACCTTGAAGAACGCTCCGGAAGGCTGTGCGCCCTTGCCCGTCCAGCGAGTGCTCCACGTCTCGGAGTTGGGCGTGAACGTGCCGTCGGAAGCGCCGAGCTCCGTCACAGTGCCGCTCTTGAAGTCAGGCGTTGTGGACCTCAGGATCTTGTAGCCAATGCCGGGATTGATGCCGTTGACCTGGATCTCGGGCACGGAATCGACCGAGAAGGACAGAATCTTGAACGGGTCGGTTCCGTACGGATCGACGCCGGTATGGTAGACGTCGGCCATGGTGTAGCCCGGGATGCCGGTCTGGGCCGCCGCGTTGCGCGGCAGACTGTTCTCGTCGAACCAGCGGTTCGGCACGCCGCCCGTAGAGCCGTTCGCGGAAGAATCCTCGGATGCGTACTGACGGGTCGTTATGATAAGGTCGTCCGCCTTGGTCCCGACAAAGCCGATCTCGCTGATGGAGCCGCCGTAGTAGGCAAGGCGATGCCAGGCGCCGCCCGCGACATTGCCGTCGGGATTGCGATAACCGTAGTCCGTAGTGCAGATGGACCCGTTCAGCCTGATGCGGGCGTATCCAAAGCCCGAGTAGTCAAGCTCGATTCCGACACGCACCCACTGTCCGTCCTCGAACTTCTCGCTCGAAAGCGGCGTCCAGCCGCCTCCGACGACGCCGCCCTCGTTGCGTGCGTGCCAGACGCAGAGTTCGCCGTTCGTATCGGCGGCGACAGCGAGCTGGACGTCGGCGGCAAGCGCGACGAGAGGCTCGCGCGAGCGGCGGATCTCTACCATCACGTCAAGCTTGCGGTTGCCGTCGGCCGCGGCCGCGTCGGCGGGAACCGTGCGTCTCGCCTCGCCGTCGGCGTCGAGGACCTTGGTATGCGCCGCGTTCTGCATGACATAGCCGGTCGCAGGGGCGGAATACGTCGCCTCGATGACCTCGCCGTCGCCAGTCCAGCCGACGACATTGCTGCCGGCCGCGCCGACCGCATATCCCTCGAACGTGTCGTTGAGGAAGATGGAGCCGCCTGCAGTCCCAGCGCCGGTGACTGTCCAGGAAAGCGTGCCGCCATTGCTGACCGTGAAGGAAGCGACTGTGCCCGTGCCGGAAGCCTGGTTGGAAAGCTCCCAAGACACATTATACACCGCATCGCTGCGGTTCGTGTACGCCCTCTGATCGAACACATCGCCGGAAAGCGAAACCGTCAGCTGCGTTCCGTTGAGGAATCGGTAGTTGTTGCCGACGATCGACGCGGTATATCCACTCGGCTCGTTAAAGTGCAAAGTGCGGACATTCAGACCGTTGAGAACAAGCGGATAAATCTGAGGTTCCGAATAGCTGTCGCCTGCATCCGACATCAACAAAAGGCTGACTTTATCATTCGAAATACTTGGGCCAAGGCATATTCCCTCAAAATTTCCACATGTTTGCAGATCGGCACCGCCTGAAGCCAACAACTTTTTTGACTCTGCCGCCCAAACAGCATCCTTAAGCGTCGGATAATCAGACACATCTGTCGCTTGAGAAGGATTCTCCACATGGTAGATTTTCCATCCAAGAATATTGGTGAATATTCCTCCACTAAGCTCTCGCTCCAAGACCAAGAGTGTACCATCTGGAAGTGCGCACAAATCAGCTACGCCACCTCTCCCCTTGCCAAGGACATCGCCAGAATACGTCCATTTGTCCGTTGTATAAGGGTACATTGCTCTAAGCGCAAACGCATCGCGTATAGTTTCACGTGTATACTTGCATAACCGCACAGTAGTGCCCGCGCTATTTGATGAGTTTTCACCGTCAACGGTCAACGACTCCTCATTGCACGTCCACAAAGTCAAGCCGTCACCGCTTATTGTCAGAGATTCAAATCCATAGTTGCCAATGATATTCTTCATTATTTGCGGCACTGGAAGAGTCTGAATCACAGCCCCAGTTTGGGGATTGTACTCTTTAATCGTCTTTCCAGTCTCTTCTGCAATCCATACGTTCCCACTTGCAGGATCATAGGCAACACCTTCTGTATCTGACGTTCCAGAAGGCACTACTGGCGATGCGCTCAACGTGTAACCAGTAATCGAGCGACCATCACTGCTTAGATTAATAGTCGCAGAATATAGTCCACGTCCATCGCCATTATCTTGAACTATGTAGTAGGAGTTACCACCGGCATATGTTATGCCGCTCAAACCGCCGCGGGCACCTCTTGTATAGACAGACCCTTTCGTTATCGTTATGGCACCTTGAAGGCCTAATGCGACCGACGCGGCGAGCGCGGCAGATGCGAGTTTGATTCCAGAACTCATGTCATGCTCCTTTCGTTAAATCGTCCAATCCAAATGCGAGAAAGCGAAATCAGCAGCCTGAGACGGCGAACGTGTCCATATTATACCATATTTTCGGTGAGGTTTAACAGAGCGCGGGGCGAAGCGGCCGGGCCGCGGACATGGCGCTACCCCACCAGATGGATGAAGACGCTCATCGTGATGCCCACGAGCGCGCCTATTACTCCGCCCCAGATCGTGATGCCGCGAAGCTCCCTGTTCGCGACCTGGCGGGTGAGGAACTCCATCTTCTCCTCGTTCAGCGCCATGATGGAGTCGTAGATTATGTCCCAGATCTTCGTCTCCTCCACGATGTTCGGCAGGCGGTTCGAGAGGTATGCTGTGAGCTGGTTCGCGCATGTCCTCGCTATGACCGAGCGCACTTCGTCGTTGAACACCGCGCCGACCTGCCTTAGCGCGTCGGCTTCGGCGCACACGAAGTCGGGAAGGAACGGACGCAGCCCGCCGGCGAGACCGCCGGCGAGCGTGCCGGCCTTCGAGAACACGTCGTCGATCTCGGCGCGGATGTTCCTCTCGAACACCATCCGCACCGTCGGGCTAGAGATCCGCGCGATGATCTTCTCGGAGGACATGAGCTCGTTGCTCACGACCTCCTGCACAGACTCGGCGATCGCCTGCTTCTTCTTGGTGAACACGGTGGCGAAGAGCCACCGTATCGCGAGGTCGTTCGTCCCCGCGCCGATGGCGAAGCCGACCGCGCCCTGAAGAACGGTCTGTGCGAGAAAAGTCATTTCGCGTCCGAGTTCCTGGCGTCGTCGCTCTTCCTGCCGGCGGCGACAGGCACTTCCTCCGCCGCAGAGAAGCCGAGGGCCTTGGCTGCCTGGACGAGCCCTTCGTCGGAGCTCGCCAGGGCGCATCTGACGCGGTGGACGGACTCAAGCTCCTGCATCGTCGCGAGATGGATCGCCTGTAGCGTTCCGATGGTGACGGGGAACGAGCCCGCCGCGCGGTGCATGATCTCGTCTGTGACGGGAAGCTGCACTACGGTCGAGCAGACGGTCTCAATCCACGAGCCGAGACGGGCGCGGCCCGCGTCGTCGAGCTTGCCGTTGAGGCGAAGGAGATTCGCCGCGCGGAAGCACTCGGTGCGCATGAGGACGCTGGCGTACGCCTTGTCCCACTTGCCCCAGAACTCGGACGCCTGGCCGACGCCCAGGAGGCGGCGGATGACGTAGGTCGAGTCGAGATAGACGGTCATTACCTCTCTCCCCTTTCCTTCTGCATTTCCTTGAGCGGATCGACCTTGAAGCCGAAGCCGCCGATGTCGTTGAGGACCGAAACGGGCGCAGTGGGCTCCGTGACGGGAAGCCTGGAGAAGACTCCGTCCTCGCCAAGCAGCCTCGCGACTATGCGCCTGTGACTTGTTATCAGCACCTCTTTTCCCTGGCGGGCCAGGCCGAGATAGTGGCAGAGCTGCTGCTTGAGTGTGGCCGTACTTACTTGTTCTACCATGATGGACACATTGTAGGCGTTTTATGCCCTGTTTGTCAACTACCAAGTTGGGGGGCGGGTCAGTCGCGGCGCGAGAAGTAGCGCTCGATCTCCTCGAGAGTCTTGCCCTTCGTCTCTGGCAGCAGGAAGGCCGCCGCGAGGAAGTACAGGAACGCGAAGAACGCGAGAGAGTAGAACACGACCGCGTAGCCGCACGCCTTCTGCCAGGGCAGAAACGCGTCCGCAATGGCGAATGCGACCATCTGGTTGACGAAAAGCGCGATCGCCATGCCGTTGGCGCGGATGCGGCTCGGCATGAGCTCGGAGAGCGCGAGCCAGACGACGACGCCGGGCCCGATGGAGAACGAGGCGACGAAGAGCGCGATTCCGGCGACGGTCGCCCAGCCCGCGAAGGCGCCCGTCGAGACGGAGCCCTTCTCGAGCATGAGGAACGTGGTCGCGACGCCGACGAGGGCGACGACCATGCCGAGGGTGCCGGTCTTTAGCAGCGTCTTGCGTCCGCTTTTGTCCACAAGTCCCAGCGCGACGACGGTGACGGGGATCGGGACGAGCCAGACGACGAGGTTCGCGGCGTTGGCTGTCGCCTGCGAGAGGCCCGCCTTCATGAACATGGGGATGGAGAAGTACTGTATCGCGTTGAAGCCGATCGCCTGGTTGCAGACGAGTATGGCGAGCGAGATGCAGAACGGCAGCACGTACTTGCGCTGGAGGAGCGAGTCGCCCTTCGCGGCGGCGGCGAGCGCGGCCTTCTCGGCGGCCTCGGCCTCGTCGGCGGCGACCATCTCGGCGAGAATCTCCTTCGCCTTCGCCTCGCCGTTGTTCGCGGCAAGGGCTGCGAGGGCCTCGTCCCTGCGGCCGCGGCGGTAGAGCCAGCGCGGCGACTCCCTTAGGCCGAGGGCCCCGAAGAAGAAGAGCACGGCCGGCGCGGCGCTCGACCAGAAAATGGTCTTCCAGGCGAGCGACTTGCTAGCGGCGGAGACGGTGGCGTCGTCCGCGGCGCCAATCGTGTGGACGACTACGAGGCCGACGATGGAGCAGAAGGTAATGCCGACGAAGTCGAGAAGCTGGAACATGCCGGCGCCCTTGCCTCGGCTGTTCGCGTCAAGGCATTCCGCGAGGTACATCGGCACGACCACGCCTATGAAGCCCGCTGCGACGCCCTGCATCGCCCGGCCGACGAAGAAGAGCCAGTAGCTGCCGCCGGCCATGCAGATCGGCAGGCACGCGAGCGCGGCGACCGCGGCAGAGGCGAGCATCATGCGCTTGCGGCCGAGCTTCTCGGCGAGCCAGCCAGCGGCGAGGCACGCGAGCGCCGCGCACATGACGACGGCGCTCGAGAGATGCGAGACCTGCGACGTCGTGAAGAGGCCGAGGCTGCCGGGGTATTCGTCGGCAGGTCCGATATACGGCAAGGCGGGGCCGATGATGGTCCCGCCGAAGTCGAAGAGAAGTCCGCCGCATCCCGCGATGACGAGCAGATATACGGCGTATCGCCTTACTTTGTCCATGGCGTCACTTCGCTAGGCTGTTGAGCAGCTTCAGCTGCCCTGCGATGAGGTCGTCGGCAACCGTCGGCCCGAAGGGCGACGTGGCCGACTCGTAGCCGCCGCCGACATATGCGTCGGAGAACGGGAAGTAGCCGCGGCTGCCGTTCGTGAGGCACGAGAGAATCGTGAGCGGGAACGGGGAGTCCTTCTTGACCGCCTTGCCGATGTCGTTGAACGGCTCGCCGGGGAAGGCGCCGAACGCGACGGACTTGCCGATTGCGACGCCGTAGATCGGCAGGTCGTGGTAGTCGGCGTGCCTGGACATCGTTATGATGCGCCCCGCGCGCGCGACCTCTGTCGTGAGCTCCATGCCGTACCAGCCGTACTTGGACGAGATCTCGGCGTCCTTGCCGTCGGTGTGCATCTTCCAGATCATCTCGGCCCAGGCGAGGTTCTTCTCGTCGGTGTCCTTGGCCTTCTGGGCGGGGACCTTGACGATCGCGCACTTGTAGGCGATGTCGCCGCCTTCGAGCGGAACGCACTTCTGCCAGACGGAGAGCGCGGCGGCGGCGAGCACGTTGGCCATGTGCCAGGCGTGCTGGTAGCCGCGGTCGACGTCGTCGAAGTCGCGCTTGAGCCCGTTGAGCTCGCCGGGCCTGGGCATGACGTTGCAGTGGTTGACGTCGCCCTGCGTGCCGTTGATGACGATGCAGCGCGTCTTGCCGAGGGTGGCCGCCTCGAAGACGGTGCGAGTGAGGCCGGGCCAGTCGGCCGTGATCGTCTCGCCGCCGACGACGTCGGGATGCGTCTGGAAGTTGATCATGCAGATCGGCAGCGCGTCCTCGCGGTCGATGCGGAGCACCTGCACCGACTCGTCCGGCGGCTCTCCCGCGGGCTTTACGATGTCGGGGTTGTTGGTGCCGGGGTTAGTGTGCACCTTGCCGTCCTTCATGAGATAGCGGCGGCCGAACGAGATGCGCCTGGCGAAGGAGCGCTGGTAGGAGAGCGTGGCGGGCTTGAGGTCGCGTATAGCCTCGACCGCGGCGTCGGCCGCGCGCGTCGTCGCCATCTGGCGGTAGAGCTCGCTGAGCGGCTCGACGTCGTTGTCGGACGTGGGCGCGAAGTCCTTGGACTGTGTGAGATGGCCGCCGTCGTGAGTGTGCGAGGCGTGGAGGAGAATCGCGTCGCGGTCGACGCCTGTGGCCTTGACCACCGCGTCGCGCATGCGGTCGGCGACGTAGTCGGAGAGCGCCTCCGTGTCGAACTGCATCACGAGGGCCGTCTTGCGTCCGTCGCAGAACGCCACGCAGTTGATCTGAAGCGGGTCGAGAACCGACTTGGCGTGCCTGACCTTGTAGTAGCCCGGCATGAACACGCCTAGCGGCGGAGTGATGTCCGCGCGGGAAAAGCCCGCCCTGAATTCGCCTGCGCACGCGACCGACACGGTCGCCAGCACAAGCGCTGCCAATGCTGATTTCCTCATGATGCTCCTTGCGAAAGATGAAGTGTACGAAGAAGTTGTGGCGCGGCCCCGGACCGCCCGGGGCCGCGCCGCCTCGGACGCCCGTCAGGCGACCGAGACCAGTTTGCCGCCCTTCTGCGCGGACGCATGGCATGCGGCGCAGAGCGCGAGGTTGTGCACGGCGTCGTCGCCCGTCAGGGGCTTGCCGTCGATGACCGACTTCGCGTGGCCCTCGATCAGGGTCTGGTAGATGTTCTGGATCCGCGCCGGGCGAACGGGCTGGATCCTCTTGCCGTCGTCGACCTCGAGGCGCTGGACGATGGGCTCGTCGGCGTAGCCGGAGAGCTGGAACATCGTGCCGTAGCCGCGCATCGCGGCCTTGTCGCCGTAGATCTCGTAGCCGAGGTTGGTGAGCGTGCCGGCGAGGCCGCCGCGGTTCTCGGAGAACGCGCAGCTGACGCTGCCCTGCGTGCCGTCCTCGAAGAAGAACTTCACGTAGGCGCCGTCCTCCGCCTTGATCTTCATGACCTTCGGATAGTAGACCGCGCCGAGACGGCAGATCCTCTTCCCGAGCATGAACTCAGCGACGTAGAAGCAGTGGCTCGCGACGTCGCCGATCGGCCCGCCCATCTCGTCCACCTTCGAGCAGCGCCACGTGGCCGCCTCGGCCGGATTGTAGCCGTAGGCGAACTCCATGTGGAAGCGGCAGTCGTTGACGCTGCCGAGCACGCCCTTGGCCATGGCCGCCTTGCCGGCGATGTTCCAGGCGTTGTTGACCATCATGTGGTCGACGGTGAGCGAGAGCCCCTTCGACTTGGCGAGCTTCGTGAGCTTCTTCGCGTCGGCGACCGAGGTCGCTATCGGCTTCTCGACGATCACGTGCTTGCCGGCCTTGAGGGCCTCGACCGCGAGCGGAACGTGGCTGCGGTTGTTCGTCGCGATGTACACCGCGTCGACCGACTTGTCAGCCAGGACGTCGCCAAGGCCGGCGTACCACTTCAGCCCCAGCGCCGAGGCCGCAGCCTCGCGCGCCGGGTTGAGGTCGGTTGCGCCCACGAGCTGCGCGTACCTGAGCGCCTTGAAGCGCCCGGTGTCGCACGCGAAGCCCTCCTTCGCGACTCGGTTCTCGGCGATGCCGCCGAAACCGACGAGTGCGTACCTTACCTTTGCCATAGTCTGGGCCTCCGGGACGGTTACTTCATCATCGCGGCCGCGACCTTCTTGAACGCGGCGATGTCGGCCTTGATGTGCGCGAGCGTTTACGTCGGATGCGTCCAGAACGAGATCGTCGCGTCGGCCATCGAGTGCGCCATCGGGCAGTTGCACTTCGTGTAGTCGATCTTGCGGGCGGCCGGGTCCTTGAACGGATACTGGCGGGTGCCGAAGCCCTTCTGCTTGGTGTACGCCTCCTCCTTGTACATCTCGGGCCAGAGCACCGAGTACGCGCAGGCGCCCTCGGCCTGGACCGCCGCGATGAACTCCTTCATCGTGCACTTCAGCTTCGAGGTGTCGAGCACGAACGGCACGAGCCAGAACGCGTTCTGGCGCTCGGGCGTGTCGACGGGGGCGTACTTCACGAGCGGATGGCCGGCGAGGCCCTTGATGAGCGCCTTGCCCAGCTTCTTGCGCTGCGGCAGGTTCCACTTGTCGAAGAGCTGCAGCTCGCAGAGGGCCATCGCGCCCTCGATCTCGGTCATGCGGAAGTTGTAGCCGACGCGGCGGTGGATGTAGAGCTGCTTGCCCTCCATCTTCAGGAGGTTGAGCTTCGCGCGAACGTCGTAGCCGTGGTCGCGGACGGAGCGGATCTCCCACGCGAGGTCGTCGTCGTTGCAGCAGACCATGCCGCCCTCGCCGCCCGTGGTGAAGTGCTTGGACTGGCAGAACGAGAAGC
>JAEEZC010000004.1 GCA_016288465.1 Verrucomicrobiota bacterium | reverse complement strand
ACTGGCCTTATCTTGAGCATGGTTCCTCGTCTTTTGCACATTGTGACGAGAATATCATCTCATATTCGGCCGCTTTTGTCAATAGGGGGCGGAAAATTCAGTATCCACGGGCTTAATGCATCGTGAACTAAATCGCCATGCTGAAGGCGGCGTTCCAGTAATTACCAGATTGACAACGCCGTTAGCCATTTGGTAAACTCGACAATGTGAAGAAGGGCGACAGTGTATTTCCTGTGGTACTGTCCGCGGCACTTCTATGGTGGTCCGATACAGTTCGACGTCAGGCAACCATCACTTCATGTAGCCTGTTGCTCGCGGGAAGATGGCGTTTTGCATAATCGATTGACTAGTTGTTCCCAATCATCAGAAGGCTCGGCGGTGAAGTACGCAGATGCGCCCCGTCGCATCTGCGAGCGAAACGGTGTGGTGACGAAGCCAAAATTTCGTAGCGCTTGAACGAAATTGGCTTTGCGCGCATATACAATAGAGAGTAGGTGAGTATAGATATAGATAGGAAGAGTGGTCGCGATGCGGAGCGCGTCGCCATGCGGCTTTTCGCCGAGTTCGGCGAAAGGCTCTATAATACTGCCTTCTTGATGTGCCGGAATGCGTCCGACGCCGAGGATCTCGTTATGCGGACGCTTGAGCGCGCCGTGAGCCGTTTCGGACAGTACGACGACACGCGCGCGTTATTCCCATGGCTCTGCGGAATACTTACAAATTTCTACCGCATGAACCTTCGCGGCAAAGGGCGCAATGCGCTTGATTTCATGCCAGATCTGCCCGAACCTGCAGACTGTCGGCCTGATCCGGCGGAGGTTCTGGCGCGCGAGGCCGATGCGCGGGCAGTGCATGGGGCTGTTGCGAACCTGCCTGAACGCTATCGCACACTCGTCGTTTTGCGGTATTTCGACGACATGACGGTTCCGCAGATCGCCACCGCGCTCGTACTGCCTGAGGGTACGGTGAAGCGGCTTCTGCACGAGGCGCGAGCACGCATCAGACGGGAGCTGACGGAAAAAGGCGCGGTGGAGGCGAACGGTTGAGAGAAAGTGTGCATAAAGGATTATGAAGGGCATGATTAAGAACGACAGAACATTCGAGCGCGAGGAAGAACGGCTTTTGGCGGCGGCGCTGAAGGCGCGAGAGTTCCGTCGGTCCCTGCCGAACGGTATGGACGAGCGACTCCGGGCGCGTGTTCGCGCGGCGGAGGGTGGCGGTAGGCGCTGGTGGAAGGTGGCGGCGAGCATCGCGGCGATAGCATCGTTCGCAGCGTTCGCGGCGACTGTGGCGTTGAGTTTGGGCGAGAAAACCGTGCGGGAGGGTCGCGATTCATCGCAACTGGTCGCCGAAGCTGTAAATAGCACTTATACAGACGAGACTTTCGAGGAGATCTTCAACGAAGAACTTGCAAAGCAGGAGAAGAAACAAGCCATGAACACAAAAGCAGTCAGAGGTCTTGCGGCGGGCGCGCTCGTCGCGGCAACCGCGTTTACCGTCCCGTCGGCCCAGGGAGCAGTGCGCTCCAGCGTCTTTGATGACGTGAAGATTTGGTATAAAGGCGTTGCGGGAAACGCCGTGGGGACGGCGGACAGCGGCGACAATAGAGTCGGCCTCGTCAAGAATCTCCCGAACCTTGCGGACACATCTTCCGCCATGCATGGCGGCGAATACTTCTGGTGGGGATGGCGTATGTCCTACGAAAACCAACCCGTCGTCTGCCCGTACGCTGGAGTTTCGCTTGATTCCACCCCCTGCATGGTCGTCAACTCCCCTGTCACAACGAACGAAAACGGGATCACCTGCCGCACGGGCAACCTCCACTTCACGAACTGGCTTGCCAATTGCGAAACGACATGCAGCAACTACACGGTGTTCCTCAGGTTCCGCAACGAATCGATCAATCCGGTTCCTGGGAACCCCAATCGCCCTCTTGCGCTTGGCATTAAATGGACGAGCGAGGCCGGTTTCCCCGCCGGCGTCGATTTGCGCATGGCTCCCGATACCGCGTTGAGCGATTACGCCTATCCGATCATCGTTGTCGGAAACAATCAGTTGTCTTGTCCTGATGTTCTCATCAAGAATGGATGCTGGACTGATTGCGTAATTGCCGTTGACGGGCAAACGCTCACGGCTACGTTCTGCTGGAACAACGGGACGGGCTGCGCGATAGCGCGAGTTTCCAGAGACTATCCTGCATCTGGGCCGCAACCTTCACTCAGTCCCAACTGCACCGTGCAAATCAGCGGCGAAGCCTCAAGGACGGAAGCGACCTTCACATACGGCGTCGCGTGCGATAGCAGCAAATGGACATACGGTTTCCGTGGCGCTTTCCACCAAATCGCTTTCTGGGAAAGGACGCTAAACGACAATGAAATCCGTGAGGCGATGGCAGCGGAATCGGGGCGTCCCAACCTCGTACATGTCGGTATCGAGGGCAACGGCATCGCGGAATTCAAAACATCAGGGCAGACATCAAGCGTGTCTAACACAGGCGCGTGGGAATGTCTCAACCCGGCTCTTTCGTCGGAAAACCCGACTGCGACGATTTACTTTGACTGCCCGTCGCGTTTGTCGGGGATGCCGCAGTGGCTGCGCCTTCCTGTGTCGGCTGGAAACGGCAGAGTCTCCGCCGCCGTCAATGGAAACTCCGTTGGCGTCTACGCGGTTGCGGCAAATCGCGTGCGCCACATTTTCGTGCCGGAAAACGTAATTCGCTCGGGCGCGAACACGCTTGTCCTGACGCGCACCGAAGGATCGTTCTCGCTTGATGCCGTCACGCTCGGCGGCTCGTGGTGTTTTGGCGAGTCGATGTCATCGTTTTCATCGCCCAATGATTCCAAAAACAGCCCGGATAAGCTTATGTTCAACCCTGCGTGCGGCTGCGACAAGCTACACTCCTACGAACTGATGAGCAACGAAATGTGTTTCGATTTCTTCGTGCCTGCGGATATGGTTGGAGCGGTTAAGGGAATCTTCCAGTCGCGGGCGTATCAAGCAGGGTCGTCCACATCCTTTGACCTGTTTGTGAATGGCATGACAAAAGGCGGCCCTTACGTCCTCAAAAACGGTTCGCAGCCGGAAATCAAAATCGTTGCGGACGACATTGTCGCAGGATGGAATCGCATCAGCTGGAAATCGTATGCTGGCAGCAGTTGGGCAAAGATGGACTGGCACAAGTTCACCATCCTGCCTCCTCCAAAGGGCGCGATAATCTATATTCGCTGATTTGAAACTATCTTCAGGAGCTTAATGTGGGACTGACAAGACGTGAGTTTCTTGCGGGCATTGGTGCAGGGGCGTCGGTTTCACCTGCCGTCACGTTCGGCGGCAAAGGCGCGGAAGGCGCTGTGGAGTGTTTCCGCGTCAAGCCGCACCTTCAACTGCTGGAAGAAAACGGCGTAGCGGTTGTCTGGATGACAGGGGCGAAGGCGACTGGATATGTGACGTGGACTCAGGATGACTGGAATACAAAACATACTGCGTGGCAGGAAAAGGACGGCCTCCTGGATGCCAACTCCTACGTGCACAAGGCGGTAATCAATGGCTTTGACCCGCATCGACGATTGGACTTCCGCGTACATTCGCGCATATTCGGCAGTTTTGGGCCGTACACCGTTTCGTATGCTGGCGATGAAGCGATTGATTCCGGCATGATGAATGCAATCCTGCCGGGGGACGGTTCGATTTCATGGGCGATGTTCAATGACGTGCATGAGAACCTTGACATATATGACAGCCTAATCGGGCATCTTGATGGAATAGCATCATTCTGCGTATTCAACGGTGACATTATAAACCATGTTGATGATGAAGCGGATGTTGAACAACGACTGCTTGCGCCATTTGCCCGTGTTTCACAGACGGCAAAGTTGCCGGTCTGGTATCTGCGCGGCAACCATGAGACGCGAGGCGGGTTCGCTCGGAACCTGCGCGACTATCTTGCCCTTAAGGACAGTAGGTATTATGGCGCGGTGACGATTGGCGGCGTAAGATTCGCATTCCTCGACACTGGCGAAGACAAACAGGATGGACACAGGGAATACTCCGGGCTTGTGGCTTTTGATCGCTATCTGGAGGAGCAAAACGCTTGGCTGAAGCGCGAAACAATGTCCGCGGAGTGGAGAAACGCACATGCGCGCATCGTTATTCGGCATATCCCCGGGCCACTCACAGTTCCGGTTAGGGATTGGCGGCACAATCTGCCGAGGCTGTACAATATGGACATGATACTAAAACAGGCAAATGTCACCTTGTGCATGTGTGCGCACCTCCATCACTGGGATTGGCACGCCCCGACAACGGCGCGTCCATATCCTATGATAGTTGGCGGAGGCCCTGGCCTTGGCAATCCCCGAGACCACGACAATGCGACACTGGCTAAATGTCGACTCTGCGGCAAGACGCTTTCGGTGCAGCTTCTTAATCAGGCAGGCCGTCTTCTGATAAACAAGACATTGGCAATATGAC
The DNA here is from genome assembly GCA_016288465.1 of Verrucomicrobiota bacterium. Classification (GTDB taxonomy): domain Bacteria; phylum Verrucomicrobiota; class Kiritimatiellia; order RFP12; family UBA1067; genus UBA1067. The sequence continues at coordinate 22,502 of JAEEZC010000004.1, read as the reverse complement.
AAGTATCGTTCGCCGTTCCCTGGAAGGGAAAGGAATAATGACGATGAAAGGCATGGCGGTTATTTTGCCTGCGGCGATTCTCGTCGCAGGGACGGTTTCCGCAGAAGAAGTCCTCAAGTGCGACAGGAACGCGCAGGTCAAGTTCTGCGATTCAGGAGTTGCCATCCAGCCGTCGGGATTCCTCCCCGGCTGGTCGAGCGTCGAGTGCGTCGGCGACCGTAGTGTCACAGGCGGGGATGTCGTTCCGTTCAAGATGGGCTGGCGCACGGCGAAGGGCAAGGGGATGGCTTCATTCCTGAAGCTGCCGGACGGAAGGGTCTCGTCCCGCTGGTTCATGACCGTCGATGGTTCGGTAAAGGTCGAGCAGCTGTTCTTGCGGGTAAGCATCCCATTTGACAAGTTCGACGGCGGAGTCTACGAGTACGACGGGAAACCTCAGCCGTTCCCCAAGGCTGGAAGCAAGTTCACGTTCGGCTTCGCCAATGGCGTCAAGACGGTGGCGCTTGTCGGGAACGACGGCAAGACGCGCTGCGAGATGGTCCTGGACGGACGGCGTGATGTGTTCATTCAGGACAACTCCCGCTTTGGCGGCGGATTCGAGCTTCGCGTAAAGGATGCCGCCACTGTGCTTGCTCCCGGAGAGATGTACCGTTTTGGCGCCACGCTGTCGTCGTCGTCCGGACTGACGTTGTCGATGCCGTCCCCGGTAAAGATCGCCGCAGGAAGGAACTGGGTGCCGATGCGTCCTTCGGTTGACGTGAAGCCAGGCAGTGCGCTCGACTTCTCGTCCATAAGCGGTATCGACGCTCCCGCCGGCAAATACGGGCGCGTCGTTGTGCGCGGCGACCATTTTGAGTTCGCGGGAAGACCGGGTGTGGAGCAGCGCTTCTACGGCGTCAACCTCTGCTTTGGGGCAAACTACGGGCAGACCAAGGGTGAGGCCGACAGATTCGCCCGACGGCTTGCGCGGCTCGGATACAATGCTGTCAGGCTTCACCACCACGACGGCATTCTCGCCGCCGGCGCAAGGGACGGCACGAAGATAAATCCCAGAAGAATGGCCGAACTCGACGCGCTCGCCGCAGCGCTTTTCGAGAACGGAATATACGTAACGACCGACCTGTACGTTTCGCGCCGAGTCCCCTACCGCGAGGGCGGAGTGGACAGGGTCGGCAGCTTCGAGATGGACGAGTTCAAGGACGTCGTGCGCACGAACGACGTGGCGGCGGCGAATCTCGTGCGGTTCGCCAGGGAATGGCTGACGCATGTCAACCCGTATACGGGCAGACGCTGGGCTGACGAACCGGGGATTGTCGGGATATCTCTCGTGAACGAGAACTGCCCTGACAACAGTCGCAGACTTTCGCAGGACGAGCTGGCTCAGGCCAAAGCCGCCGAGGACAGGTTCTTCGCCATGATGAGAAAGGTGATTCGCGAAGAGGTCGGCAGCGGAATCCCCTTGACGGATCTTAACGGAGGAAGCATGAATCCGGTATGGGTAAGCTGCCGACGGAAGTTCGACTACGTAGACATGCACTTCTACGTGGACCATCCGAGGTTTCTTGAGCAGCAGTGGCGTCTGCCGAGTTCGTGTCCCAACGCAAACCCGCTGCGCGGCAAGGAGCCGCGGGGTGTCGCACAGGCGGAGCGATGCAGACTGGGAGGCCGGCCGTTCACCATAACGGAATGGAACTTCGCCGCGCCGGGGAGGTTTCGCTGCGTAGGAGGCGTTTTGACCGGCGCGTGGGCGGCGCAGCACGGATGGGACGGACTCTGGCGCTTTGCGTGGAGTCACGACATCGTCGGCGTGAAGACGCCGGAGAAGAAGGCGATGGGGTATTTCGACCTTTCGGGCGACCCGTTGCTGCTCGCTTCCGAGCGGGCGACGATGTGCTTGTTCCTGCGGCGGGATCTTGCCGTAGGGGAAGAGAAGTCGCTCGCTTTGGACGGAAAGGCGGGAACGATGACGATTGACACTCCGAGGACATGCGGCCTCTTCACGGAGGGCGGGCGAATGCGTGCCGGGTGTCTCATGGTGGACTGCGGCGACGTACCCGCGACGGTGTGGGCCAGTTCCCTTGACGGAAAGCCGCTTGTGGATTCGGCGCGAATTCTCCTTACGCACCTGACCGACGTGCAGAACACGGGGACTACGTACGAAGACGACAAGATGAGCGTCCTGACCGCGTGGGGCGCTCTGCCGCACTTGATGCGAAACGGCAGGGCGAAGGTGGCGCTGTCCCTGAAAGCTGGTGATTTCGATGTTTTCGCGCTTGATGGTGACGGAAATAGGCGTCGAAGGGTCAAATGCGCTTTCAAGGAGGGAAAACTTCTGTTTGCAGCAGACATCGGCGAGGATGCAGATGCTGCGTCGTACATATATGAAATTGTAAGACGAGGTTTCCGCCTTTCAGAAGCGTCTTGAACGGTGGCTTTATTTCGTGGAGCCTGATGATCTCATTACGGAGGATACGCCGCCAACACCTCCACTTAGAAACAGGGATTCGTTTGGGAGAGATCGAATGCTACGCAGATTGTTCAAAGACTTGAGTCTTTGCCCACCAACCAGCTCAACAACATCAGCTGGATCGCCGAAGATGTGACTGGCGGGAAGTGACTTTGAAGATCGTCGTAGACGCAAAACGGCTGCTCAGACTCGCATTTGCGCCCGAAGTCGCCGTTTTTTGGTATAATACGCCATATGGATTTGCCCGAGGAGCTCAAGAATGGCTTTGTTCCTAGGCCGTGCGATGCCAACAAGTACACTGTTGGCACGGTCACGGTCGTCGGAGGCTCGGGGCGGTACATCAATGCGCCTGTGATTGCCGGCCTCGGCGCCCGCGCTGCCGGTGCTGGGCTCGTCCAGCTTGCGGTTCCCGATGCGTCGCGCATAGCGGCGGGTTCCCTGCTGCCCGAGGCGACGTTCACGAAGCTGACCGCGACATGCGTGCCGCCGAAGGCGGACGTGACGATCGCGGGCATGGGCCTTGGAGTCTCGGTGAACACGGAGGTCATCGTCTCCCGTCTGCTTTCGGGCTCGTGCGGACGTTTTGTGCTGGACGCCGATGCGCTTTCCATACTCGCGAACTGGTACGGTAGAAGCGACGGGTATGATCCGGCGAAAGGGCAGGAGATTGTCCTTACGCCACACGAAGGGGAGGCGGCGAGGCTTCTCGGCGTAAAGCGCGAGCAGGTCGCGGCGGACCGTCTTGCGGCTGCGAGGGAGATTGTCGATCGTTACGGCGCGACGGTAGTGCTGAAGGGCCACAGGACTCTTGTGGTGTCCGCGGACGGCGCGCGCACGTACGAGAACGGGACGGGCAATCCGTTCATGGCGCTTGGCGGGATGGGCGATCTTCTGGCGGGGACGATAGGCGCCAGATGGGCGTATCTGAAGGGCGATCCGTTTCTTGCCGCGGCGTCGTCGGTCTGGCTTCACGGTGCGGCGTCAGACGAAGTGGTCGGCTCCGGGGGCGATCCGTCGATAGTGAACACGGCTGCCAGGATTGGGTCTTTGAGAGTGCGCCTCGACGCCTGAGGGAGGTTGCCGCAATCCTGCTATGGACCGTCTGGCGTATCTGATGCGGAGGCTTCTGCTGGCGATTCCGACGTTCGTCGGCATCACGGTCGTCTGCTTTGCGCTTACGAGGTTCCTTCCTGGCGGGCCGGTGGAGATGCGCCTCATGCGCATGAAGGGCCTGGCCGCGCAGAGCGCCGCGGGCGAGGCGGGCGCGCGCTCGGTTGGCGCGTCGCAGGTCTCAGACGAGTACAGGCGCGAGCTTGAGGCCCAGTTCGGCTTCAACAAGCCGCTTCTCGCGCAGTACTGGACGTGGCTGGCGAAGAACAGAATGGGCCTTTCCCTGCCTTCTTACGACCATCCGGACAAGACGGCGTGGCAGCTCATACGCTCGCGCATACCGGTGTCGCTCTGGTTCGGCCTTGCCGCGTTCGTGCTGACGTATCTGATCTGCATTCCCCTGGGCATAGCGAAGGCCCTTGGTCACAGGCAGGCCTTCGACGCGGTCTCGTCCCTGGTCGTCTTCGCGGCATACGCGGTGCCTCCGTTCGCGCTCGCGATGCTGCTCAAGACGCTCTTCTGTGGCACTGTGGACGGGATGTGGGACGTGTTTCCGGTGGGCGGGGTTGCGAGCGACTTCGACGTGCCGCCGTCGGCCTGGAGGGCCTTCGCCGACAGGCTGTGGCACATGGCGCTTCCGGTCTGCTGCTATGTCGCGGGCTCGTTCGCGATGCTTACGCTTCTCGTGAAGAACTCGCTTCTCGACCAGATATCCGCGGACTACGTGCGCACCGTGATAGCGAAGGGCGCCACGCGCGGTCAGGCGATATGGCGGCACGCGCTGCGCAACGCGCTCGTGCCGGTCGCGACGGGTCTTGGCCCGATGATAGGGCTTGTGTTCGCCGGCTCGATCATCATAGAGACGGTGTTCGACATTCCCGGCATGGGCCGTCTTTCGTGGGACGCGCTGATAGGCCGCGACTACGCGGTGTTCCTCGCGCTCCTCTCCCTTACGGCGAGCTTCCAGCTGGCGGGCAACCTGCTGAGCGACGTCCTCTACATGATCATAGACCCGAGAATAGACTTTGCCGGAAAATGACCCTTGTATCTCCATTGACGGCGAGAAGGTTTCGGGCCTTCAGGCGAATCAGGCGGGCGTGGTATTCGCTACTTGCGCTTTCGGGCGTGTTCGTGTTCTGCCTCTGCGCCGAGCTGGTGTGCCCGTGGGATCCGAAGGCGGTGGTGCCGACGGAGTCGCTGGAGAAGTACCGGGTTCCGGAGACGGAGACGAAGTACAGCGTCGAGACGGCGCGCTTCAGCCTGACGGACGAAGGGGAGATCGTCGACTACGAGGGCCCGGAGCGGCTTCGCGGCGAGCTTGGCGGATGGCGCTCGCTGCCGGGGTACAGGGCGAGGACCAGGCGGAGGGACGGGTACACGAGAGTGTTCCTTGAGCCTGTCGAGCCGCCGGCGGCGACGGTGCGGGAGCTGCCTGCGCCGGAGGTGTCGTTCCCGTTCCGTCCAGTCTGGGAGCATCCGTTCGGCATAGACGCAGGAGGGCGCGACGTCTACTCGCGAGTCGTGCACGGCATGAGGATAGCGCTTGTGTTCGGGCTGCTGCTTGCGTTCTCCGGCATGCTGGCGGGGCTGGTGGCGGGAGCGGTCGAGGGCTACTTCGGCGGGCTTACGGACATTCTGGCGCAGCGGTTCACCGAGGTGTGGAGCGCCATGCCGTTTCTGTACGTCATGATATTCGTCGGCTCGACGGTCGGCCGGTCGTTCGCGGTGCTGCTCGTGTGCTATGCGGCGTTCAACTGGATAACGGTCTCGTACTACGTCCGCGCGGAGTTCCTGCGGCTGAGGACGCGCTCGTTCGTCGACGCAGCGCGGGCGCAGGGCCTTCCGGCCTCGCGCATCATCTTCGGGCACATACTGCCGAACGCCCTGACGCCGCTCGTCACGCTTTTCCCGTTTCTCCTCATCGGCGCGATCGGCTCTCTCGCCGCGCTTGACTTTCTCGGCTTCGGGCTGCCTCCGCTGACGCCGAGCTGCGGGGAGCTTATGCAGGAGGCCCAGCAGTTCCGCGGCGCCTGGTGGCTCGTCCTCTTTCCGGCGCTTGCGCTTTTCATCGTAATGCTTCTGGCCGTGATGGTCGGAGAGGGGCTCCGCGACGCCTTCGATCCGCGGCAGAAGTCGAGACTGGAGTAGCCGATGGCGGCAGAACTAACACCAATGATGCGCCAGTACCTCGCAATCAAGCGCGAGGTGCCCGCCGGAGCCATAGTGATGTTCCGGCTTGGCGACTTCTACGAGATGTTCGGCGAGGACGCGATAACGGCCTCGCCGATACTCGGCGCGACGCTTACGCACCGCAACGACCAGCCGATGTGCGGCGTGCCGTACCATGCCGTGGAGTCGTATCTGGCGAAGCTGATAAGGGCGGGCAAGACCGCCGCGCTGTGCGACCAGGTGGAGGATCCGAGGACGGCCAAGGGCCTCGTCCGCCGCGAGGTCACGCGGATCGTCACGCCCGGCACCGTCACTGAGGACGGGCTGCTTGACGAGACGTGCAACACGTACGCGGCGGCCGTGAGCGGGCTCGGCCTTGCGCTGCTCGACCTTTCGACGGGGGAGTTCGTCGTCGAGGAGTTCGCCGACCAGTCGAAGCTCGGCGAGGCGCTCGAACGCTACCGTCCCGCCGAGATGCTCGAGCCATGCGACGACAACCGCTGGACGTTCTCGACGGACGCGGCGTACGACACGCTGACGCGCCACTTCAAGGTGCTTTCGCTTGACGGATTCGGGCTTACGGGCAAGACGGACCTGATTTCCGCCGCAGGTGCGCTGCTCTACTATGTCGGGACGACGCTGCGCCACTCGCTTGCGCACGTGCGCAAGATATCCCTGCGGCATTCCGACGACGCGCTTGTGCTGGACGCCGGAACGATCCGCCATCTGCAGCTGCTGCCGGTCGGCGACGTGCCTAAGGACGCGTCACTGTTCGGAGTGCTCGACGTGACCAAGACGCCCATGGGCGCGAGGGCTTTGCGCAACAGGATAGCCCGTCCGCTTGCCAGGGCGTCAGACGTGAACGCGCGCCTGGACACGGTAAAGGCGTTTGTGGACGACCGCGCGGCGCTTTCGAGCCTCCGCTCGCTTCTGTCAGGCGTGAGGGACCTCGAAAGGCTTGTGCAGAAGGTCGATTCCGGAAGGGCCAATCCGCGCGACGTCAGGGGGCTCGCCGGATCGCTGCGTCCGGTGCCGGACCTCGTGGGCGTCCTAGACAGGATGGGGCTTTCCGGACGGATGGGCGCTCTTGCGCCTCAGCCGGGAATCGTGGACCTCATCGACAGGGCGATAGCCGACGACCCGCCCGTGATGCTTGCGGACGGCGGCTTCATCGCGCCAGGCTACGACGCGGAGCTGGACGAGCTTCGCGGCATTGCGGCGGACGGGCATCGCTGGCTTGCCGAGTTCCAGGCGAGGGAGCAGGCCCGCACGGGAATTTCGAAGCTGAAGGTGAAGCATGTGCCGGCATTCGGCTTTCTCATCGAGATACCGAAGTCTTTCGTGGCGCAGGCGCCGGCTGACTACATACGCCGGCAGACGCTCACCACGGGCGAGAGGTATGTGACGCCGGAGCTGAAGGAGTACGAGCAGAAGGTGCTTGGCGCCACGGACAAGTCCATCGCGATCGAGCAGAGGCTGTTCAGGGACATTCTCTCGGAGATATCGGCGAAGACAGTCGAGATACAGGAGGCGGCGGCGACCATCGGCGAGCTTGACGCGACGCTCGCGTTCGCCGACCGGGCGCTGGCGGCGGGCTACGTGCGGCCTCAGGTGGACGATTCCGACGAGCTGGACATCGTGGACGGAAGGCATCCGATCATCGAGCAGCTTCCGGACGCGGAGCCGTTCGTCCCGAACTCGGCGCATCTCAACACGACGACGGACCAGATCGCCATAATCACGGGGCCGAACATGGCGGGCAAGTCCACATACATACGCCAGGTCGCGACGCTTGCGGTAATGGCGCAGATGGGGTCTTTCGTTCCCGCCGCGTCGATGAGGATGGGCGTGCTCGACCGCATATTCACGCGCATAGGCGCCGGCGACGATCTTGCGCGGGGCAGATCCACGTTCCTCGTCGAGATGCAGGAGACCGCGAACATACTCAACAACGCCACGCCGCGCTCGCTGATCGTGCTGGACGAGATCGGGCGCGGCACATCGACGTTCGACGGCATTTCCATTGCGTGGTCCGTCGCCGAATACCTCCACGGCAAGGCGTCCGCGAAGGCGAAGACCCTTTTCGCGACGCACTACCACGAGCTCACCGACCTCGCGGACGCGTTCCCGGGCGTGAAGAACTTCACCGTCAAGGTGAAGGACGACGGAGGCAGGGTTGTGTTTCTGAGGCGGATCGCGCCCGGCGTCGCCGAGAAGAGCTTCGGCATTCATGTCGGCGCGATGGCGGGCCTGCCTCAGGAGGTGGTCTCCAGGGCGAACGAGATTCTGAAGAACCTAGAGGCGAACGAGATAGACGTCAATCGGCAGCGGACGGTCAGGAAGCCTCGCAGAAAGCTGTCCGAGCTTCCGGGGCAGATGACGTTCTTCTGATGCCGGGCGAAGTAAAGGGCTCTTACAAGAAAGGTACGACAAGATGATAATAGTAGTCAAAAAGGACGCGCAGGAGTCGCAGGTCGAAAGCCTGCTCACCCTGCTCAAGACAAAGAACATAACGCCGAGCGTGTCGAAGGGCTCCCTCCAGACGATAATCGGCTGCATAGGCGACGTGTCGCGGCTCGACCCCGGCCTGATAGAGGCGCTTGAGGTCGTCGAGAGCGTCCAGCGCGTGCAGGAGCCGTACAAGTCGGCGAGCCGCAAGTTCCATCCGGACCCCTCGGTCGTCGACTGCGGGGGAGTTCCGGTCGGCGGCGGCAAGTTCGCCGTCATCGCCGGTCCGTGCAGCGTCGAGACCGAAGAGCAGATCGTCGGCATCGCCAAGGCTGTCAAGGCCGCGGGCGCGACGATGCTGCGCGGCGGGGCGTTCAAGCCGCGCACGTCGCCGTATGCGTTCCAGGGCCTTGGCGAGGAGGGGCTGCGCCTCCTCTCCCTCGCGAAGAAGGAGACGGGCCTTCCCATAGTCACGGAGCTGATGGAGTTCAAGGACATAGAGCACTTCAACGACGTGGACGTCATACAGATCGGCGCGAGGAACATGCAGAACTTCAACCTGCTGAAGGAGGTCGGCGCCTACACCAAGAAGCCGATTCTCCTCAAGCGCGGCATGTCCGCGACGCTGCAGGAGCTTCTGATGAGCGCCGAGTACATAATGGCGTCGGGAAACCCCAACGTCATTCTGTGCGAGCGCGGCATCCGCACGTTCGAGACGGCGCTCAGGAACACGCTCGACCTTGGCGTGGTCACGGTGTTGCACAGGCTCTCCCATCTGCCCGTGGTCGTCGATCCTTCGCATGCGACGGGGCATGCGTGGATGGTTGACTCGGTGGCGGTCGCTGCGACGGCAATCGGGGCCGACGGACTCATAATCGAGGTCCACAACGATCCGCCGCATGCGAAGTGCGACGGCGCGCAGAGCCAGACGCCGGAGATGTTCGCGGGCACGATGAAGCGCATAAAGGCCATCAGACAGGCCATATGAGCCATCTGAGACAGCTTTCGCTCGTTCTGGGCCTTGCGGCGCTTGCCGGATGCGTGACGACCGCGCCCGACTTCAGGCAGGTCGTCGCAGAGGCGAAGGCCGCCGTCGCGCCGTCGGTCGTCTTCATACGGGTCATCCACAACGACACCGAGTCCGGCCGCAACAGGCGCGGCGTCGCGTCCGGCTCCGGCGTCGTCATATCGTCCGAGGGCGAAGTGCTGACAAACCACCACGTCATCGACAAGACAAGCGAGGTCCGCTGCCAGCTTGCCGACGGACGCTCCTTCCCTGCGAAGGTCGTCGGCAAGGACAAGGACCTCGACATCGCGCTTCTCAGACTTGAGATGCCCGAGGGCGAAACGCCTCCGCCCGTCGCCTCGCTTTCGCCGCGCAGGCTGGAAGTGGGCGAGGTCGTTCTCGCGATGGGCGCGCCGTGGGGCCTTGCCAGATCCGTCTCGATGGGCATCGTCTCGTGCAACGACCGGTTCCTCGAGGACTGCGGCGACTACACGCTCTGGTATCAGACAGACGCCGCGATATCGCCCGGCAACTCGGGCGGCCCCCTCGTCGACACGTCCGGCCGTGTCGTCGGCCTGAACGCCCGCGGCAACATCCTCGGCGCCCAGGGCTTCACAATCCCGACCGAGACGATACTGGAGATTCTGCCGGACCTCCGCAAGTTCGGCGAGGCGCACTGGGCGTGGTTCGGCTTCAAGATACAGCCTCTGGAGGACTTCAAGCGCAACATACGCTTCGACGCCGAGGCCGGCGCCCTCGTCGCCGACGTCGAGCAGCGGTCGCCGGCAGAACGCGCGGGACTGCGTCCGAACGACCTGCTCGTCGCGATCGACGGTGAGAAGGTGACCGCGCGCTTCTGGGAGGACGTACCGCGCATCGAGCGCGTTCTCGGGCGCAAGGAGTTCGACAAGCCGTGCACTCTTTCGATTGTGAGGGACGGCCGGCCGGTCGACGTGTCCGTCGCGCCGACGGAGAAGGGCATGGTCGAGGGCGAGGAGTTCGTCTGCGAGCGCTGGGGCTTCACAGCCAAGGAGATCAACAGGTTCTACAATCCCGACCTAGCTTTCTTCGCGCCGGACGGAGGCATCTACATCTCCGGCCTGCTCTGGGACGGCAACGCCGAGAACTGCGGCTTCCGCGAGAAGGACATCGTGCTTTCGGTGGGCGGCAAGCAGGTCAGGAGCATTGCCGACGTAAGGTCCGCATATGCCGACTCTCTCGTCGGCATTCCCGACCGCACCAGGACGCCGATCGTCATCCTGCGGGCCGGACGCACGACGACGCTTGTGCTTGACTACGCGGAAGACACCGAAAAGGAGGAATGACACATGGTTTCGGCAGTCGTAGCCGCAGTTCTTGCGGTCGCGTTCCCCTCGAATGACCTTTCGTGCGTCGCCACCGCGGCCTACTGGTACAAGAAGGACGAGCGCGGCAAGGGAGACGGGATATCGGAGTACGGGAAGGCCAAACGCTTCCCCGCCTTCGCGGTATCGCCCGACTCATTCCTCGTCGCCGATCCTCTGGTGCGCGCCAGGCATCTGGACAGAATCGAGCTTCTCTTCAATGGCGACGTCGTCTCGGCCGTCGAGGACGGCAGGTTCGAGGATCGCGGCGCAGTAATGCTGAAGGCCGAGCGCCCGCTTAAGGGCGTCACTCCGCTCAGGTTCGGCCGCGGCGAACCCGTTGAGAAGCTGCGGTGGCGGTGGGAAGGCGACACGATGGTCGTCGATTCGCGTCCCCTCGGCACGAACGACGGCGTCACGGTAGTCGCTTCGACAGGCAGAACGTTCCGCCGCGGCGACCGCAATGCGCTCTATCTGGACAAGGACGGCAGTCCCGTCGGGCTCGAGTTCGGCGCAAGAGTCGAGCTGGCGGGCCCCGGCCCCGCCGTCGACACGCCGGACGACTGGAAGCGCAGCCCCGCCGACTCGTACGAGAAGAAGGCGGAGTGGATGGAGCGACGCGTCGCGTCCGCAACCCTTGGCGTGCTGTTCCGCCTTGAGGCCGAGGACAAGAGCGATTCCCGGAACGACTATGTGGTCGTGCGCTATTACGGGCGCGGCGACAACGCCGGCAAGAACGAGATCGACGCGCTCGGCTTCGCGGTCGGAGGGCGCGTGATAGTCCCGGTCGATCTCGGAGGCGACAAGATTTCGCGCATATCCAAGGTGGAGGCGACCTTCCCCGACGGCACGACCACCAATCTCGTTTTCGCCGGCGCTCTCGCCGAATGGAACGCGGTCCTTTTCGACGTGCCGAAGGCGTTCGCCCGGAAGCTGCAGCCTCTTGAAGTCTCGTCGTCGGCGGCGGAGGACTTCGACAACTCCCCGTCCTGGAGCATGTCGGTCGAGAACGAGAACGGGCGCGTGGTGCCGACGGCCGCGCTCGGCCGGTTCTGCGGCGTCTCTTATCTGCGCGGCGCGCGATATGCGCCAGCAGTCGAAGGCTCCTGGTCGAGAAGCCGGTACAGCCGCGGACAGACGGCGTTCGTGCTGGATTCGGAGGGGCGCATAGCGTCGTTCGCCCTGTCCCGCCGCTACACGGCCGACCGCTGGTCGCGTGACGAGTCCGAATGTGTCGCGACCTCCGACCTCGTCCGCTTCATGGCCGGAGAGGGCGTGAACCCCGAGTTCGCGCCGAGGCGCGAGGAGGATCGCAACAGGCTTGTCTGGCTCGGCGTGGAGACCGTGGGCCTTACGGACGCGCTCGCTCGCGAGAGGAAGGCGCAGAGCTTCCTTGGCAGATATTCGCGTCCTCCGTACGTCACCGAGGTGTATGCGGGCTCGCCGGCGGAGAAGGCCGGCCTGGCCGTGGGGGACGTTCTGCTTGCGGTGAGGCGCGGGAACGAGGCGGAGCGCGAGCTTGAGGCCGAGAACGACTATTCGCCGGTCCGCGACCTTTTTGCGTACTTCTCAAGCGACTATTCCTTCTCTCCGTCGGCAACTCCTTGGCCGGACGTCGAGAACCAGCTGAACAAGCTGATGACGACTTTCGGGGCCGGCGCCACGATTACGCTCGTGTATGCGCGCGACGGGCAGCGCCGTGAGGTGCCGATATCGCTTGAGCCTGCGCCCGTGCACTACAGGAACGCGGGGAAGTCCCGCAACAGGTCGCTCGGGCTTTCCGTAAGGGACATGACGTTCGAAGTCCGCCGGTTCTTCAAGTTCGCCGACGACGAGCCGGGCGTCGTGATTGCGAAGGTGAAGCCGGGCTCGCCGGCCGCCGTTGCGGGCCTCAAGCCGTTCGAGCTTGTTACGGAGGTGAACGGCGAGAAAGTGACGGGTGCCAGGGACTTCGCGGCCAAGATGAAGACGTCGTCCGACCTGGTCCTGGCGGTTCGCAGGCTTGCCCAGACACGCATCGTCAAGCTTCACGTCGCTCCCGAAGAGAACCTTCCCGAGCGCCGCGCCCAGAAGCAAGTGCGAGAATAGTGTCCGGCGGCGCGCTTTTTGGCGGCGTGCGCTGTTGACCTTAAGGAAAAAATTCGATAAAATATGTGAAAACCGCACTAGGGATAGCTAAATGTTTGGCATCAAGCAGCTTTTTTCAACGGATATAGGTATCGATCTCGGTACCGCCAACTCGCTTGTGTACGCGAAGAACCGCGGCATTGTCCTGAGGGAGCCATCCGTCGTGGCCATTCAGGCCGGTTCCAAGCGCGTTCTTGCCGTCGGCGAGGAGGCGCGCCGCATGCTCGGGCGCACACCTGGCAATATTGTGGCGATTCGGCCGATGAAGTCGGGAGTTATCGCAGATTTCGACATTACCGAGGCGATGCTCAAGTACTTCATCGAGAAGGTTTGCCCTCAGCATTTTCTCACCAAGCACCTCAAGATCAGGCCCAGACTGGTCGTCGCCGTGCCTTCCGGGATAACGGAAGTCGAGAAGCGCGCGGTTGAAGAAGCCGCGCACGACGCCGGCGCAGGAGAGGTGTTCCTAGTCGAGGAGCCGATGGCCGCGGCGATTGGCGTGGGCCTCCCTGTTTCGGAGCCTGCCGGTTCGATGATCGTCGACATCGGCGGCGGCACCTGCGAGGTCGCCATCATATCGCTTGCCGGTATCGTCCACAGCTATTCCGCTCGCCAGGCGGGCGGCGATGCGATGGACGAGGCGATCATGGCCCACATCAAGCGCGTCTACAACCTCATGATCGGCGAGCGCACGGCCGAGGAGATTAAGGTGACCATCGGCAGCGCCTATCCGATTGGCGAGGAGATGAAGATGGAAATCAAGGGCCGCGACATCGTCGCGGGCCTTCCGAAGACTCTCACGATAACATCCGAGGAGATCCGCGACGCGCTCAAGGACACCGTCGCCCTGATCGTCGACGCGGTCCGTTCGACGCTTGACCGCTGCGAGCCCGAGCTTGCGGCCGACTTGGTGGACCGCGGCCTTGTGCTTTCCGGCGGCAGTTCGCAGCTGCGCGGCCTCGACAAGTTGCTTGCCGCGCAGACGGGGCTTCCTGTCGTCGTGGCGGACGATCCGCTTTCGGCCGTTGCCGAGGGAACGGGCGTCGTGATGAACGAGCTGGACTTCCTCGCCAAGAACAAGCGGGCGTCGTGAAGGCCCGGGCCGCCGGCGCATGGACAGCAATCGCGCTGGGGGTCGTCCTAGCGCTGGTTTTTCTTTTGTTCCGTTCGGCGGGGGTCGAAGCCGTTTATCCTGTCGAACGCGCGGTTTCCCTTTTCTCCAGACGAGTGTGGTCCCGTGCCGTCGGCCTTGTCAGGGGCGCCGAGTCGAGGGCCGAGAACGAGCGTCTGCGGCGCGAGCTCGCGGCGCTTTCCCTTGTCCGCGACGACATGGACCGTCTTGAGGCGGAAAACGAACGCCTCAGACAGGCTCTTGGCTATGCGTCGCGCAGCAAGGGCAAATGGCTGCCTGCCTATGTCCTGTCGTCCGGAGGCGCCGCCGCCGCGGCGCACGCCACGATTCGCGCGGGGAAGGGCTCGCTGGACGGCGTTGCGCTGGGCGCAGTCGTCGTTGTTCCCGAGGGCGTCGTAGGGCGTGTCACTTCCGTCACTCCGCACACGTCGGAGGTCACGCTCCTTACGGACCCCTCGGTCAAGGTCGCGTGCGAGATAGAGACGACCGATGGCCGCAAGCCGCGCGGAATAGTGATGGGCGGCGGCGACGACCTTCTGGTGATGAAGTATCTGCGCGACGCCGAGGACGTGCCGCCGCGTTCGCGCGTCATGACGTCCGGCCTTGGAGGGGTCTTTCCGCGCGGGCTGCAAGTCGGCACGTACGTGTCCGAAGGCGAGGTTCTGCCGTCCGTCGATTTCACAACGCTCGAAGACGTCTTCATCCGCCGTGAATAACAGCACCGTCCGCTTTGTGCTAGCCCTCGTTGCGCTTGTCATCGGCGCAGCGGCGGAGGAGCTGCTGCCGAAGGCGCTCGGCGTCGGCTTTCCGGCGCTCCTGGCGATGTTGCCGGTTGTGGCGATGCGTCCGCCGGCCGCGCTGCCCGTTCTCTTCGCCCTTTCGGCAGGCGCGGTCGAGGACTCTCTTTCCGGCCTGCCGTTCATGACGAGCGCGAGCTACTTTCTGCTCGTCGTCGTGCTGGTGCGCTGGTCGCGCCTTCCGTCGGTCGTCGCCGCCGTGTCGTTCCCCGTCTATCAGGGGTGGCTCTGCCTTTGGGCGACCGGTCTGCAGGGCAGCGTGTTCGGCCGCACTCTTGTCGCGATTCCGTTCGGTCTTTTGGCGTACGGAGTGGTGGCGCCTCTTCTCAGGGTTGTCGAAAGGAAGGCTGCTGCCGATGAAGAGGGGTGAGCCTCAGGAGTCGGACATCGTGTCTGGCGCCGTCTGCTGGGCGACGGCGGCGCTGTTCCTGCTCGGCTTCACCGTGCTCGCGGTAAAGCTGAAGGAGGTTCAGGTCACCGACTCCGCGGCGTACGGCTACGCGAACGCGCGGCAGTCGGTGCGGCGCGTCCAGACGTGCGGGGCGAGAGGGCGCATACTGGACCGCAACGGCGAAGTGCTCGCCGAGAACAGACCGTCGCTTTCGATCGTGTGCTATCCCGAGTCGTTCCAGAAGAAGACGTGGGACGAGACGATCAATGGCATTGTCGGCTCGGCGGCGCTCGTGGGCGAGGCGATAGGCCGCGCGCCGGACTGTTCGGAGGCCGCGATACGCCGGCACGTGCGCGAGTCGCTGGCACTGCCGCTTGTGGCGTTCCGCGACGTCGGGGAGCGCGAGCTCGCGGTCTTTTCGGAGCGCGAACGCGAGTTCCCGGGCTTTGAGGTGCGCGAGACCGACGAGCGAGTGTATCCGAAGGGCGCCCTCGCCGCCCATCTTCTCGGATACGTCGGCCGGGACCGCGGCGAGGCGATAGCGGGCGACGAGAAGTTCAACTTCTTCATGCCTGAGATGCGCGGCCGCGCCGGGCTCGAGGTGTACTACAACAGCTTTCTGCGAGGCGTCGGCGGAGAGAGGAAGATCCTTGTCGACGCGCGGGGCTTCGCGATCAGGGAGTGGACGGTCGTCGAGTCCAGGAAGGGCCCCGACCTTGAGCTTGCCATCGACGCGCGGCTGCAGGCGGTCGTCGAGCGCGAGCTTTCGGGCCTCAAGGGCGCGTGCGTCGTCATGGATCCGCGCAACGGGGAAGTTCTCGCGATGGCGAGCGCGCCGGGCTTCAATCCGAACGACTTCGTGCCGGTTCTGCGTCCCGGGCTCTACGAGCGCTACGCGAAGGACCCGTCCGAGCCTCTTCTGAACCGGGCGAGCGGCGGCGCATACGCGCCCGGCTCGACGTTCAAGCCAATCACCGCTCTCGCGGGCCTTTCGTCGGGCTTCTCGCCGTCCGAGACGTACGACTGCGACGGCGTGTTCGAGCTGGGCCTTATGCGCCTTCACTGCTCCAGCCGATGGGGCCACGGGCCGGTCGACATGCGCCACGCGCTCATGAAGAGCTGCAATCCGTATTTCTGCAGCCTTGCGATGAGCGTCGGCACAAACGCCGTCATGAGCGCGGCGCGCGCGTTCGGCCTCGGCTCGAAGACGGGGCTGGACCTTGGCGTGGACATGGCCGGCGTGGTCCCGGACTCCGGATGGAAGTCGAGCATGTACCACGAAAGGTGGTATCAGGGCGACCTGGCGCAGATGTCGATAGGCCAGGGGATGCTTCTGGTTTCTCCGCTTCAGATGGCGCGCGTCGCCGGTGCGCTCGGCACGGGCATGCTCGCCACCCCGCGCCTCAAGAAGGGCCTTTCGCCCGAGCTTCGCCCCATTCCGTTTTCCAAAGCGCAGCTTGCGGTCGTCAGGAGCGGCATGCGGATGGTTGTCGCGGGCGACGGCTCGTCGCGCGGCACCGGCTGGCGCGCCGGCGAAGGAGTCGCGGCGGAAGTGTGCGGCAAGACCGGCACGGCGGAGATAGGGCGAGGGGCTACGCGCCGCAAGAACACGTGGTTCATTGCGTACGCTCCCGCGGCCAGTCCGACGATCGCGGTCGCGATGGTCGTCGAGAACGGCGAGTCCGGCGGCGGCACGACCGCTCCCAAGGTCGGGGCGGTCCTCAAGGCCGTGTTCGGCGAGAGCGGACGGACAGGGCCGGACGCCGACGGCGGCTGAGCCTGGAGATTTCGCAATGCTCGAGAAGGTCAAGAGATTCAACTGGATAATGTTCGCCGCGATGCTGGCGCTCGTGGCGGTCGGCACCGTCGCGATATGGTCCGCCGGCAACGCCCGCGACCAGCGCTTCCACGGAATGTGGATCAGCAATCTGCAGGCCGCGGCGTTTGGGCTGGTGCTTTATCTCTCGCTGGCCTTCACGGACTACCGCCGCTTCCTCGAGCTGCTGGCATGGCCTCTCTACGCGGGCGCGCTCGCAATGCTTGTCGCGGTGCTCTTCGTCGGCGATACCGTCTACGGCGGCTGCAGATGGCTCTGGTTCTTCCAGCCGAGCGAGGTGTCGAAGCTCTGCGTGATAGCGCTTGTCGCGTCGCTTCTGGGCGGCGGGGACGAATGGTTCTGCCGGCTGAGGCCGACCTTCCGCGGATTCCTCGTCTCCGCGCTTCTTGTCGGCGCGCCATGCGCGCTGATTCTGGCGGAGCCGGACCTCGGGACGACTCTGACGCTTGCGCCCGCGATACTGGTGATGATGTTCGCCGGCGGCGTGTGGCGGCGCGGGCTCGCGCTGATGGTCGCGGCTGGCGCCCTGACCGTGATGGCCGTGCTGTGCGCCGTGTACGAGGCCGAAAAGCCGGGCGTGCCGGCCGAGCGCCGCGAGGCGATTCTCAGGTACACTCCGCTGAAGGAGCATCAGGTCAAGCGGGTAAGGGTGTTCCTCTTTCCCGACGACGATCCGCAGGGCTCGGGCTACAACCTGCGCCAGGCGAAGATCGCCATCGGCTCCGGCGGCTTCACCGGCAAGGGCATCGGCAAGGGCATGACAAACCACCTGAAGTATCTGCCGCCCGCCGTGTCGCTGAACGACTTCATCTTCTGCGTCTACGCCGAGGAGACGGGCTACGTGGGCTCGCTTGTGCTGCTCGCCCTCTTCCTCGCGCTTCTGCTGCCGTGCTGCTGGATAGCGTTCAAGTCAAGGGACGGACGAGGCAGGCTTCTCGCGCTCGGCATGTCGTCGCTCGTCTTTGCGCACGTCTACGTGAACATCGCGATGTCCATAGGCCTTCTTCCGATAACCGGCCTGCCCCTGCCTTTCGTCTCGTCGGGCCGAACTTTCCTCGTGACCGTGATGTGCGGCCTCGGCCTCGTGCAGTCGGTGTCGCTGCACCGCGGCCTTGAGGAGTAGTCTCGAAGGTCCGCGGCATGGTGGATAGGCAGAAGTTCGCTTGTCGGCGATGCGGCGCGTGCTGCCGCACAAAGGACGGCATCGTCCGCGTTTCGGACGCGGAGATCGCGCGGATCGCCGCGTTCCTCGGCATGAGCGAGGCCGACTTCATCGCGAACGAAACCGAGCTCGCGCCTGACAGAAGGGGCCTCGTGCTCAAAAGCCGCGCCGACGGCTCGTGCGCGTATCTCTCGCCCGAGAATCTCTGCCTCGTCAATCCCGTAAAGCCCGACAAGTGCCGCACGTTCCCGTTCGAATGGGTTAACCCCGACTCCGACTCTGTCTGCCCCGCGCTCCGCGCCTGCAGGTGACGGAGCCGGAATGTTTGCTATCGGGCCAAAATAATCCGTGAAACTTTTTCTGCTTGTGATTCTGCTATAATCATTGGCATGGAAAAGAAGTGCGACAAAGCGTTGGTTGGAATGGCAGGCGCGTATTCTGCGCTATACACTCCGTTCCGCAGGGACGGCTCGCTCAACGAGGAGATGGTCGAGCGAACCATAGAGTACGGCATATCCAGGGGCTTGCGCGGGTTCTACCTCACGGGCTCCACCGGCGAGGGCTTTCTGCTTTCGCAGGACGAGCGCAAGCGCGTCTACTCCAGGGCCGTCAAGGCGGCGCGCGGACGCGCGAAGCTGATTGCGCACGTCGGGTGCATGTCCACCGACGACGCCGTCGAGCTCGCCAGGTTCGCGGCGAAGGTCGGCGTGGACTGGGTAAGCTCCGTTGCGCCCGTCTACTTCGGCCAGTGCTTCGAGGCCGCCTACGACCACTACAGGCGCATCTCGTCCGCGACCGACCTGCCGTTCATGATCTACTCTCTTGGCGCCGACATCGTGCCAGACCGCGACGCGAGGTTCTTCGACCTCAAGAACGTCAAGGGCATGAAGTACACGAACTACAAGTACTGGACCGTGCAGGCTCTGAAGAACCGCCTGTCGAAGGACGTCGTCTTCTTCGCCGGCGCGGACGAGCAGGTGCTCTCCGCCCTTGCGACAGGGCTCTTCTCCGGCTGCATCGGCACGTCGCAGAACGTGATCCCCGCGCATTTCGCCGAGTTGTTCAGGCTTGCGGAGGCGAACGACTTCGCGGCGGCGGCCAGGCTCCAGTCCGAGATCGTCCGGTTCGTGGAGGTGCTCGTGGCGAAGCCGAACGGCACATGGCACAAGAGCATGATGAAGTACATCGGGCTCGACTGCGGCGAAGGCCGTGCGCCTAACGGCCGCAGCCTCGCAAGAGGCGAGCTGAAGGAGCTGTTCTCCCGTCTCGACGCGCTCGGCTTCGTGGTCCGCAACGACGCTCGCAGATAGGAGGCGCACGCAATGGAAAGCGAAGCTTTCAGGGCGGGATTCGCGCGAGTGGACATAACGCCGCCTCTCGGGACGCCTGTCGTCGGCTATTTCGAAAGGCGCGTGGCGAGAGGCGTCCTGGACTGCCTTGAGGCGAATGCGGTCGCGGTGTCCGACGGCGTAAGGACCGCCGTGCTCGTCGCGGCGGACCTTCTCGGCATCGAGGGCGTCGCGTTCGGCGCCTCCCTGAGGCGCCGCGTCTCCGCGGCGGCCGGCCTGCCCGAAGAGGCCGTGTACGTCCATTGCACGCACACGCACACCGGCCCTGGCGCAGGCAGGGCGGACGCCGGACGCACCTCGGTCTTCGACGGCACCGACTTCTACAATGAGTTTCTCGCGGCGAGGCTCTCCGACGTCGCCGCAATGGCCGTCGCCGACCTCGCGCCCGCCTCGATGTCGGTCGGCACGTCAGAGGCGCGTCGCATTTCGTTCCTAAGGCGCTATCGCATGAAGGACGGCTCTCTTCGCACCAATCCAGGCGTCTGGAACCCCGACATAGCCGAGGCCGTGGGCTTTCTCGACGAGACCGTTCGCGTCGTACGGTTCAGAAGGGACGGCGCGGACGACATTGCCGTCGTGAACTTCGCGACGCATCCTGACGTCGTCGGCGGAGAGATGCTTTCCGGGGACTGGCCCGCGTTCTCGCGCCGCATCTTCGAACGGTCCGAGCCAGGCGTGAAGTGCGTCCTTTTCAACGGAGCGCAGGGCGACGTCAACCACGTATGCGTCGATCCCGGCCCGGGCGAGCGGGAAGGGCTCCATGGCGACTTCGACGGCGTCGACCGCGGTTACGAACACGCGCGGCACATGGGACGCGTGGTCGCGGCGGCGGCCTTGTCTGCATGGGGACGTTGCGCGCCTGCCGCCGCCTGCCCGGTGCGGTTCGCCATGCGCACGGTCAGCGTGCCGTCCCAGAGACCGAGCCCCGACGAGCTTCCCAAGGCTCGGGAATACGACTCTCTGCACAGGGCCGGACGAGACGCCGAGATTCCGTTCACCGGCATGGAGCTTACGACAGCCGTTGCCGAGGCCGGTCGCATGGTTCTGCTCGCCGACGGACCCGACTCGTTCGATCTACCGCTTTCGGCTGTTGCGATCGGCGACACTGTCGCGTTTGCGGGCATTCCCGGCGAACCTTTCTCCGACGTCGGCCGTGTCGTCAGGGAGCGCTCTCCCTTTAGAATGACTATCTGCACGTGCCTCACGAACGGCTCCTGCGGATACTTTCCCGTAGAGTCCGCATATGACGAGGGCGGATACGAGGCGAGGTCGTCGGTCTTTGCGAGATCCGTGGCGTCCGACATCGTCTCAGGCCATTCCGCCCTGCTTTCTTCGCTTTTATAGAGGTTTTCCAGCCCTGCCTGCGAAGCGCGCAAGCGCTTAGCGGAGCGGGGATTTGTCCCCCTTTGGCTTGTAGTGCGCGTCCGGGCGCGGCGGTTCCGGCGTGCGTGAAGGGGTCTTGCCCCGCGCGTGTACGCGGAGTTTCCTTACGGTGTACGCGGCGTTCCCTAACGGTGCACGCGGCGTTCCCCGCCTGTGTACGGGGGAGTTTTGACGTCACTTCATTGGTAAAGTGACGTCAATATACCATTGAAGTGACGTCACTTCTATGGTGTAATGACGTCAAAACTCCCCCGTACACGCCTAGTAAACTCCGCGTACACGCCTAGTAAACTCCGCGTACACGCCTAGTAAACTCCGCGTACACGCCTAGTAAACGCTGCGTACACGGGCTGTAAACGCGCAAAACACAACAGGAAAGAGCGAAAACGCGTTAATACGAACCGTTGGCGCCCGGCACTTCGTACTGCACCGAAGACCGGACTGCTCTTCGTGCATTTCGCGTGTTTCGTGGTTCTTTCTCTACACTCATCTTATTCAACCATGATGGGGACCCCCATCAGTTTCCGCGCACCACATCCGCGCTTTTAGCTGATGGCGAGCGGAGGGGGAGACAGTCGCACGTGGTAACCGCCGCTTGTCGGTTATCAGGAATTTCCCGTTATCAGGAAACGACAATAGAGTTTGACTTGGCGTAAAGGGCAAGGATTCCACATCGCCGCTGTATTTATTGGCTATAATTGAAGATCGCGGCTGCAGACTTTAATCTTACTACTCACTCTTTTCCCTGATAACGGGGAAAGGTACAATATGCTCATAGCATAAACCAAGGAGGTGTTATGGGCAATAGAACCATCATTATCGCGCAATCCGGTCAACCAGGCGCGGGGTCAGAAGTTACGAATCGAGAAGCGATAATACTCGACTCGATCAAATCCAGGCATTGGCCTGGCAAAACAATGGCGAGGCGAGTAGCTTCCGCCGTACGCGCGTTATTCAAATGGATGGCGCAAACAGGCAGGGATGAACTTGACAAGCTGACCCTTGCAGACATCCGTGAGCATTACATTGCGCGCATGCGCTCAGTGTCATACGCCAAGTCAATCCGATATGGCATGAAGCTCGCATTCCGTTATCTCGCCGATTCCGGTTATATCGGCATAGACTGCAATGCTATCTTCTCGCTCAAAGTCGCGACACGGCACAGGCTCTTGCCTGCAATGCCGCCAGAGGATATAGCAAAGTTGCTTGAATCGATAGACAGGAATACGCCTCGCGGCAAAAGGGACTATGCGTTCATTCTTATCGGCGCTGCATTCGGTCTCAGGTGCTGTGATATAGCAACCCTAAGGCTGGGTGACATGGATTGGCGCTATGGTACTATTTCAATAGTGCAAAGCAAAACAGGATTGCCGGCCATTCTTCCCCTTCTTGAAGGTGTGGGAGAAGCTCTCAAGGACTACATTCTAAACGCACGAGAGAAATGCAGTAGCGACTTTGTGTTTGTCGCGTCTGACGGCACCGGACGATGCATCCCGCGTGGCACGATTCAGAAAGCATTTACCCTAAGCGTCGCAGTTGAAAGGCCGCAATCACGATCGCGGCCTTTCAACTGCGACGCTTAGGTTTAGGTGTGAGAGGGCGCGGCGGGGCAAAGGTGGCGGCGTGCTTCGAAAGTTCTGCAAGGGAACTTGGGAGGACTGCGTGTAGCGAAAGCGAAAGCAGTAGTCGGATGAGGCCGTAGTAGCGGGGAAGCGGAACAACGCCCGTGGGTATCCCCCGAGCCGAAGGCGAGTCGCGAAGCGATGCCCTAGAGCAGGGGT